>JAUSIC010000023.1 GCA_030648285.1 Nanobdellota archaeon | reverse complement strand
TGCTGGAGAAGGAGAATCTGTTCTGCATCCTGACATTTGCTTGTTTGTGAAAACTGCAAAAGAAAATGGAATTGATGTATCTATAACAACTAACGGAATTCCTCTAACAGAAGAAAGAATAAAAGAAATTCTTCCTAATTTGTCCTGGATAAGATTTAGCATTGATTCTGGAAGTCCTGAAAATTATGCATTAATACATGGAACAAACAAAGAAGATTTTGGCAGGTTAATTGAGAATATTAAAGAATGTGCAAAATTAAAAAAAGAACTTGGATTAAATGTCGTGATTGGCGCGCAATTTCTAATGATTCCTCAGAATAAAGATGAAGCAGTCAAACTCGCAAGAGTGTTAAAAGAAGAAGGTGCAGACAATCTTCAGATTAAACCTTATTCAAAACATCCAGACAGCGTTAATGATTTAGTAATAGATACAGAGGAATACAACAAGGTTGAGGCTCAATTAAAAGAATTTGATTCTGATGGCTTCAAGATATTTTTCAGGAAAGCAACAATAGAAAGAATTCAGGAAGGAATAACTTATCCTGAATGCTATGGTTTGCCATTTTTTGCTCTGATAGATGCTAAAGGAAATGTTGTTCCCTGCAATCTTTTTTATGGAAACAAAGAATTTACATATGGAAACTTGTATGAAAATAATTTCTCTGAGGTTTGGAATAGCGAAAAAAGGAAAGAAGTTTTGAAAAAATTAAGAGAAATAGGTTGTGAGACATGCAGGAAAGGATGCAGACTGGATGTAATAAATAGATACTTATACAGGTTAAAAAATCCAGAAGAGCATGATAATTTTATTTGAAGAATCTCATTGAATTTTCTAATTCAATTCTTGCAATTTCTTTTGACAATGGCAAATTCAATAGAGGGAATATATTATCTTCAGATAGTCTACGAACCTCTTCAACAGGTTTTCCTGAAAGATAAGCATCTATACAAGGTTTAGTAGCACGCCACAGAACATCTGCATCTTGGACAATTTCTCCATCAGGAGTTGTTTCATAAAAACGAGTATCATGGTCTAAATTTATTCTTAAAATTTCTGCTATACAATCAGAAGAAAGCCCAGAATCTCTTAAAATATTATAAGCTAAAATACCTCCTCTTATCTGGTGTTCTAATCTAATTCTTAATTGTGCTTCTTTATCTGGTTTAGAAATAAATGCTTCTCTAAATTTCTCTGGATCAACTCTATAACCTATATCATGTGTTATTATCGCAGGAACAGTCACACACCTATTTCTGCCTGTTCTTTCTGTAAGGATTAATGCAAAATAAGTCGCAACCTCTGCGTGTCCTGTGTCATTTCTCTTGTCTTGAAAAGGCAACCCCTTTTTCCAGATTTCTCTTTCAATAGTTGAAAGTCTATCTAGAATATTTATTCCTTGTCCATCAAAATTCCATGCTCCATAATCTATTGGCGTATAATTTATTGTTGGCATTTTATTTGATAAATCTCTCCCAATTGTAATTATCTGATTTTACAGGAACATATCTTGAAACTGTTTTTTTCATTCCTTCTTCACTTCCAAAAAAATGAACTGGAACTCCTGCTCCAATTTGAATTCTCTCTCCAACAGGAATATTTTTTCTTGGACTTACAAAAAGAACTTTATTAACATATGCTAAAGTAAATACCTCATTAGCTTGTTCCATTCTTTGCAATGTTTCTGCGGCTCTATCTATCTGATCATAACTATGCATTGAAAATGCAAGAGTTGAAAAAAGGGTATCATCTACATTCATTCCTGCTCCAAATTCTGTAGGTGAAAACCTTGTGGGCGCCCTGCTAAATAATTCTAAATCTTCAGGGTAAAGATGAAAATGTTTATGCCCTGGAATACTCATTCCATCTCTGACATGGTTATTCAATGCTACAAGAGAATATTTATTACAAACGTCAATTAAATTAGCAAGATAATCTGAATTCATTAAATCTCCTGCTGTTTTTCCTTGCTCTGGCATATAGACTTGCCTTTTTTTATCATCTCCAAATGTTACGGTCATAGGAGTTATTCTATGAGAAGTATCATCATGATTTGTTGGAACAAAAAGAGAATGTCCTATAAATGCAGGATATCTATTTGGCAAAATCATACAACTTCCTTCTATTGAAATAATATTATTAGGAACAAGAGAATTTCCAATAGAATCAATCGCTTGAACAACATTCTGGCATAAAAAGCATTTTTCATCAAGACGAAAAATATATTCGCTTTGTTGTTTCTGAAAAACATATGTTTTTTGTTTCGCCATTAACTCTCTTCTTAATGCGTTGTTAGGAGAAACAATAACTCTAACTTCAAGGGGTTTTCCATCAAATTCCCATTTTTGAGATAAAACTCTTGCACCATAAACAAAATCAGCAGGAGTTTCATAAGAAGAAACTGCTCTTGCCCATCTAGATAAAAAATCATTCCATTTATCAAGGTTCATTTCTTGATGAGATAAAAACTATTTTTAAGCATTATTGTTATGCAAGCATCATAAACATTTTAAAGCCTTATTTTATCTTATCCTAATGGATGGAAAAGAGATTAATCTTCCTGAAAGTTACAAATATATCGCAGCATTCTTAACAATGAGATGCAATTTGAACTGCAGTTTTTGCATCAATGCATATGACAAAAGCCAAGAGTTCAACAGGATAAGATTCAGGGAAATTTCAGGAGAAGATTGGGTTAAAATTATTAACAAAATCAAACCAAAAGAAAATGTGCCTGTGACTCTCAGTGGAGGAGAGCCTTTTCTTCACAAGGATTTCATATATATAATAAATAACATAAAACCAGAATTAAAAATTGACATAATGACAAACCTGCAATGGAGTGATTATGGCATACAGAGATTTATTAATGAAGTCAAACCAGAAAAAATAAGCAGAGATTCAAAATATCCTTCAATAAGAGTCAGTTATCATCCAGAGCAAATGCAGGATGCAGATAAACTTGTGAGCAATGCAAAAAAACTCAAGGACGCAGGATTTTCAATTGGAATTTATTCTGTTTTATATCCAAGTCCAGAACAACTGCAGGCAATCAATCAAATGCAATTCAAATGTGCTGAAGCAGGAATATTATTCAGACTGAAAGAATTTCTAGGAGAATATAATTCAGAATTGTATGGAAACTATTCAAAATATCCAGAAGCGATAAATTCAAGACAATTAAAAAACTGTTCATGCAAGACTTCAGAACTGATAATAGGGCCTGATGGGAAAGTCTACAGATGCCACAGAGACTTGTATCATGAAGAAAATCAAATTGGGAACATGACTAGAGATGATTTTCAGGTAGAAGATATATTTAGAATCTGCAATAAATTTGGAGAATGCAATCCTTGTGATGTAAAATCCAAGACAGATTACAAACAGCAGTTAGGACATACGAGCGTGGAAATTAAAGATATTATGTAAAAATTATTTGTTATAATCAATTTAATCTATATAAAATGGAAAAAAAACAAATTGTGTTTGTCGAACCAAAACCGACAGTTATAATTTACAGGATAGCAAGAACATTAAAATTAACAGGCAAGTATGAGGTAATTCTGGTTACTTTTTCCAAGATAGACAAGCAATTCTATTCAAGTGCCTATGACAAGATTCTGGTTCTTGAATTAAGCCACAAAATGGACAGAAACTTTCTCCATACTATCAAGGATTTTTTTAATAAAATATCAAGCAAAGATGGAAGAAAATTTTTTACAGATATAAAAAAAATGAAGCCATATCTTTTTCATGTTACAGGTCCTGATGCATTCAGTTTAATGACTATGCTATTCATGGGAAACAGCAAGAAAATTTATTATGCAAATGATATATGGGGAATGGACAAGAGAAATTTCTTCTTTACAAAAGAGTTCTGGATAAAAGGAGAGATTCAGAAATTCTCTGAAAAGGTTTGCATGAGAGATGTAGATGGCGTGATAAACAAGATGTCTCCAAAAGAATTTGAATTATTGAGTTACAAGGTAAATGCTCCTAAAATGTACATATCTCCAAGCTTACTTGATGAGTGGACTTTTGCTCCAAAAAAAAAGAATGGAAAAGATATCCATATAGTATTTGGAGGAAGCCCTCATTCAATATGGCCTGGAAAAAATCGCTACATCGATGCAATGAGAGTTATCACTTCTCAAAAGATTCATTTTCATACTTATGGGGAGTGTCTTGATAAAAAAGACGGGGAATTTTTTGCAAACGAAGCAAAAAAGAACAAATATTATTCTTATCACAAGGGGATAAAACCTAATGAATTAAACAGAGAAATGTCCCAGTATCATTATGGAATTTTTCCACCATTCGAAGACATGGATGAGAATAGCTTAAATGAACAGAAAATACTCCTTGGCGCAAAAATGTTAAATTATCTCGAGGCAGGATTGCCAATAATTATTGACAAAGAATGTGAATACATGAGAGCGATAATTGAAAAATATGAAATCGGGTTTGGTGTTGACTTGAATGATTTAAAAAATCTAAGAAAAATTCTTGAAAAAAAAGATTATGCTCAATTACAAAGAAACGTCAAGAAATTTCAGGAAGAATTTAGACTGAACAAAAAAATAAAAGAAATGGAAGCGTTTTATGAAAAGATTACAAAAAGTGAGTAAAGTTGGAATTGTGTGTATGCCTGATATCTCTTCTGGCGGAGGAGGGTTTCCAAAAGTTGTGAGAGATTTAATCTTTACGTTAGATTATCTTGGAATAGAAGTATATTTGCTTAGCCCTTTTGGATTAGATATAGAAAAAATTACAAAATTTTATGGAAAATTTAAAATAAAAAAAATCTACAGTTGCAGCAAATTCAAAAGATTTTTTTGCAAAGAAGACACTCTCGCAAGAAAAGTAATAAAAAAAGAATTTAAAAAAATGGCTAAAGAAGTTGACTTGATAATCGACATGGACGGAAGGATACTTCATAAATATCTTCCAAAGAATCCACCAAGATATATAGTATGGCGTGTGTCTCCTGTGAGATCTGATTTGGATAAATTTCCAAATTTGCATAGAAGTTATAAAAGAAAAATCAAGGACAATATTAAGGCAGTTATTAACTTAAAAAAAGAAAGATTAAATGATAAATACGACATCTACCCTGTAGATAACTATACACGAAATGAGCTTGAAAAATATTGGAAGATAAGGCTAAAAGAAAACCTGTATCCCGGAGTAGAAACAGACAAATTTTTTTATGATAAAAAACTTAAAAAAAATCTGATAATAGTTTTTGGAAGAATTGCAAAGAACAAGATGGTGGATGATTCCATAAAGATTTTTTATAATGGAACCAAAAAATTTTCTAATTATGAATTAATTATAATGGGTGGAAGTACTCCTGATTCTGAGGATTATATTAATTATTTGAATCAATTAATCAAGGGATTTGAAATATCCAAAAGAGTAAGAATAATCAAAAACCCGACTTTTGAGGAACTAAGAGAAATATTATCTCAAGCTAAGGTCTTGATAGATTCCCAGCAAGGAGAAAGCATAACCCTGACTTCTGTTGAAGCGATGGCTTCTGGAGTAATTGTTCTTACTTCTAAAGACTGTGGAACATGGGACGAGGTTGTGGAAAAAGGAAAATGGGGGGTTGGATTTGATGATGTTGAAGACGGAGGAAGAAAATTAGAAGAAATCCTGGAAAAATTAGAGAAAGAAAAGATTAATCCTAAAAAATTCATGAAAAGGGCAGAATTTTTTTCAAGAGAAAATTTTATTAAAAGAATAAAACAGATAATTAATACATAATGACAGAAAATAAGAAATTTTCCACAAATACAAAATCGACATGGAGGTATTTTGCATAATGGAAGATAAAAAATTTGAGGGAAGTTATGCAAGATATTATGACTTATTCAACAAGAATAAAGATTACAAAAAAGAGATTGATTTTTTAGAACAAGTATTTAAAAAATTTAACTTAAAAAATAAAAAAGTTCTTGATTTGGGATGCGGAACAGGACTTCATGAAAAAGAGCTTTCTGATAGAATCTATGAGATGACTGGCTTGGATTTATCGCCAGATATGATAGAAATAGCAAAAGAGAAAACTCCGAATGTTAAGTTTGTTGTAGGAGACATGTCCAATTTTGAATTGAATGAGAAATTTGATTCTATCATCTGCATGTTTTCAGCAATAGGATATTTAACAGAGAACAAACAAATTGAAAATTTCTTCAAATGTGTTAAAAGGCATCTAAATCCAAATGGACTGCTAATTATTGATTGCTGGAATGGTTTGGGGGTAATGCATGAGTTGCCAACAAGCAGAGAGAAAATTGTTGAAGTTAAGGGATTAAAAATTGTAAGGAGAAGCTTTCCTGATTTAGATGTAAAAAATCATATAAATAATGTGAAATTTGAGGTTGAAATTTTTAAAAATGATAATTTGATAAAAAAATATGAAGAAATACACAAAGTCAGATTCTTCTTTCCAAAAGAATTAGAAAAATACATGAATGACGAAGAATTTGAATTAATTCATTTATGCCCTTCTTATGAATTTGGTGAAGAATTAACAGAAAAGCATTGGAATATGATTTTAGTGGGAAGAATATAATAGATTAAAATGTATATTCCTATTTCATAAACTATTTAAATCAAAACTTCACTTTCTTTTTGTGGAAAAAAGGAAGGCACTTATCACAGGGATAACAGGACAAGATGGCAGTTATCTCGCAGAGTTCTTGTTAAAAAAAGGTTATGAAGTTCACGGGATTGTAAGAAGAACAAGCAATTTCAATAATAGAGATAGATTAGAACATTTGACAAATAGAAAAAAATCATTTGATGATATTAGCGGACCAATACTTCATTATGGAGATTTAACAGACTCTACTTCTGTCAAAAAATTAATCAAGGAAATAATGCCTGATGAAGTATACAATCTTGGTGCACAGAGTCATGTAAGAATTAGTTTTGATGTTCCTGAAAATACATCTGATGTGGTTGCATTAGGAACACTAAGAATGCTAGAAGCGATAAGAGACATATGCCCAAAAGCAAAGTTCTACCAAGCTTCATCTTCAGAAATGTTCTCAGGAAAACCAACAGAAGTTCCTCAATCTGAAAAAACTCCTTTTCATCCAAGAAGTCCTTATGGTTGCGCAAAGGTTTATGCTCATAATATAACTGTAAATTACAGAGAATCATATGGAATATATGCTTCAAGCGGAATATTATTCAATCATGAATCTGAAAGAAGAGGGGAGAATTTTGTTACTAGAAAAATAACAAGAACTTTATGCCAGATAAAATTGGGACTAGTAGACTGCTTGTCTCTTGGGAATTTGGATTCAAAGAGAGATTGGGGGCATGCAGAAAATTATGTAGAAGCAATGTGGCTAATTCTTCAACAAGAACAACCAGATGATTATGTTGTTGGAACAGGAGAAATGCATTCTATCCGTGAATTCTTAGAAGAGGCTGCAAATATTTTAGGAATGAAAATAAAGTCAAACGGGAAAACTGGAAAAGATGAAGAATATCTGGATGAAAATGGAAAAGTTATTGTTAAAATTGATTCAATATACATGAGGCCAGCAGAAGTAGACGTTCTATGTGCAGATTATACTAAGGCTAAAAACAAATTAGGATGGGAACCAAGAATTAGATTTAAACAATTAGTAAAAAGAATGGTTGAACACGATTTGGCGTTAGCCCAAAAAGAAGCATATGTGGAAGGAAAAGAAAAAGAGGTCGGAGAGAAAATTTCTTCTTCGATAAAAATCCTCTTAGAATTTGCTGAAAAATACGGAATTAAATTGCCAGACACAAAAAAATGGAATTCGGAAGAAAATTAACAAATTGTAGAATGTGCAATTCACCCAGATTATATGAATTTCTAAATCTTGGTTTTTTGCCTCCTGCTGATGGAGTATTAAGTGAAGAGGAAATTAATCAGCCAGAAATTTTTTTCCCTTTAAAAGTCTGCCAGTGCGAAGATTGCGGATTAACTCAATTAGTATATGCTGTAAAACCAGAATATCTTTACAACGAAAAATATCTTTATGAGTCTTCTATAACAGAAACAGGAAAAAAACATTTTTTTGACATGGCTGATTCTGTATGCAGGAAATTTAATCTTCAAAGAAACTCATTAATTGTAGACATAGGAAGCAATGTTGGTGTTTTATTAGAAGGTTTCAAGAAAAATGGAATGAATATTCTTGGAATTGACCCTGCACCAAGAATTGCAAAAATTGCAAATGAAAGAGGAATTGAAACCTGGCAGGAATTTATTAATCCAAATGTTGCAAGAAGAGTCGTGAATGAAAAAGGAAAAGCTAAAGTTATTGGTGCAACAAATGTGTTTGCTCATATTGACGATAAAAAAGGATTAATGGAAAGTCTGCAAATAATGCTTGATGAAGAGGGAATTTTTATAATTGAAGCTCCTTATTTTGTCGATTTAATAAAAAATTTAGAATATGATACAATTTATCTGGATCATTTGGAATACCTTTCTGTAAAACCATTGGTAAACTTTTTCAGTAAATATGGAATGGATGTTTTTGATGTAGAAAGGCAGGAGATTCATGGAAAATCAATAAGAGTATTTGTTTGCTGGAATGGAAAAAAACAAATAGCAGAGAATGTGAAGAACCTGATTAAACTAGAAGAAGATAAAGGAATTTATAATAAAAAAACATTGGATGAATTTGCTAGAAGGGTTGCTGAACACAAGAAAATATTCAGCGAATTGATTAGAGACTTGAAAAAACAAGGCAAAAAAATAGTTGGAATAAGTGCTCCTGCAAAGGGAAACACCTTGCTGAATTATTGCAAGATTGATACAAGTGTCATTGATTATATGACAGAGAAATCATTGATAAAAAGAGGGCATTATACTCCTGGTATGCATATTCCTATTGTGGGAGGAGAAAAACAAGCAGATTATGGAATTATTTTTGCTTGGAATTTTGCAAGCGAGATAATAAAGAATAGTAAAGATTTCCTGAAAACAGGAAGTTTCATAATCCCTATTCCAAAACCAGTTATTATTGGAAGTATAAATGAAGATTCATTGCCTTTGAAAATAGAAAAGATAGATCCTGTTTATTCAGATGAGAGAGGAATTATTTCTGACTTGCTGAATGAAAAAATAAATCATGTGGGCTTGATTACAACAGAAATTAATGGAGTAAGAGGAAACCATTATCACAAATTATCTACACAATACTCTTATATTTTATCAGGAACTTTTGAAGTTCTAATTGCTCCTGCAAATGAACCAAATAATGTTAAAAAAATCATCCTAAATGCAGGAGAACTGATTACAATTCCTCCGAAGATAATTCATACATTCAAGGCAATAGAGAAAGCAGTAATGATAGATCTTATTTCTGAATCACGAGAAGGAACAGGTTATGAAGAGGATGTTGTGAGAATTAAAATAAATTAGGACAATAAAAACTCATGTGATTTTTTGATATATTTCATTTCTTCTTCAAACAATCTGTATGCTGAGTTTGTATCGAACATTTTTTCATTAATCCATTCTAAAGTGAAACTAAAATCTTTTAAATATCTGCTAAGGGCTTCTGGATCTTTTTTTATTCTCTCTAAGGTTTCTTTAGCAAATAAATCCATCAATTCTTGATTATGATAATTTCTAAAAATTAAATCTGTATCTACAAAATCTCTTCTCAAGATATATCTTGCGGCACGCAGTACTCCTTTGGGTCCAAGAGCCTCTGATTTATCAGCATCTCTTAAAACTTTAGCTGCTAAATCTTTTCCTTGATAATCTTTATAAGAATGCACTGCAATTGCTTCAATTATAGAACCAAAAAGTTTACCCTTTACTCCAATTTGTTGTAGAATTCGTACAGAAGGCTCTATTGATAAAACAGAATGAGAACCAAGAGAACTATCTTGCTCTTCTAAAACTCTTCCCAGATCATGGCAATAAGCAAGAACTGCAGACACATTAGTGTCATAATTTTCTGCTGTAGCTAATTTAATAGAAGACTCTTTAACTCCTAAAATATGTAACCAACCATGAGACCAGTCTCTTATTTTCTCATATTCTGGTTTTACTAAATTTTCTACAAATAAAACATCTTTTTCTTCCATAATAAAACAGAATTTTATATGCTTAAAAAGATTATTATAAAATATAACATACAAAAGCTTAAAAGATATACCTAAATTAAAATTATAAAATGATTCCTGTTTGTAAACCCTGGCTTCCTGGAAATGAAGAAAAATATGTTCTTGATGCAATAAGAACTAATTGGATAAGCAGCAAAGGAGAATATCTCGATAAATTCGAGGAAGAATTTGCAAAATATTGTGGAACAAAATATGCTGTTTCATGCACAAGCGGGTTGGCTGCACTTCATTTAGCCTGTGTTTCTTTAGGATTAAAAAAAGGGGATGAAGTGATAGTTCCAACATTTACCATGGCTGCATCAGTAAATGCTATTATATTCACGGGAGCCACTCCTGTTCTTGTTGATTCTGAAATAGATACATGGAATATTGACACTACAAAAATAGAAGAAAAAATAACTTCAAAAACAAAAGCCATAATGCCTGTTCATATTTATGGACATCCTTGTGATATGTCTATGATATATCAAATTGCAAAGAAACACAATTTATTCATTATTGAGGACGCGGCAGAAGCAACAGGTGCAGAATACATAGGAAAAAAGGCAGGAAGCTTATCTGACATTGGATGTTTCAGTTTTTATGCAAACAAAATAATTACAACAGGAGAAGGAGGAATGTGCGTTACAGACAATAAAGAACTTGCAGAAAAAATGAGAAAATTGAGAAATCATGCGTTTGATTTGCCAAGATTTGTCCATAGTGAAGTAGGATACAACTACAGGCTGACTAATATACAAGCAGCGATAGGATTTGCACAAATGGAAAATGCACAAATGCTTATTGAAGCAAGACGCTCTGTTGGGCTGAGATATAATAAGTTACTGAAAAATACTCCTGGGTTAATCTTGCCTGTTGAAAAACCTTATGCAAAAAATGTTTACTGGATGTATGGAATTGTCCTGGATAATTCAATAAAACTCACAAAAGAACAAGTTATGGACAGACTAAAAGAGAGGGGGATTGAAACAAGAGGATTTTTTATTCCAATGCACAAACAGCCGGCTTATTATAACAAGACTGTTGAAAATGCTCCTGATTGTTCTGGAAATTTTCCTGTGGCAGACATGCTTGGAGAAAGGGGATTTTATCTTCCAAGTTCAAGCGACTTAAACGACAATGAAATTGAATACATCTGCAGTGTATTAAAAGAGATTATTAAAGATAGCCCATTTCTTTAAGCTTTTTTTTGAGAGCAGCTTCATCTTCATCAGAATAAGTTACTTTTTCCTTAGAATCAACAGAAACCATTTGTTTTAACACATATAAAATATAATCTTCTATGGACTTAAAATCTGTCTCTTTTATTTTTTCTTCTAATTTTTCCCTTAGATTATCTGGTAGGGAGATAGTTATTTTACTTGTCATTTTTCGTATTTAAAAAATATCCAATCATTGGACTGAGGTAATTTTCCTTTTGGCCATGTTGTTATTGGTTGGAAAAAACCATGAAAGTTGTACTTGTTTAATAATTGAATTATTTTAATAAAGTTTTGCCTGCTGTAATTCTCTTCAAAGAGGTATTCTAACTGTATCACATCAACTTCTTTTAATTTATTTCCAAAACCTTTCAAGACTTCATATTCTGCGCCTTCTGCATCTACTTTTACAAAACAAGGTCTTTCAATTTTAATATCCAATCCATCAAATCTTTTTCTTTCAATAATGACTTTTTTAAAACCTTCATTATTTTTCGTATCCTTTGTCTTAAAGAAAGAACTATCACAACAAGGAATTCCTGTATTCAAATCAAATGTTTGATAAAAAACTCCTTTGCCTGTTTTATCCCATAATCCAAAATTAAAAGCAGTTATGTCTCTTCCACTAATTTTCTTGCAGATTTCTGTTGGTTCAAATGCATATATTTTTGCTGAAGGAAGAACATATTTGGCACATTTTGAATATTCTCCATCATATGCTCCGATGTCAATTACTGTTTTTATTGGTTCTCTTATTATTCTCTGAGCAATCATACAGTATGCACAGTGCAACAAAATACGTCCAGATATTTTTGCATTTAAAAGCTTAATAATTTCTCTTAATGTAAAATCATTATACTGAATCCACTTTTGCCTTAATTTATCTATCATCTTATTCTACTTACCTATTTTACTTATAAAACTTTTTATTTTTCTTTTCTCATTCATTGTTTTCATATCCTTTATCTTTCTTTCTAGTTCTATTTTCATTTTTATAAGGAGCTCTTTATCTTTTTTAGCTAAGCTGATTGTTTCTTCTTTATCTTTTTTTAAATTAAATAAATCGATTATATCCCCGTGACAAGTGCCGCACATTGTGCAAACAGAGAATTCTTTTTCTGAAGATTCAACATATTTGTATTTTTCTGTTCTTATTCCTCTTCTTTTTAATCCGCAGCTAGATTCTTCAATAAAGATGGATTCTCTCATCTTCTTCTCTTTTCCAACTAATAGTGGTGAAAGAGTTTCTCCATCAAAAGAAGAAGGGTCATGATTTATTCCTGCTAAATCGAGAACAGTTGGAACTATATCTTCCAATTGGGTCAGAGTTTTAACTCTTTTATTTCTTGGTATTAAATTGCCTGAAATTATAAGAGGGATGTTGAATGTAACATCATACAGTCCTTCATGAGTAAAATACAATCCATGTTCTCCTAAGCTTTCTCCATGATCTGCGAACAAAAAAATAATTGTATTCTTCAATAAATTTTCTTCTTGAAGTGTATCAATTATTTTTCCAACAAGAAAATCATCGTAAGACAAGGCATTATCATACTTGGCAATTATATCCTCAACAGTATCTTTAGATTTCCAACAGCCCTTCAAGAAACTTATATCTGTTTTGTTATACCCTTTTTTATTCTTTAGTATATCAAAAAAATTTGGGCTCTTTTTATTAGATTTAAATTTTTCACTAAATTTATAAGAAGATACATATGGTACATGGGTATCAGAATATTCTACCCACATAAAGAAATTATTTTTTTTGTTCTGTCTTATTATTTCTATTGCTTTTTTAGTTGCTATTTCCCCACTATTATTAAATCTCATTTTATTTTCTATCTTTTTTGGAATAAAATAGAAATTGTGGAGAAAAAACTTGGGTAATGTATACAATAAGGGGATTTTTTTCAGAAATCTTATTAAATTCCATTTCTTTGATTTTTCTTGAGCATCCTGTTTAAAATAATAATCGAAACCAGTTTTTTGATAACCATATAATTTTTTCAGACAATAAGTCTTATACCCATTTTTCTTTAGCACTTCTGGAAATAAGATTCCTCCTGTCTCAAAGAAAGTTTTTATTTCTTCTTTAGTATAATGTGAACCTAAATCCTGTCCTAAAACATGCCTTCCTCCAAGAATCGACAAGATAGATTTCATGGTAACATTATGTGATGAAAAAAAGTTTTCAAAAAGAACTCCTTGTTTAGCCAAAGAATCTATATTTGGAGAAGTATTTCTTGAATATCCATAGCAACTAAGGTTTTTAGGCCGAAGACCATCAAGGGTTATAAAAATTATATTAGGTTTTTCCTTCATTTAACTCGTAAATTTGAGTTATTTTTAAAGTTTTATGAGATTTTATTTAATCAAGCCGAAGGTTAATTTTTTATGCCCAAAAAAATTCCAAACCATAATCAAAGAGATGCTGATTATCTTTGCCCATATATACCAAATTCCTGCAAGTTCAACCAAGATCCAAAGAATAAGTTGATTTAATCCTAATCCAATCAAAGCCACGAGAGTAAATAACCCGAATTGCTTTGCAATTTTTTTGCTCTTATTTTTAAAATTAAATACCTTGTTCAAAGAATAATTCGTTATCATCCCCCCGATATAAGAAAAGACTGCAGAGATTAGGTAATTAATGCCTGCAAATTCAGTCAGGATATACAATCCTCCCAAATCTACTAATGCGGCAATTCCTCCGAAAAGAACATAACCAAGAAACAACCTAAGTTTTTCATTCATTTATAAAAAAGAAGATAAAGATTTTTAAATATTCCTTAAGATTCTTCTAACAAGCGGGACAAATGTTCTCCGTATCCTGATTTTCCCAAAGAACTAACTATCTCCTTGAGTTGTTCTTTTCCAATAAAACTTTTTTTATAAGCGATTTCTTCAATGCAGGCAATGGGTTGCCCTTGTCTTTTTTGTATTAATTTAACAAATTCACTCGCCTCTGACATTGAATCAAAAGTTCCTGTATCAAACCAGGAAAAACCTCTTCCTAAAGTTTTAACTTCTAATTCTCCTGTTTCTAAATAAGCTTTAAACAAATCAGTAATTTCAGTTTCTCCTCTATTAGAAGGTTGCAAGTTTTCTGCCATCTTGATAACTCTGTTGTCAAAAAAATATAATCCAATAACCGCGTATCTTGATTTTGGATTTTGTGGTTTTTCTTCTATTGATAAAACCTTTCCATTCTTATCAAATTCAACAACACCATATCTTTGCGGGTCAGTTACTTCATGTCCAAAAATTGTTGCCCCTCTTTGTTTTTTTGTCACTTCAATTAGTATTTCTTCAATACCCTGTCCATAAAAAATATTATCTCCAAGAACAAGGCAGACATTATCCTCTCCAATAAAATCTTTTCCTATTCTGAATGCATCTGGAAGCCCTCTTGGATAATCTTGTTCTGCATAAGAAAATTTAACACCTATTCTTGAACCATCTCCTAAAAGTTTCTTAAATTTTTCCAAATCCTGTGGTGTTGAAATAATCAAGATATCCCTTATTCCAGAGAGCATCAGAATTGAAAGAGGGTAATAAATCATGGGCTTGTCATAAACAGGAATTAACTGCTTGCTAACTGCTTGAGTTGCAGGATATAATCTTGTTGCTTTTCCACCTGCAAGGATTATTCCTTTTACTTTTTTTTCCCTTAGACTCTCTTTGTATCTCAATAAACATTCTTTAACTGCCTCGTGAATCTCTGGAAGGTGAATACCTAAAAAATTTAGTTTGTCTGTATTCAGCATGCAATTTGTTCTCTTTCCTATTGTGACACGATCTAATTCTGTCAAAGTCATTTCTTTTGGAACGAAAGAAGGATTTACTATACTTTGGTACATTTTAAGAATCTCTAGAGGAGAAATCATTCCGGGATTAACCAAATGATAAATTCCTTTAGCTCTTTTCTGTATTAATTTTTCTATCGCTTCTATCATATGGGGAACTGTTCCCATTGAATTTGGAATATCAATAACAGCAGGATAAGCTAAAAGCTTGTCTATTATATTCCTTTCATGAGGGCGATCATCTATTGGAAACCTTATTCTTAATATCAAACAAGGAAATTCCCTTAGTATTTGCTCTGCAACATATTTTGTTCTTTGATAGAATTGATTACCTAAACAATTAGGATCATCTTCTTCAGTATATCCCTTTCCGTTGTTGTCTCCAGCATACAAACATCCACTTCCCAAGTGAACAAAATAAATTCCTCTCTTTGTGCATTCTATTCCAAGATTTATAGCTGCAGAAACATTTGAGAGAGTAGTTTCTTCTTTATGTGATTCACACCAATCTATGTTGGGTCTTCCTGCTTTTCCAATTGCGTTGATAACTACTGTTGGTTTTTCAAAATCTAAAAAATCCCTTAGTGCATTCAGGTCTAATGGATTTAAAGAAGTTATACGATAATGCAATTCATCTGCAAGTCTCTTTCCAAGAAACCCTTTTCCGAAGATAATTCCTTTTTCTGCCACCCCTTAGAAGAATGTTTTTAACTTTTAAACATTATTATTGGACACTATATATAAAACAGCGAAATACTTATAAAAAATAATATTTTGAACTAAAAATGAAGATTAAAGCAAATTTGATTCTTGTCTTGATTATTGCAATCTACATTTTTATTGCAGCAATGTCAATGTATCAATATTATGTGGGAGATGAGGTTTTAGATGTTACTTGCGCGAAAGCAATAACACAGAATGGTTTTCCTATAACTCCTTATGGAGCAGAAATGCCTGATTACAAATGCGAACATCATATCCCTCTTTATAGATACATACTAGCAGGAATTATCTCTGTTTTTGGAGACAATATTTATCTGATAAAATCTTTCATGATGATGTTTAATGTTCTTACTGTGATTTTAATATATCTTATAACCAAAGAAATTCTTAAAGAGAATCACCATAAGGATTATTGGGCATTGGCTGCGGTCTGTTTATACATTTTTAATCCATTAACTTTGATAAATTCAATAATTGTTGAACCAGATGGTTCATTGGTAAATTTTGGTTTAACTCTCTTTCTCTACCTCTTTGTTAAAAAAAAGAATTATTTCTTTTTATTCCCTGCATTACTGTTTATCTTTTTTTCGAAAGAAATTGGGCCAATTGTCCTATTTGCAAGCTTGTTTCTCTTTTACTTGATAACCAAAAATTATAAAAAAATTCCTTCTATCTTTCTCCTGTTCTTAGGAGCAGGTATCATTACAGGAATTACTTGGTTCATATACACCCTTTTTGCAAAGTTTGATTTTTTAATGTTCTTTAAATTTAATTTTGGGGCTGCACAAAAAAATTTTAATTTAGTAAACATTCTTACAAGTTTATGGACTCAAAAATTGTTTGTTTATTTTGCTGTTCCATTTTTTATTTTGCTCTTTTTAATATTAACAGTATTATTTTATAGAAAAGCTATCAAAAACAAAGATTTCTTAAAAAATGAAGAAAATAAGAATATCCTCTTGATGAACCTTTTTGCTCTGGTAGTCCTTCTGATATATTTTTATGTGGGAGATAGCTCATATGGATTCATAAAATATCAAGATATAGCAATGCCAGCAATATCTATTTTTATTATTTCTATGCTTTCCAAAAGCAACATTTTTGAATATTTAAAATCTAAAAAATTAATAAAAACATTTCTGGTATTAATATTAATTTTATCTACATTCTTTATTCTTTTTGTCAAGAATCCCTTAATTCCCGAATTTGATGAAACAAGAACCAATGTCAATATCTCTGAAGTAATAAATCCAGTAATGATTAATTTTTCTTTATATTTCTTAATCCCCTTTGTTTTTACATTTTCATTTTTATTCGTTAAGCTTAAAAAATTAAGGGCGGCATTGCTAGTTTCATTACTGCTGTTAACAATGTTCGCTTACTTTTACATAGATGTTGTTCACATGACTGCAGATTATTCTACTCATTTCAAATATGGTGATACTGGAAAGAAAGAGGTTTTAGAATACTTAAAAGAAAATAATATTTCTGCATGGCAAGTCATAACACACATAAACATCGGTTATTACCTTAATCTTTCAGAATATCACGAGATTGTCTTCACTCACTATAGAGACAATCCAGAGTTATTCAAAAAAGAATATGCTGAAAATGAAGATATTAAATATTTAATTATATGGAACAGAGACATATCCAAGTTTGGAGAAAACATAAAATATTTTGAATTGGAAAAACAAATCGGGAGCTATTATATTTATAAAAAAATACAAAATAGCAGTCTTTCATCTTATAATTCTGTATAATAATCTTTATAAGACAAATCAGAATTTGAAGATAATTATAATGAAAAAATATGATTTTGTGGTTTTAGGAGCAGGAATAGCAGGTTTAGCATTTGCCAAAAAAATATCTGAAAAAGGTTCTTCCATACTCATGTTAGAAAAAGAAAAACAAATAGGGGGGCTTTCTAGAACAATCAAGCATAATGGTTTTTATCTAGATTTTTGCGCACATAGATTTCACACCAAAAACGAAGAATTACTAAAAGAAATTACTTCTCTGCCAAACTTGAAACTTTACAAACACACCAAAAGAAGCAGGATTTACATGTTCAACAAATATCTGAAATATCCTTTTGAAATTCAAAATTTACTGGCTGCAATGCCCCCTCATAAAAGCGTACTAAGTGGAACTTCATTTTTGATGAATAGTATCAAAAAGAAATTCAAAAAACCAAGAATAATCTCTTACAAAGACTGGTTTGTATACTTTTATGGAAAACAACTTTACAACGTGATGTGCTATCCTTATACTTCTAAGATTTGGCACATGGACCCTGGAAAAATATCTGTTGACTGGGCTGACCAAAGATTTCCAAAAGAGGGACTAAGAAGACTCATTAAAAAGATTATCAAGAAAATAATAACTCTTGATTTTAGCAGTTACAAACTAGAAGACGATGAACTCGCCCCTGACGGAGGAATGTTTTATTATCCATTGAGAGGAATTCAAGAACTTTCTGATTCCCTTGCAAGAGTTTCAATAAAAAACAGGGCAGAAATTCTTTGTTCTACAGAAATAACCGGGATTTCTACTAAAGATAAAATTATTTATTATACTCTTAATAAGAAGAAATATTCTGCTAAATATGATAAATTAATCTCAACTATTCCATTACATGATTTTTACAAATTACAAGACAGAAAAGATCCAAAAGTTGAATCATCACTGAAAAAGCTTGGATACATGGATATAATTTTTGTGTATCTTTTTTTAGACAGAAAAAATGTTTCGAAAGACAGTTGGTTGTATTTTCCAGACAAGAATATAATATTCAACAGAGCAGTAGAATTCAGTAACTGGTCACCTAAAATGTGTCCTGAAGGCAAAACTTCTATTTGTTTTGACATAACAACTTACGAAGGAGATAAGATATGGAATATGTCTGATGATAAATTATCAGAGAAAACAATTTCAGATGCAAAAAGAATAAATTACATAGACAAGAAAGATAAAGTTTCTTCTTATGTTTTTAGGCTCAAGAATGCATATCCCGTATATGACTTGGATTATAAGAAAAAATTAAATGCAATTGTAAAATTCTTGGAATCTGATTCTTTATTTTTATTAGGAAGAACAGGAATATTTCGGTATAATAATCTTGATAATTCAGTGGAAATGGGGTTTAAATTAGCAGAGAATTTTATAGAAGGAAAAGATCCAAAATCTATTTATGAATATTGATAATCTTTAAATAGACTTTAGTTTATCTTTTTTTATGAAGATTTTAGTGACAGGAGGGTGTGGTTTCATAGGAAGCAATTTTATCAAGTATATTTTATCTGAAGTGGAGGATGTTAAAGTGATTAATTTAGACAAGAAAACTTATGCAGGAAGAGGAGAAAATTTGAAGCATATGGGAATTGAAATAAGTGAAAGATATGAATTTGTTAATGGAGATATCTGCGATGAAAAATTGGTTCAAGATGTTTTTTCTGGATTCAGACCAGATATTGTTTTTAATTTTGCTGCAGAAAGCCATGTAGACAGAAGCATTGACACAAGAACTCCTTTTGTTACTACAAATATTCTAGGAACTCATGTTTTATTAGAAGCTGCAATAAGAAATAAAACTAGTTTATTCTTTCAAATTTCTACAGATGAAGTTTATGGGAGTTTATCTAACGAAGATAAATCGTGTCTTGAGATAGATGCGAAACACCCAAGAAGCACTTATTCTGCTACCAAATCCGCAGCAGAGGATTTGGTTCTTGCGGCTTTTGAAACTCACGGACTTCCTGTTATTATTTCAAGAAGCGCAAATAATTATGGAGACTATCAATATCCAGAAAAACTTCTCCCTCTTTTCATAACAAATCTTATTGATAAAAGAAAGGTTCCTCTTATGTGGAGCGAAGAAAATCCTGGTTTAAATATTAGAGACTGGTTACATGTTGAAGACAATTGCAGAGCTATTTGGCTATTAGCAAAAAAAGGAAGTATTGGAGAAGTTTATAATATTCCTGGAGGAAATGAAAGAACAAATATCTGGATGACAAAAACAATCTTAAGTTGTTTTGGTTATGGAAAAGAAATGATAGAACTTGTTTCTCATAGAAAGGGGCATGATTTTAGATATTCTATAGACGGAACTAAATTAAAAAACCTGGGTTTTTGTTATTTGCATTCTGATTTAGAAAAAGAATTACCCCAAGTTGTTCAATGGTACAGGGATAATGAAAATTGGTGGAGACCTCTTAAATGAACATAATTTTTATTATCATTGATGCTTTGAGACCAAAGAATTTAAGCTTATTTGGGTATCACAAAGAGACAGATAAAAATTTAAAAATACTTTCTAAAGAAAGCATACTATTCAGAAATAATTTTTCTTCTTCAAATTCCACTGCTCCTGCTGTAACTTCAATGTTAACCGGAAAATATTCCCGTAATCATGGAATAATTCATCAGCTTCCATATACAAAACCAGAAGAGATAAACAAATTCAATGAAGTAACTAAATTTTGGTTTCCAGAGTACTTAAAAAACCTTGGTTATGAAACAATAGCAATCGACTGGATAGGAATGTGGTTCAAGAAAGGATTTGATTATTATGGGGAAGGAGAAGAAAAAGAGGATTATGTGGAACCACTAGCACCTTTTAGACCTGCAAAAGAAATAACTGACTTGGCTATGGAAAAAATGTCTCAAGCTCAAAAACCATTTTTTTTGCTTCTTCATTTTTGGGACACTCATTTTCCTTTTCCAAACACAAAATATTCGGGAGAAGGCGATGAAACAGATATTGAGAACATGCTTGGAAGCATCAAAGGAGAGAAGCAGAGAGAATACTTAAGAAAAAGAATTATTGGAAAAAAGTTATATTCTTTACAAGGAATGGAAGAAAAATATGACTTGTCTATAATAGATGTTGATAAAGAAATTGGTAGAATTTATGATTTTTTGAAATCGAGAAACTTATTTGATGACACCATACTTTTTGTAATGGGCGACCACGGAACCAACTTAACAGAACACGAGATATATTTCAGTTCTTCTGGATTATATGATGGTTCAATACACACTCCTATGATTACCCATTTTCCTGGAATAAGTGCAAAAGAAATAAACGGATTTGTTCAAAATGTGGATATAATTCCGAGCATTTTAGATTATCTCCATCTGCAAACAGAAGAAAAGTTCGACGGAAAGTCTTTCTTGCCCCTGATAATTAACAATATTCCTATAAGAGATGAAATTTTTTCGGTCGATGGATTATGTGAGGATATCAAAACAATCAGAACAAAAAGTAAAAAGATAATTATTTCCCAAAATAATTTCTGCAACCTCTGCAAGGGATATCATCATCAGGGTGTTGAAGAATATGATTTAGAAAAAGATCCTGAAGAAAAAAGAAACATGACTCAAGAAATCTAAGAAAAATTTATAATCTTGTTCAATTGTATAATAACATGAAAAGACCAAAAAAAGAAGATGAAAACAAGGTAAAGTATGGAACTATTTCCTTACCTCTTCCCTTGATTAAAAGAATAAAAAAAAGAATAAAAAAAACAGGGATGAATTCTGTTTCTGCTTATGTCACTTATATTCTAAGAGAAGTTTTATCGAGAGATAAAGATTCAAAAATAAATGAAGAAACAGAAAAAATAAGGTTGCGCTTAAAGAATTTAGGATATTAATATGTCTGTTATAGCATAAGAATGTTTAAATACTATAATTATGCATAATTATACATGACAAATGAGGGTGAGTTCATTGATATAAATAATGTTGGTGATAGGTTTACTAAGATAAGGACACAAAGATGTGAAGATTTGATGATTCCTGAAGCAAGAGTCCTCATAGATTTGCCGTTGGATGAAAAAATAAAAAAATCCAAAGAGATAATAAAAGAAGCGATTGAAAAATTCCCAAATATAGGCTTGGGATTCAGTGGAGGCACAGACAGCCTTATACTATTGCATATTACTCTGCAGATAAAGTCAGACATTCCTATTGTTTTTGTTGATACCCAGCATGAATTTCCAGAAACATATCAGTTCATAGAAAAGATAAGAAAAGACTGGAGATTGACTAAATATACTGCAGTTATGGCAGAAAAAAATAAATTTGAAGAATTCAAACAAAATTTAGGATTAAAAACTCCTGAATTTACAACTACTTGTTGTGATTATCACAAAATATCTCCAATGATGAAAGCGATTGGAGATTTCAAGTTTGGTGCCTTTCTAGTTGGTTTAAGAGGAGTAGAACATGAAGAAAGAGCCAAAGAGGTTTTTTTCTCTCCAAGAAAAAATCCAGCTCATTTTAGAGTACATCCTCTTTTGTTTTGGAGAAGAGAAGATATAATGGAATATGTTAATAGATTTAATATAGAATGCAATCCCATTTACAAGCAAGGATATACTTCACTGGGATGCACTCACTGCACAGAAAAAAACTTAGACCCAAATGCCCATGAAAGAGCAGGAAGAGGAATTGTAAGAGAAATAGTTATGGATAAGTTAAGAGCATTGGGATACACTTAATTGTTCTAAAAATGATTATTGAGATTTCACAAATTTTTGGATGGACCGCAACAATTCTATTCTCTATAATGCTTGTTCCCCAATTAATAAAAACAGTAAAAATGAAAAATACAGAGGGGGTTAGCATTACTCTTTTTGTAATTTATCTTATAGCAAATATTATTGCATTAACTTATGCTTTCCTGATAGGGCAAACGCCTCTTAAAATAAAATATAGTCTTGGCATAACGACTTCTATTTTTTATATATCTATTTTTCTATATTACAAGAAGCGCAATAATAGCGAAAAAAACCATCAACAGAATAAATAAATTTAATTCTTTTTTATTCCTAATCTACCGAGGAATGTTTTTAAGATATACCAATCATTCTTATCCAAGCAATTTGTCAAAAGGATTAATAAAATATAAATAGCTAAGAAAAAAATACTACAGAGTATTAATGTTAAAAGGTTGATTTCTACTAACTGCCTAATAACCAATAAGAGGATTGTTGAGACTATCACAATCAAGGTTATTCCAAGCATTTTTCTTCTAAGAGGAATTATAGAAATAATTTTATAAGATTGTATAAATAATAAAGCACTTAAAACAATAGAGGAGAGCATTGTAGCAAATGCTGCACCATTAATCCCATAGGGGGGAATAAATACTGCATTGAGAATTATATTTATTATCGTTGCACAAATAATATCAAATAGAATTAGTTTTGATTTCCCTTTCATGGAAAGAAGTTCCTGGGAAACAGCAGAGAGCGTTATAAACAAAGCTCCAATAGACAAGAATCTCAGAGAGTTTTCGGCAACGAGATATTCTGCTCCGAAAAGTAGATTTATAAAAACTCCTGGAAAAATCATAAATATAACGAAGATAGGCATAACAATCATAAAAATCCATTTTCCAACTTGTTGGCTTAATTGTTTAACTGTCTCCATATTTCCTTTAGAAAATTCTTTAGTTACTAATGGAAAAAAAAGCTGTGCAAAAAGACTAAATGGCAAATAGATCAACATTGCAATAGGAACAGCTGCATTATAAAATCCAACAGATTCTGCATTTTCAATGATACCTATCATAAAAGAATCTGTCCAATAAAAAATGAAATTAATCACACTGTAAAAAAGAAAAGGCCATGAATAAGAGAACATTTCTTTGAAAGTCTTTTTATTTTTTTCTGAATTTTTATTTGGAACAAAAATGTTTGGAACAGATAATCTAGATACAAAATAAGCTACGATAAATATCGAAAATGTTCCGATTAAATAGGAGATTGGAACAGAGTTTGAACCTAAGAAAACTAAAAGAATCAAGATGATTAGTTGGATGAAATTGCCTAAAACTTCAGAGATGAATGCAAACCAGCTTATTTTTTCAAATCCCCTTATTATAGAAAGAAAAATTGCGCCTAGTACAGTAAATGGAAGTGTGACACTAAAAATCTTTAAGAAAGGAATCAATTTAGAATTAGAAAAAAATCTAATAGCAATAAAATCAGATAGCACGAACAACAGAATACCTGCTAAAATGCTTGTAAATATTAAAATAATCAGGGACTTTTTCAGGATATATTGGATTTTCTCTTTTTCATTCTTTGCTCTGAACAGAGAGATAAATCTTATAACTCCATCTTTAATCCCTAATCCAGAGAAAAGCCTGAACCAACTGACTATTACAACAGACAAGGTAAACAACCCATATATTTCAGGGCCAAACTTTCTGGCGATTACAATTCTATATAAATAAAGAAGAACTTTTGAAATAATCAAAGTTATAGATACGACAAAAGAAGATTTTGCGAGCAACTTTAATCCCTGATTAACTTCCATATTTCCATCTGACATCATTTTATCTTTATTTTTGGATATAAAAAGGTATTCCTAAGATTAATTGTGTCTTTTTGTAGATAAATGTTTAAAAGTCGCTCTTTATCTATTTCTTTATGAAGATTGGTGTGATTGGAGTGGGTATTGTCGGAGGAGCTACTGCAAAAGTCTTAGAAAAAGCTCATGAAGTATATCTTTATGATAAATTCAAGCCTGAATACTATTCGGAAGAGAATTTAAGAAGTTTAGTTTTAAATTCCGAAGTTATCTTTATCTGTGTTCCTACACCAATGAAAATTACTGGTGAGATAGACTATTCTTCTGTTCATAGCTCAATAGAACAAGTTATACAAGAAGCGGCAAAAATTGAAAGAAGCCCCCAAGACATGTTGATTGTAATAAGATCGACTGCAGTTTCTGGTACAACTGACAAATTAACCTGGAAGTATCCATTTAGATTTGCATTCAATCCAGAATTCTTAAGAGAAAAACATGCTATTGAAGACATGGAGAACACAAACAGAATAGTAATCGGAGCAAATGATGAAAAAAGTGCAAGTCAGTTAAAAAATATTTATGAACCGATATTTCCAAATGCCCAGTATATAATAGTAACAAGAAAAGAAGCAGAAATGATAAAATATGCTGCAAATATTACGCTTGCTTCACAAATAGCAATTGCCAATGAAATTTATCAGATTTGTCAGGCTACTGGAATCAATTATGAAACAGTGAAGAACGCAATCCTTCTTGACCCAAGAATCGGAAAAAATATTGATGTTCCAGGGAATGATGGAGATTTTGGATTCGGAGGAAAATGCTTTCCAAAAGATTTGAAGGCTTTGATAAGACTTTCTCAAGAGCATGAATATGACCCCTATCTTCTTCAGGAAATCTGGAGAACGAATGAAAGAGTCAGAAAAAATAAAGACTGGTTGAATATAACTGGAGCAACATCAAAAAATAATTATTTATAAAATGAAAATTCTAGTTACTGGTGGAGCAGGTTTTATTGGAAGTCATCTATGCAGATATCTTCTTGGAAAAGGACATGAAGTTGTTTGTTTGGATAATTTTTTTACTGGAAAAAGTAAAAATATACTGGATTTGAAGAAAAATGCTAAGTTTAAAGTAATTCCTCATGATATAACTAATCCAATTAATATTCAAGAACATTTTGACAGGATCTATAACTTGGCTTGTCCTGCTTCTCCTGTTCATTACCAATTTGATCCTATTAAAACTGTCAAAGCGAATACCTTGGGGGTGATAAATATTCTAGAGTTTGCAAAATTAAACGGAGCAAGAATTCTGCAAGCTTCTACATCAGAAGTTTATGGAGATCCATTAGAACATCCTCAAAAAGAGACTTACAAGGGAAATGTTAATACTCTTGGACCACGAGCATGTTATGATGAAGGAAAGAGAGTAGCAGAAACATTATTCATGGACTATCATAGAAAGTATAAAGTACCAATCAGAATTGTAAGAATATTTAATACTTATGGCCCAAGCATGGATAAAAATGACGGAAGAGTTGTTAGCAATTTTATCATGCAAGCCTTAAAGAATGAACCCATTACTATGTATGGAGAAGGAAAACAAACAAGAAGTTTTTGCTATGTTTCTGATTTAATTGAAGGACTCTATAGATTAATGGAATCAGATTGTATTGGACCGATTAATCTTGGAAATCCTAGAGAATTCACAATTATAGAACTTGCAAAAAAAGTTGTAAAAATAACTGGTTCAAAGAGCAAAATTGAATATAAAGAATTGCCTCAGGATGATCCTACACAAAGAAAACCAGATATAACTCTTGCAAAAAAATTTCTTAGATGGGAACCCAAAATACAACTGAATGAAGGGCTGAAGAAAACAATAGATTATTTTAAATGGTTAATTAAAAATGAAGATGCCTGATGCAAAAATTTCAATAATTATCCCATGTAAAGAGATTGATAATTTAACTGAAAAATGCTTAAGAGAATGTTTGAAATTAGATTATCCTAACTATGAAATTATCGTTCTTCCCGATGATTTTGGCAAAAAAGAACTAAAAGAATTTAATGATAAAAAAATAAAAATAATAAAAACAGGAAAAGTCAAACCAGCTGTTAAAAGAAATCTAGGTATGGAAAAAGCCAAAGGAGAATTTTTTGCTTTCATTGATTCAGATGCTTATCCAGATAAAAACTGGCTTAAGAATGCAATGGAGTATTTTGATAATTCAAAAATAGGGATAGTCGGTGGGCCGAACTTAACTCCAGTTGAAGGAAATATTGATGAGAAAATATCTGGTTATGTTCTTAGAAATTTTTGGGTGAGCGGACCTGCAAATGTCAGATATAAGATATCGAAAAAAAATAAGTTTGTCAAAGAACTACCTTCTTGCAATTATATTTCAAGAAAAGAAATATCTCCAGAATATAAAGAAGGACTTTTAACCGCAGAAGATTCTAAATTTTGTTTTGACATTAAAAAGAGAGGATACAAAATTCTCTATGCAAAAGATGTTATTGTTTACCACCATAGAAGAGATAGCATAAAAAAACACATCAAACAAATGTTCATTTATGGAAGAGACATTGCTTGGTTAGCTAAAGAAGAGTTTTCTTTAAATATGCTTTATTTTTCTTTACTAAGTTTATTTGTAATTGGATTATTAACAGGAGCTGTTTTGTCTGCTTTTTATCCAGTAATAAGAAACCTCTTTTCACTTCTGCTATTTTTTTATTTTCTAATCATGATTTTTACAAGCATCTATGAAAACATGAAAACAAGCATTTTTGTTATGACTACTTCTGTAGTTACACACTTTGCGTATGGAATTGGTTTTATATATGGGGTTCTTGTTAAGAACAAAAATGAAATTCATGTAAAATAAGTTAGATATCATCAACAAACTTCAGCTTGTTCATCCTAAAGAAGCTATAAATCACAGATATCTTGTCTGTTTTTCCGCACCAGACTACTTCAACTAACAAATCTCCAAAGAAATGCAAAGAATATCCCATCATAACATAAAGGAAAACAGGATTAACATAAGCATACAAGAGATAAATTATTGCAAAGATTTCAATTCCATGAAGAAAATGAAATCCAAAATAGATTTTGCTCTTTTCTTTTCTTGACAAATGATGTGTTCTTACTCTATTGCTTTGATACCATTTATACGCATTTACCAAGCTCAAATCTCTTTTTTTGACAGCATAAAAAATATAATGATCAACATCAACCAAAACTGCTGAAAGTATTATCAATAATACCCCTAAAAATCCTATTGAAGGAGAAATCAGGAAAAATATTCCTGAAAAAATGATTGCTGAAATTAAATGTTCATGCGGAAGCATTTTTTTCCTCTATTTTTCTTATGATGTCTGCAAATGCAGGACGTGTGACTAAAACCCCAAAAGTAATTCCTATTAAGGTCATGATTGCAAATCCTTTCAATAATCCTGCACCAGCCCATAATAAGGGTAATAGTGAAACAAAGGCTGTGAAGTATGCTCCTAATACTATTCCAAATGCTCTCTTGATTCTTTGTTTTATGCTCAAGGTTTCTCCTTTTCTTTTTGTTTCATCAAGCATAACTATCTGGTCATCAATTCCTGTACCAATTGCAGCCAAAATCCCTGCAATACCGGGAAGATCTAAATCCTGCTTCATAAATGCGGCAACTCCCAGAGTAATTATTATTTCTGATGCGGCAATAATCAATGGAGGAATTGCTAACTTTAATTTTCTATATTTTATGAAAATAATTACTACAACTGAAAAAAGAGCTGCAAAGGCTGCAATAAAAATATATCTGCTAAATTTTTCTCCAAGAGTTGGAGAAATAGTATCTAATTTAACGATTTCAAGCTTGAAAGGAAGACTTCCTGTTTGAAGAATTGTTTGTAGGTGCTTCATATTTTCTATTGCAGAGTCATATGCCTCTTTTTCTGTTTTTCCTAATCCTGTACCTGAAATTGAAACTTGTGTTGTTACTTGGCCTTTAAGACTTTCTGCAATTGTCAAACTATCAACAAGGTTGTCATCAATATAAAAATCAATACTTTTGGATAAAAAATTTCCTGTTGAAGATGCATTGACTTCCAAATCTTTAGTCGCCTCTGCAAAACGCTCTGCTGCTTGTTCACTGAGAAAAACTGAAAAACTGAATTTACAAAAATAATCTTCTTGAGAAGGATTACAAGATTCTATTCTTGCTTCTTGTGCTGTTTTTCCAACAGAAGTAACATCTTTTTCTCCACCCATACCTCCTATGAAAACAGTTTCATTTCCTATCTTTGCTTCGAATTTTCCTTGTTCTGAAATTAATCCTTGTAAGTCTCTAGGAGTTGCTCCTGCAATTTCAATCAGAATAAAATTATTTCCCGATAAATCAGTAACAGGTTTTACATTTATATCGGAAATTCCATAAACATTGAATCTGTTGCTGATGACACTCACCAAATCGCTAACTTGTTCAGGGGTTAATTTTTCATCTTTTGCCTGAACTAATGCTCTTGCTCCTCCTGACAAATCCAAACCTGTCCTTAAATTTGTTTTCTTAATCTCTGAAACAGTTATTTCTGGAGCATTTTTTGAATATAAGATGTATTCTTTCCCATTTACAATGAAAGCTGTTTTTACATTTTCATTCGAAGGAAATTTTTCACTGATTATTTTTGAGAAATCATTTACATTTTCTATTTTCTTTCCATCAATCGCCGTAATAACCATAGATTTTCCATTATCTATTGTTCTTAATCCTTGCTCGAATGCAGTAGAGTTTTGTTCTACACTCGTTATTAAAACTCCTTTTTGAAAAAGATATGGAAAATTAACGAGAGAAATTATAGCAAACAATAAAACAGCTAGCCACAACCAAATTTTCCAAGTCAATTTAAGATTCATTATGCAAAATACCCCCAATCAATTTTGTATTTGTGGCAAATTTCTTGTTTGCTCATTTTTTATGTTTTTTAGCATACCATTTAATTATTGAAACATTTGTCACCCATGTATTAAAGATATCAAAACCCAAACCGATAGCCATTATTGTAAAAATTTGAGAAAGAATTGAAGAAAATCTCCCGACAATTATCAGTGCAATGATAACCGCAACCAAAGAAGTTAAAGTCATTGTTATTCCTGTTTTGAATGAATCAAAGATTCTCTTATTCAAACTTCCTTCATCTCTTTTGATAACTTTTGTAGTCAAGAGAATATCTGTATCAACACTATAACCAATCAGCATGAGGAATGCGACTATTCCTGCTGTTGAAATTTGTAATCCAATCATGTTAGCAACAACAAGAGTCATGAAGATATCTGCAAATGCACTGGTAATTACTGCAAGAGAAGGAATAAATGATTTAAATTGAATAAAGACAACTATTGCCATTAAAACAAAAGCTATTAAGACTGCAATCAAAAGCTGTCTGTAGAAACTTCCACTCAGAGTTGAACCTGTGAATTCAAAGCTGCTATTTTCTCCATCTAATTGATAACCAAGATATTCCTCTAAAACAGAACGAGTGAGTTCGGCATCACTTTTTGTTTCTACAATAACTGCTATTTGCTTTTTAGTCACTAAATCAGAAATCTCGCGAAGATTTACATTTTCAAGCTTATCAGAAATTGCATTTGATAAATCATTCATATCTATTGCTCTGTTTATTGTGACAGAAGTTCCTCCTGTTAAAGAAATATCTCTATATATGTAGTCATTGTTTTTTTGATAAAAACTGAACATGTAAATAAAACCAATAAGGAAAAGAATTACTGGAATAATTAATAGTAATTTGTAATATTTATCATGAAATTTTCCAAATTTTTCTGAAAATTTCTGTTTTGGTTGATGAATTTGTGTTTCTTCCATTATGTAAAATTTCCTATTTTATGTTTGTGGCAAATTTCCTGTTTGCTCATTTTGTATGCGCCGATCGGGATTCGAACCCGAGTCGTCTGCTGTCTTCCGGATTATTCCCTTTGAAAGGAGATGGTCCAAGGAAGAACCATATGGTTCTTCTTGTTGGAAGGCAGACATTCTACCACTGAACTATCAGCGCTTAATTTAATTACCTAAAACAGAGTTTTAAAGTTTGCTATAGAAAAAATCATTCTTCTCTTTCGACAATTTTATATTTCTTATCGAATCTTTTCTGTTTAACCAAAGAAATTACTCCTTCAACAGTTAGCCCTATTCCTGCAAGAAACCAAAACCAATCAGAAGAAAAATCCCAAAATCCAAGAAGTTTTATCAGAGTTCCAATACTCATGATAATTCCGATAAGAATAAAATGTTCATAACGAACAATATTTTCAAATTTCATAGATTATATTTATTTTTCCTATTTAAAAAATTATCAAACATATCCGCCTTTCTTAAGGTCAAATTCTCCTGTTTGAGGATCGTATAATGTTTTAAGATAATCTGTTATTCTTTCCAGAACTTTTGTGGTTGAATCGACAGATGTAGGGGTTATTTCTATTCTTCCCCCGTAACTTTCAATAAGTTTTCTTTCCATTTGATTTACTGTTTCCAGAGTATAATCATTACCTTTTAGACAAACATCTGGTTTTAGAATTTCTAGTTCTCTTAAAGGAGAATCACTTTCAAAGATTAATATAAAATCTACTGATTCTATATGAGATATTGCTTCTATGCGTGCCATCCAATCCATTATTGGTCTATGGGGTCCTTTTAATCGTCTGACAGAATCATCACTATTTATTGCTACTATAAGATAATCTCCATATGCTTTCCCACATGAGAAATATCTCACATGTCCCCAATGCCCTAGATCAAAGCACCCATTTGTCCATACAAGGGTTTTTCCCTCTTTTTTTATTTTTTCTCTTATTTCGCTCATTTGTCCAACAGTCTTGAGTTTTCTCATGAAAGGTTCTCTCATAGAATAATCTATTTGTCCTTTAGAAGGATTCTTTCCTGATGAATTCCAGTCCTCTTTTGGCATATTAGACAAGAATAACTTCTCTTTTTAAATTTTTTAGTGATTGAAGATATATATGCAAAAAGTTCAAATCCAAATTTTACGCCCTTGACAGGATTTGAACCTGCAACCTACACCTTAGGGGGGTGTCGCTCTATCCAAGTTGAGCTACAAGGGCTTACTTCGTTCACCCTTGTTCTTTAGTATCACAAGGGCACATTTTTAAAGAGTAATTTGATTTAAAAAATATGCTGATTAAAATTCTTGGAGCAATTGACATTTCATCTGGTTTAATATTATTATTTGGGGCAGGAGTAAAACTTCCTTCACCACTTTTATTAATCTTAGGAATTATTTTAATTGCAAAATCTTTTTTAGGGATGTTCAAAGAATTTGGGGGCTGGGTTGATTTACTTTCAGGAGCTGTTTTGATTTTATCCTCTCTAATTGCAATGCCGATATTCATAAGCATAATTTTTGGAATACTTCTTCTTCAGAAAGGAGTTGTTAGTTTTTTTTAATTATTGTCCTAAAAATTTTCTTACCTGTTCTACAAACTCTATTTTCTTTTCTAATGGAAGCCTAAAATAACTTCCTATGTATTTTGATAAATCTGGACTTGGGTCATCTCCGCGATGAGGCATTTCTATAATTTTTGATGTAACACTTAAGGTTCCGTTATAACCAACATCACTTTGAGCAGCGAATATCTCATCTAAACCTCTTGGTTTTAAATCATGATAAACCTGATGAGCCAATTGCATGCATCTTGAGATATGGTCTGGATTTGAAACAATAAAAATTCTACTTACTGAATAAGAGGAAAAAATGTCCATAGCGCATTTCAATTCTTCAAGAGTATTTTGTGATTTTTTTTCTGGAACAGAGTGTGCAGACATAAAATTTTTCAAACCTTGCATATCTGCTCCATTAAATTGTGGAAATTCGTTTATCTCATCAAAATGTTCAAACATATATCTAATAGTATACTCTGATTCTTTTAATCCATCTTTTTCTGATGCTCCTGTCCCAAATACCACAACTTCAGGGTATTGTTTAGCGGCAAGAGACAATGTTTTCAGAACTTGTCCAAGCAATCCTTTTTCCTTATCTCCCCATTGATGCAATTCCCAATTATTTGCTAGAACGTGCCTTCCATGGCAAAGTATTCCTGTTTTACTTTCCATTTTAAAATCAAAAGATATCTATATTTAAAGATTATTATAATAGGGTATTTAATGCGGGAGACAGGATTTGAACCTGCGCAGGCACTAAGCCACAACGTTTCTCCGAGGCCTGCTTGCATATGGATTACTCCGCAAACTCTCGCCTTAGCGTTGCCCATTTGACCACTCTGGCACCCCCGCATAAGAATATCATTAAATATTCATATAAAAACCTTTATAAATCGTCAATTATAGACAATCTTGAAGACGGCCATAGTAGGTTGGAAACACCTGTTCCCATTCCGAACACAGAAGTTAAGCTTCCTATGTTGGCGAAATAGTACCCGAGAGGGCGCAAACTCACCAAGCTGTCTTTCACTTTATTTTGTTAAAAAGAAAGTGAATGGAAATCTCTGATTTACTTTCACTCATCTTCACTATTTTTATAAGGAATTAATTCTTGATTAAACTATGAAAGAAAAACTTTCTAAAACAGAAGCAAAAAAAGAAATTAAAGATTTTTTTGAAAATATAAAAAACAAAACTCCAAAAGAAATCAAGAAGATAAAAAAACTTGCAATGAAGTATAGCATAAAATTAGAAGATTTAAGGAAAAAATTCTGCAAGAAATGTTATAGTCCTGATTTAAAAGTTAAGAGCATAAAAAACAAGATTAAAACAGTAGAATGCAAGAAGTGTGAAAATGTGATGAGGTGGAAAATTAGATAATCTAAGATTTTTTGAACTTTCCAACCAACTCGATTAAATCAGTTTGTCCTATGAAAACAGCTCTGCAACAAGGTCTTTCTAATCCGAAATCATCCATTATTTTTTTAGAATTTTCTCCTTTTGCAATTCTTTCTTTATATTCTTCCCATAAGTGCCCTATTGGCTTTCCGCATGAAAAACATCTAACTGGGATTATCATAATATTATCTCTTATTTTTGGTTTATAAAGCTTTGTAGAAATTCTGTTCCATAACGTTTAAATAAGATTACATCGAGGTATCTAAAGAGGTGTTAGCATGCCTCAGATTAATTCTGAGAGAGAAAAATATGAAAAATGATTATATAATTGAACTAAAAAACGTATGCAAATATTACAAGTTAGGAGATACAGAAATAAAAGCTCTTTGCGATGTTAACTTGCAGATAAAAAGAGGAGATTTCCTCGCAATTGTCGGGCCTTCTGGAAGTGGAAAAAGCACAATGATGAACCTTGTTGGGGCGTTGGATATTTCGAGCAGAGGAGATATTTTCCTTGATGGACAAAATATAGAACATCTTCCTGAATCTGATTTAGCACAAATAAGAGGGAAAAAAATAGGTTTTGTTTTTCAAACATTCAATCTAATTCCCACTTTAAATGCGATTGAAAATATTGCACTTCCGATGATTTTTCATGGAGTTGGAAAAAAAGAAAGAATGGAAAGAGCAGAAAAAATACTGAAAGAAGTCAGCTTAACGCACAGAAGAGAACATCTTCCAAAACAGCTTTCTGGAGGAGAAAGACAAAGAATTGCAATTGGCAGAGCTCTCGCAAACGATCCCGAAGTTATACTCGCTGATGAACCAACTGGAAATTTAGACAGCAAAACAGGAATGGAAATCATAAAATTGTTCGTTGACTTAAACAAGAAAGGAAAAACAATAATTCTTGTAACGCATAATCTCGATTTGATAAAATATGCACAGAAAGTTTTAAAAATAGCTGACGGGAAGATAATCGAACACAGAAAGATAAAACAACAAAAAGTAAAATGACAGAACTAACGTTCAGCACAAATACAAAATTGGCAGGGAGGTATTTTGCATAATGAAAAAAATTTTAATAATTTTGGCGGCATTGTTTCTCTTACAAATATGCTTGACTTCTGCTCTGACAATTGATTCTGTGATTAGCAATCCTCAAGAGGTTCAACCAGGAGAAAAATTTAGTCTTAATCTGAAAATAGAGAATAACTTAAATGAAGAAGTAAAAGATGTTGTTATAAGCTTAGATTTAAGCGAAACTTTTTTTGCACCTTATCAATCTTCAAATGAAGTCAGAATAGACAATATCAACGGAGATGACAATGAAAAAGCAAATTTTGATTTGATTGCTTCTTCTGATGCTATTTCTGGAACTTACACAATCCCTGTTACAATTAATTATGATCATGCTAATGGAACACATGCTACACCAGAAGAAAAAGTTGTGGGTGTTATAATAAACGCAAAACCAAATATTGAAGTTTCTTATGAAGGAAGTGTTTTAGTTAAAGGGACAAGCGGAAAAGTCACAGTAAAAATTGTTAATTCTGGATTGGGAGATGCTAAATTTTTGAGCGTTGGCTTAAGTGCTATTAATGGAATACAGGCAACAGGTTCAAATAAAATTTATATTGGAAATATAGACAGCAATGATTTTGATAGTGCTGATTTCAGTGTTTTTGTAAAGGCGGATTCTCCATCTTCTATAAGCCTGCCAATTCAACTAACTTATTCAGATTCTAGAAATAATCAAATAACAAAAGAAGAAAATATCTTGATAAAAACTTACACTCAGAAAGAAGCAATTGGTTTAGGATTGATAAACAAAAATAATACTTTTTTAATAATTATTTCTATTGTCGGAGTTATAATTATATTCTTAGTTTACAGAAGAATTAGAAAGAAGAACAGAAATAAACGGAACGGACAGTAATTATGAAAGATCATTTCTTTCTTGCTTTTTCTAATTTAAGAAGAAGAGGATTAAGAAGCTGGCTTACTATGATTGGAATTTTTATAGGAATAGCTGCTGTTGTTGGTTTGATAAGCCTTGGACAAGGATTACAAGGAGCAATTAACGAGCAATTTGAACAATTAGGCAAAGACAAGATTATAATTCAAAGCAAAACAATAGGACCTCCTGGAAGTGCTACTTCTGAAAAATTGATTTTAACAACAAAAGATTTAGAGGCAATAAAGAATGTCAGGGGTGTTGAAAGTGTTGTTGGAATGCTAATGAAAACATCTTTTTTAAAATTCAAAGATGAATCCAAGATAACATTCGCTATTGGAATAAACCCTGAAGATATTTCCATTTTCTCTGAGATGCAAAATTTCAAGGTTATAGATGGAAGAAATTTAAAAAAAGGAGATGGCTTTAAAGCAATTGTCGGATACAATAATGCTGTAGATGAAAAGATATGGAAAAAGGCAGTTGAAGTCGGAAGCACAATTGAAATTGAAGGAGTCGAATTCAAGGTCGTTGGAATCTTGGGAAAAACAGGAGATCCTTACAACGATGCAGGAATATATGTTCCAAAAGAAACATTGAGAGAAGTATTGAACGTCAATGATGAAGAAAGTGAAATAATTGCTAAAACCCAAAGTGGATTTAATCCTAGTGATGTCGCAGATGCAATAATCAGAAAATTAAGGCAAGAAAGAGATGAAAAAAAAGACCAAGAGACATTCAATGTGCAGACTTCTGAACAACTTTTAACAACATTTACAAATATTTTTGGAATTGTCCAAGCAGTATTGGTCGGAATTGCAGCTATATCTCTTGTTGTCGGAGGAATTGGAATCATGAATACAATGTATACTTCTGTTCTAGAAAGAACAAAAGAAATTGGAACAATGAAAGCTGTTGGTGCAAAAAATTCTGACATACTTCAAATATTTCTATTTGAGTCTGGACTTTTAGGATTAGTAGGAGGAACAATTGGTGTTGCATTGGGAATTGGGTTAGGAAAAAGCGTGGAATTCATAGCAGCAACTGCATTAGGAACAAATTTATTGAGAGCAAGCATAAGTTTTCCATTAATCTTTGGGGCATTAACATTCTCTTTTTTAATCGGAACTCTTTCAGGAGTCCTTCCTGCAATGCAAGCATCAAAACTAAAACCTGTTGATGCACTACGTTACGAGTAGAGAAATCTTTAAAAACTAATTTCTCATCAACATAAAATAAAAGAGGAATTTAACATCTTCTTAAAGAATTAAAATGCAAAAATGTATGTATTGCCACGCAGAAATTCACGATGACCGTCCTTTAACTGTCTGCAATAATTGCGGGATAAGAACATGGGGAGAAAAATGGTTCAACTCGATGCTGGCTAAAATGGAAAAAGCTAGAGAAAGTGGAAATCTTAGTCTCTATAAAGAGTAAAATTAAGGACTTTATCTCGTAAAACCATAGTTTTTTAAATAGAATTTTTCTGAATGAATTAGATGAAAAAGAAAAATATTAGAACAAAAGGTAAACTCTCTTTTAGTGAATACTTCAAAGAATTAAAAGAAGGAGACAGTGTAGCTGTTATAAAAGAACTATCTGTAGCTTCAAATTTTCCAGAAAGACTTCAAGGAAGAACAGGAATTGTTGAATCCAAAAGAGGAAAGGCTTACATTATAAGATTAAATGATTTGAACAAAGAAAAAAGATATCTCATAGAACCAATACACTTAAAAAAATTGAAAACTGCATAATACTAAAATGATAAGAAACACAGAACCATTAAGCATGGTTGAAGCCTTGAAATACATCCAGAAAGAAGATTCAGAGATAGCTGGCTTCATAAAAAAATTCAACAAATTGAACGTGAAAGAAGCTGCTAAGATAAGAGAAAAAATCTCTAACCTTGGATTGATGAAAATAAGAGAAGAACACATTTCAAAGATAATTGATTTAATTCCTGAGACAGTCTCTGACTTAAATAAAATTTTTATTGATGTTAGTCTTGATGAAGATGAATCAAACAAAATACTTGACACAATTAAAGAATTCAGATAAAAAAAATGGAAAAAGAAGAATATGCAATAGTCCTAGAATATTTACCAAATGGATATCCTCTAGAAGGAAAAATGATGCCTATAGCACAGGCAATTGGTAAGACAAATTTAACTCTTTTAGAATTAGTTCCAAGACGTGGAGTAGCTTTAACGATAGGAGAAGATGTTTACATCGGAGAAGGGAAAAGAGATAAGGTATATTACATTCTTGGAAGATTAAAGAGAGAAAAACTTACAGAGTCTGCAAAGAATCAATTACAAGAATTCATCAAGAAAACAGTCAAAGAAAGAGAAAAAGAATTCATCGAATTTTTCAACAAAGCAGAAGCAATAAACAAGAGAGTTCACCAGATAGAACTTCTTCCTGGATTTGGAAAAAAGCATATGAATGATATCTTGAAGCAAAGGGAAGTAAAGCCCTTTGAGAACTTTGAAGAAATGAAAGAAAGAATACAAAATCTTCCTGATCCTGAAAAAGCAGTTGAAAAAAGGATAATTGAAGAACTGACAAATGTTGAGAGGTACAACCTGTTTGTACATTAAATTTAAAAATGACAGAAATAAGAAATTTTCAGCACATATACAAAATCGACATGGAAGTATTTTGCATAATGGAAAATACAAAATCGATAAGGAGATATTAATGGAACAAAAGAACATAACAAAGATGAAAGAAGGACATGAAGAAAGAATAGTAAGAATTTTATCAAAAGACATAGAAGGAAAAATGAAAGTTTATCCTGGATTGGCAAAAATAAAAGGAGTTTCATGGGGAATTTCAAATGCAGCTTGCAAAAAACTTAATATTGACAAGAACAGAAAAATTGGTTCTTTGACAGAAGAAGAAATCAAAAGAGTATCTGAATTCTTGAAAAAACCAACTTTACCAATCTTTATTTTTAACAGAAGAAAAGATTTTGAAACAGGAGATGACAGGCATTTGGTTGGAACAGATTTAGAATTGCAAAAAGATTTAGATATAAAGAGATTAAAGAAAATAAAGAGTTACAAAGGAATAAGACATGTTGCTGGATTGCCTGTGAGAGGACAAAGAACAAGAAGCCATTTCAGAAAGAACAAGAAGAAGGGTTCTGGAATTAAAAAGAAAGTTGTGAAGAGAGAAGCACCACCACAATATACAGGAAAGGGTAAAAAATGAGCAATAAACATACAACAAGTGAATTAGGAAAGGTAGCTATTGATTTAATAAATGAATCTTTAAGTCAAAAAAAATTTATATACGTTGGAAATTTACATCCTACTTTATCTCATACTGAAGATTATATCTTAAAAGTTATCCCTGAAAGGGGCACTTTATTTGTTACTGGACCATTTGGAGAAGGAGAAAGAGGATTCTTAGCAGATGTACCTTTAGAATACTTAAACGAATTCCGTGAAATTAAATAAAAATGAAAAGAAAACATAAAAAATATTCAAAACCAAAAAAGTCTTTTGACAAGCCAAGAATAGAAGAAGAAGTTGAAATAAAAGAAGAATTCGGCTTGAAAAAGAAAAGAGAAATCTGGAAAGCAGAAGCAAAAGTAAAAAAAATGAGAGAAAAAGCAAAAAACTTAATTTCTGCAAGTCCTGAATTACAAGAAAAATTATTTGAAAATCTTAGAAAATCGGGATTCAAAGTAAACTCAATATCTGACATTTTATCTTTAGATAAAAAAGATTACTTGAGAAGAAGATTGCAAACAGTTCTTGTAGAAAAACACATGGCTACAACGCCAAAAGCAGCAAGACAATTAATTGTTCACAAAAAAGTTCTTGTTGATGGAAATATTGTTAGTATTCCTTCTTACATTGTTCCTGTTGAATTAGAAAAAAGTATTTCACTGAAAATAAAAACAAAACCTGTTAAAGAAAAAGTAAAAATGGAGGAAATAGCGAATGAATAAAGAAGAAGAAACAAAAGTTGAAGAAGATGGCAAACAAGAAGTTAGCCATTTGTCCAACAAAGTTGAACAAGAGAAGAAAGAAGAGGTTAAAGAAGAGAAAGTAGAGATTAAATCAGCAGAGAAAATTAAAAAAGGAAAAGATATTGAAGCAGTAATCAACATTTACACTTCTTTCAATAATACTTTAGTGCATGTAACAGACATGTCTGGCAGAACATTAGCAAAAGTTACAGGAGGACAAGTTACAAAACAAGGAAGATTAAAAGCAAATCCAACTGTTGCTATGTTTATTTCAAAAAGAATTTCTGAGACAATGAAAGATTTAGGAATTACTGAATTATATGTGAAGATAAGAGCAAAAACAAGAAATCCTGCGCCAGGACCAGGAGCAAACGCAATTATCAAAAGCTTGTCAAGAGAGGGATTCAAGATAATCAATATTTTAGATACAACTAGGTTCCCAAGAGGAGGACCGAAAAAGAAGGGTGGACGTAGAGGAAGGAGACCGTAAGACGCCCTAACCTTCCAAATCAGGCAAGCTGATTAGAGGAAGACGTCCTTAAGTAAACTTAGTTAGATTTAAAAATCAAAATTTAGATAAGATAATATGAATATAGAACTAGTAGAAAAAAACGATAACCTGATTGCATTCAAAGCAGAAATAGATGAAAGCTTAGCAAATGCAATAAGAAGATATGTCTTGCAAATTCCAGTCCTAGCTGTAGATGAGGTAGAAATAGTAAAAAATGATTCCCCTCTATATGATGAAACAATTGCGCACAGAATTGGATTAATTCCCCTAAGAATGGAAAAAGGAGTCAGCGACAAGTCAGATATCAAGCTTACATTAAGTTCTGCAAAAGAAGGACTTGTTTATTCTGGAGAATTCAAGGGAAATGCAGATGTTGTTTATGACAAAATTCCAATAACTTCTTTGAACAAAGGACAAGAATTAGAATTATTTGCAACAACAAAGCTTGGAAAAGGAACAGAACATGCTAAGTTCTCTCCAGGATTGATGTTTTACAGAAATATTTTTGAAATAAAAGTAGACAAACATTTAGTAGATAAGATAAAAAAAGTTTTTCCAGAAATTGAAGTTAAAGAAAAAGGAGACAAAGCAGTAATAATTGATGACAAAAGAAGAGAAGTTACTGATGCTTGTGAAGGAATTGCAGAAAGAGCAGGAAAAAAAGCAGAGGTTAATTCAACAAATGAATTGCTAATCACAATAGAATCCTTCGGACAACTTGAACCAAAAGAAATTTTCAAGAAGGCAATTGATGCATTGAAGAAAGACTTGGCTGAACTTTC
>JAUSIC010000015.1 GCA_030648285.1 Nanobdellota archaeon | reverse complement strand
TTGGACTGATTACAATCTTGCCATTTACTTCTTCAAAATTAGTTACATTTTTTCAAAATCCTGCTTCTTCAAGAACATCAAGAAAAGTTTTTCCTGAGACAGAATAATCATGACTTCCTGCTATTAAAAAACAGGGAATTTTCGCCTCTTTTAATCTTCTAAATTCTCCAAAAGTCCTTTTCAAAATTTCAATAGGAGGATAAGCAGAATCAAACAAGTCACCTGCAATAAGTATGAAATCCAGTTTTTCTTTTATGCAGATATCAATTATTTTCTTGAATGATTGAAAGTTCAACTCCTGAAGAGGTTCTTGTTTCCACCCCCCAAGATGTACATCTGAGATATGCGCAAATCTAGTCATTTTGTATAAAAAAGTTTATAATCCTCTGAAATTATCGGCGTATATAAAATTGATTGTGATAAATTGAAATGAAACTATTTCTTTCTATACAATAATCTTTATAAGGAAGAAATTAAAGAGGATGATATGCCAGAACAACAATCACAATGTTATCTTTATAGTAATTTAAAAGTTGGGAATTATCAACTGCCCCATGGTTTATTGGCTGTTGGATTTGAAGAATTATTTAGTGATAAAGTTCGTGTTCAAATAACAGGTTTATTTAAATCAGAAATGGGTTCTGATGCAGGTTATGATGGATGCCAACCAGTATGTAGGGGACATCCCGAAAGAGTAATTGAGTATGATTTAACTTTAGGAGTATGGAAAAAAATGAAAGAAAAGGAAATGACTATTCCTTTAGTTAGAGGAGAAAGAGGAGAGTATGAGAATGTTAAAAGAATAAGATTAAATGAAAGTTTTTTCAAATAATTCTGTTGCCACACTTAATTTTAAATATCTTTAATTTTTAAAAGAGAAATATAACATGAGAATAAATGTTCTTTTTGGTGGCGAAGCAGGACAAGGACCAAACATCCTGACACAAGTTTTAGGCAGGGCTTTAGTAAATCAGGGATATTATGTATTTTTTTCAAGAGATTATCAATCATTGATAAGAGGAGGACACAATTTTAATGTATTGACTTTTTCAGAGGAAGAAACACACAGCAATGACAGCAGAATGGATATAATTGTTGCCTTGGATGATAACACAGAGAAACTTCATGAAAAAGAACTGAAAAAAGGAGGGGTTCTTTTGAAAGGAAATAAAGGAAACATGTATTATGCTGGAAGATTATTCAAACTGCTTTGCCTTGATTTTTCTCTTCTTGAAAAAGAATTAAGAGAACTAGAAAAAAGATATGATGAAAATATTATTGAAGCAAAAAAAGGATATGACGAAGAGAGACAGGAAGTCTGCAAAATTATTTTTAGAAACAAAGAAACTCCTTCATTCATGAATGGAAACCAGGGAATTTCAGAAGGGGCAATAAAATCAGGAATAGATATTTATTATGCTTACCCAATGACTCCTGCAACAAATGTTCTTAGTGAGTTGGCTGAAAAGCAAATTGAGAAAAATATTCTTGTCTTGGAAATAGAAAGCGAGATTGCAGTCATTAACGCTGCTGTTGGAAGTTCAATAACAGGAGCAAAAACAATGATTGGAACATCAGGAGGAGGATTTGATTTAATGACAGAATCTTTGAGCTTGGCAGGAATAGCAGAAGTTCCTCTTGTTATTTATTTAGCTCAAAGGCCAGGACCTTCCACAGGAGTTGCGACTTATACTGGACAAGGAGATTTGCAAATGGCTCGTTACTCAGGACACGGAGAATTCAATAGATTAGTGATTTCTCCTGGAGATCCAAAAGAATGCGAGGAACTCACAAGCCAGGCTTTTTATTTCAGCCAGAGATTCAAAATACCTGCAATAATAATTTCAGACAAGCATCTTGCAGAAAGTTTTTACACTTTGGCAGAAAAACCGAACATAACTTTCTCTGAAAAATCAACTTTATTAAAGAGATACAACAGTTACGAAACAGACGAATTCGGAAGCGCAACTGAAAATGCAGAAATAATAAAGAAAAATGTTGAAGAAAGAATAGAAAAGAAAAAAGAAATTGCTGAAAAAGCAAAAAAGTTTTCTCAATGCAAGATTTATGGAAAAAAAGATTCAAAAAACGTTGTTATTTCCTGGGGAAGCACTAAAGGAGCAATAGTTGATGCAATAAAAGATTTGGATATCAAATTTGTACAGGTTTTATACATTGAACCTTTTCCGATTGAAGAAATGAAAAAAGAGTTAGAAGGAACAAACATAATTCTTGTTGAAAACAATGCAACAGGACAATTAGGAGATGTTATTGCAGAAAAAACAGGAATGTTTATAGAAGACAAAAATAAAGTATTGAGATATGATGGGAGGCCTTTTTTGGCTGATGAATTAAGAGAAGAAATCTGGGGGAAATTAAAATAAATTAATATGAACAAACCATACTGCACACCTGCTTGTGAATCTTGGATATTTGGAAAAGACCCTGCTTGCAATACTGTTGCAGTTGGGGAATGCAGAAGATATGATTGTCCTACTGAAAAATTAGGAACTTGTCCCCCTAAAAGTTATAAAAGTTATAATCCATTTAAAGTAATTAAAAAAGTATTAGGATTGGAGAAGAAAGTAAAATGAAAATAAGAGAAGCTAATGAAAAAGATATGAATAAAATAATGAAAATTTTTATGGAAGAATACAAGAAACCTCCTTATAACGAAAATTGGACAGAAGAATATGCAAGAAAAAAATTAGAATATTATTTCAAGGGAAATAATATTGATGTTGCTGAAGATGAAAATGGAGAAATAATTGGTTTTATTATTTCAAGCAGTTATTGTTGGTATGATGGATTAAGAGGAAGCGTTGATGAAATAGTTGTTAGTTTAAAATTCCAAGGAACAGGAATTGGAAAAAAATTAATGGAAAAAGCAATGGGACGATTAAAAGAAATGGGAATAAAAAAAGTATCATTAATGTCTAGTACAAAATCAAAGGCATTTGAAATTTATAAAAAATGGGGGTTTGAAGATGAAGAAGGATATGTCTTCATGATAAAAGATTTATGAAAAAAGTATACATAATACACGGATGGGGATTTGATTCAAACATGCCTTGGATTAAATGGCTAGAAGCAGAATTGAAGAAAAGAAATAATGTAGAAGTGTATGCTTTAGACATGCCGAACACAGAACATCCTAAAATAGAAGAGTGGGTGAATTATCTAAAAGAAACTGTAAAAGATATCAATGATGAAACTTATTTTGTTGGACATAGTATTGGATGCCAGACAATAATGAGATTTTTGGAAAAACTCCCAAAGAATGAACACATCAAAGGTTGTATTTTTGTTGCTCCTTGGTTTGATTTAGTAAATATCGAAGATGATGAATTAGAAATTGCTCATCCTTGGATTAATGGAAAGATTGATTTTGAAAGAGTTGAACAGCATACTGGAAATATTTTAGCAATATTTTCAAATAATGATCCTTTTGTCTCTGAAAGAGAAGTTGCAAAATTTAGGGAATTAGGTGTAAAAATAATAATTAAAACAGAGAAGGGGCATTTTGAAGAAGCAGAAAAAATCCCTGAAATCTTGGAGTTCATAAGATAAAATGACTCTAAATTCTCCAATAAAACCAACATGGTGCCCTAGCTGCCTTAACTTTCAGGTACTTGCAGCTGTAAAAAATGTCGTTCAAAGAGAAATTAACACAGGGAAGAAGGAAGAAGATTTTGCAATTGTTGCAGGAATAGGATGTCACGCAAAAATATTCGATTATATAAATCTCAATGGAATTAATACATTACATGGAAGAGTTCTTCCTACTTGTTTAGGAATGAAATTAGGAAATCCTAACCTGAATGTTATTGGTTTTTCAGGAGACGGAGATGCTTATGCGGAAGGAATGGAGCATCTGATTCATGCAGCGAGATACAATGCTGATTTCAAATATTTTGTTCATAACAACCAGGTTTTTGCATTGACAGTAGGACAACCAACACCAACTACTGAAATTGGATTCAAAGACAAGACAAATCCTCTTGGAGTAAAAACTTCTCCTATAAATCCTATTGCATTAATGCTGGCTTCTGGTTGTGGTTTTGTGGCAAGAGTTTACGCAGACATGAAACAGATTGAACATGTTTTTGAAGAAGCAATGAAATACAAAGGATTTGCATTCATTGAAATATTAGAACCCTGCATAATTTTTCACAATGTCAATTACAAGGACAAGATATATTCTTTGGAAAATGAAAATCATGACAAGACAAATCTTGAGCAAGCAATGAAGAAAGCGCAAGAATTTGATTATAGTACTCCAACTCAAGAGACAAGAATTCCAATGGGAATTTTTTATCAGAAAGAAAAACCAATGATTGAGGACATGTATCCTCAGTTAAAGATTTTGAAAGAATACAAAATAGGGTGGAAAGACATCAAGAGATAATTATATTTTTATACTTAAGAAATTAAAATAATATATGAAAAAGAGAGGGCAGGTAACGATTTTTATCATAATTGCTATCGTTATTATTGCATTAGTTGTTCTATTTTTCACTTTTAAAGATAAATTAGGAATTTTTACTCCTGAATCAAATCCTGTTTATTTGTTTACTAAAGGTTGTGTTGAAGAAACAGGAAAAGATGCAATTCTCTATGTGACTTCTAATGGGGGTTATGTATCTCCTCCAGAACTCTCAACAACAGAGGGAATCCCTTATTATTTTTACAACAACAGAAGTTATACTCCAACAAAAGAAATGGTAGAACAAAGAATTTCTTCTTATATAGAACAAACTCTCTCTTATTGTACAGATGGTTTTTCTAACTTTACTGGCTTAAACATTACAGAAGGAGAAATAAAAACTAGAACAACAATAAATGAAGGAGAAATTGTACTAAATGTAAAATATCCAATAAACATTGAGAAAGAAGGAAGTGTAACAAGATTTGAGAATTTCAACAATATAAAAATTAAGTCAAGAGTCAAGCTTATGTATGATTCTATAAAAGAAATAGAAGAAAATTCAAAAGAAGGAATATGCTTGAGTTGCATTTCTTCACTTGCAGATGAAAATGGATTTACAATAGGCATGACAAATACAGAAGAAGGAATTGTATTTACCTTAAGAGATGAACACTCAAAAATAAAAGACTCTCCTGTTGAATGGAAGTTTGCTAATAAATATTAAAATGAAAAAAATATTTTTTATAATTATTTTTACAATTTTCTTAATTGGAAGCGTGGAAGCAAGTACTATTGCAAACATTAATCCTTCTGGTGAATTGAGTTTTCTTAAACCAAATATGCAAGAGGTTCTTAATACAGTAATGTGCGCAAGTGGGCCTTTAGGAGCAGTTACTTGCATTGAACAATATGTACAGGGAAAAATAATAGGTTTTGTATCTGGAAAAATCATGGAACAAATAAGCAAGGCAAGCCCCGAAATATACAAGGCAATTACAACATATAATCAAATTAAAGGCTATGTTGACAAGGGTTCTTCAATTTTGAAAGAAATTGAAATTAACGAAAAGGGAAAAATAGAGAAAGGAAGCATTTCTTTCAATGAAGAAGAATATTCTATAAATGATTTATTCACAAATTCTTCTGCAGAAGATATTCTTGTATCAAATGCAGATTATGATTTTGAAACAAAAAAGTTAGAAATTAAAGAAAATGGATTTCTAAAAATAAAGACAAAAGATAAAGAGGGAAAAATTCAGGAACGAACTTATGAGAATATAAAAGAAGGTTATTTTAAAATGAATGAAAGCGGGGCTATTGACGAAGCTAAATTTATCTCCAGCAATAAATCAACATACCAATTTGGAAATTATGAACCAATAAAAGTTGGTGCAGATACACAAGTTGAATATGAAAATGGAAAATTGACTGTTTATGGAAAAGACAAGAATTTTCTCTATGGAGATTTGAATGTTTCTCTGATAGGAGATTATATTGATTTTACAGGAAATAAAATCCAGTGCCTTGAATGCCAGGTTGGAGAGATTAGTCTCAAGGGATTTGGGTTGGGACTTACAGGAGGAATAGGTCCTGTGGAAGGAATTTTAGAAAGAACCACAGATGGCTATATTATTGATAGAGGATATGCTACTTACAAGCAGAATGTTCTAAAAGTTTCATATGAAAATGATAGAATTCTTATTGCCAACCTTGATGCAGATTTGTCAGATTATAATGGGAATTGGCTCAGACAAACTTCAAATGCATTAGAAGTTAAAAGTTACAAAGAAGGATTTATTGATTTAGAAAATCTTGAAAATCATGATGTTCTAAATACAGACAAGAAAGACAAATTAAATTTCCAGATAAAAGAAGGTGATGGTTTAAAGATTGAAAAAAGAACAGAAGAAGGGCTAATACCAAAAGTTATTCATAAAAGTTATGAAACAGGGGAAACAAAAATATCAAACGACAAAATTGATTTAATATTGAATAGTAAAAGTATGAGCCTAATTAGCTCTGGACCATTGAGTGTGAAAGAATTAGAAGGAAAATATCAAAGTGTTGCATTTGATATACAATCAGATTCTCTAAAAATGAATACTAAACTAAGAATTAACTCTTATAGCCAATTTGTGGTGCTTGGGGATGATAGCAGCGAACTTGTAACCTATAACAAGTATGATTTGCCTGTTAGCGCCCTTATTGAAGATAATTCTCTGCAAACAATTGAACAGTTAAGAAAAAAATATCCTAATATGAAATTCGAAGTTCCATTTAGCACTCCTGTAGGAATATTTGGAACTGAAGAAGTAAATGAATTAAGTGAAGAGAATTTACCTCCTTATTTGCTTTACATAACAGATGAATTCTTGAAGACAAATCCTGACCCAGAAGCCCTTAATAAAATAGAATTTGATAATGTTTATAATGCGCAGGCACAAACAGAGGAACCTACTATAATAATAGGAAGAAAGGTTGTTGATCCTTCTCAAGAAGGAGGAGAGATAAGAATAAGGGATATTACTTCTCCTATCCAAGTGATTAGACATGAATACGAGCATAGAATGGATATGACTATTCAGGACAAAGAATTTGAAGTTATTGGTTCCTTAGGTGATTTACAAATAAAATCTGCTGTTGAAGAAGTGAATTCTATTGAAGAAGAAATTAATCAATTAAATAATCTGGAAATAACAACACCAGAAGAATTAAAGGCTTGGAATAAAGCGATGTCATATCAAGAAGCTCAATTAAGAAAAGCCAGGGAAAAAGTGATGAAAGAGTATTATAATGCAATGCCTGAGAAGAGAGGAAAAACACTTCTGCAATCATATAATGAATTGGCAATGAAGGGGATAAAAGACTTGGTGGAAGGCAGTGGATTTAAGGAACAACTAGCAGAATTATCTAACAGCATTGAAGGAAATTATATCAGGCCTGAACTAGATAATTTAGTTCAAGAAATTTATCACAAAGACATTATAACTTATATCAAAGAAGAATTAAAATACGAATCAAATGAAAAAGTATTAGAAGCGTATGAGAAGGATATGAATAATCTTCATGCATTTGTGATATCCAAACTAAATTCTTTAGATAAAAATGATCTTACACCAGATGTTAGAGACAAAATATATACTATTGATAATTTAAATGAAGAAATAAGAAATTTAGCAAAAGGAGAAGATAAACTCTATTTTAACAATGTAAAATTGTTATATGCATACCTCTCTGGACGTAATGAATTAGACAAAGAAAGAAAACAGATTGATAGTCTTATACGAATAAACTCTGGAATTCCTTATCTATACTCATTAAGATCCTATGGTGGTTCTGGAGATGTTGCTACTTCTTTTTACATGGAGCTTCCGACAACATACAGAGAACAACCAATAGAAACAAGAAAGGCTCTTGTGCAATCAAGCAATAAAGCAATCAGCGATATGTTCAAAAAATTAACTCAGCTGGCTTTTGATTCTGGAAAAATGGATGCTAGTGAATTTCAAGAGATAATGGGGAAAGGATTTTGCAAAAGAGGAGATTGTTCTGATAAAATATGCATTGAATACAAATTTTTGTGCTGTGAAAATAATCCTATCTCTCCTAATTGTTCACCATAATATTAATAAATGAATTTTTTATTAAGAAGAGATGAGTGGACTTGAAGAAGAAATCGGAGAACCAAAATATATTCCGAAAAATGCGAATGCTCGGAAAGAGACAATACATGGGTTAACTGGCAGAAGAGTTTCTATAACTTTAGATACTATCCACAGAGGCCCGATTAATGGAATTCTCTCTTATGATATAGAAAAGAACCCGAGAGAATGTTTTTTAGATGGAAGAAAAATCTACTTAAATAATATCTGGAGAATATCTGTATTAGATTAATTTATTTTAATTCCCACACCCTCAATTCCTCGAAAAACAATTTCTTTTTTCCCAACAATCTCTTTTTATATTTTCCCAAATTAATTTTTTTAGTATGAGAAGAAACAAGAAGAACTATTTTTCCGTTTTTTGTTAGATGAGATTTAGATTGCTTTAGAAATTTATTTATTATTTCAGAGCCTGTTTTTCCTCCTGTTGTATCTTTTTCCTTGTCAAACTTGTTTTCGGGAAGATAAGGGGGATTAAACGTTATTATGTCAAACTTTCCTTTTATTTTTTCAAACAAATTTGATTTTATTGAATTAAATCCAAGTTTTTTGCAATGCTTTACTGCTTGTGAATTTATATCGCAAGAAAAAATATTTTGTTTTTTTATTCCTGCTTTTTTTATTGTTTCTAGTTGAATTCCACTCCCACAACCAATTTCCAAAACTTTTATTTCTGATTTCTCATTTGATAATCTTAAAAGTTCTTTTTCTAATATTTCAGAAAGAAAAAAAGAATCTTCTTCAGGCAAATAAATTTCTTTCAAGTTTATCCTCCGCCGAATAAAGACATTATCTCATCCTTGAAGAAAAAAACAGTAGCAAGAATTCCTAAAAGGAAAACTAAAACAGAAACAAGAACTATAACAATTAACTTGTCTGACTTTTTGGGAAGGGAACTTTCATAATTTGAAACGTTTTGTGCAGGTTTTTGAATTTGCTGTTTTAAAAATTGAGGTTGAACTTTTGAAGGAACAGACATTTGAGGTTGAGCTTTCATTTTCTGCTTTTGATTTTTCATTTCTGGCTGAGGAGAAATTTCTTGTCTAACAGGGATTTGTGAAAGAGCTCTTGCCGCTTCTTCTATTTCTAGCTTGCTATAACCTGCATTAAAAAAACTCATCATTGTTCTTTTCAGTGATTGTCCTCTTTCAAGTCCTGCTTTAAGCCCTTCTAGAATTTCTATGTTAACCATATAAAAATAAAGTAGACGAGATTTAAAAATTATGGGGTAGAGGAGTTTTAATAGAAGAAACTGAAGCCTGTTGTTGATGTTAAGCAGTTAATAAAAATCGTTTATTTATCTTATTTTAGGTTTGCCAGAAGATAAATCATCAAGAAGATAATCCATAGAGTAATGATTAAGAATAGATTTTAGTAAACAAGGAGCAATCCTATCAATTTGAACATCAGAATTAAAATCTTGCCCCCATCCTCCTGGTCCACCCACATCCCCAAAATGATTGCCTGAAAGATGATTTCTAGACCGACTATGAACTAAACAAAATCCAATATCCTTACCTCTATACATTAATAAATCTCCAGGTAAAATATCATCAAATTTTACAGCAGTTCTATAGCCTATTTTTACTCTTAGACTCTTATCTATTTCTAATTCTAATCCATCAGGTACATTTTCACGATTAATCATTTCATTAGCTTTAAAAAATAATATATAAATCTTTTGATTTCCCTTACAACTTCAACTTCTGCCCATCATTCATCAAATGACACTCTTTTCCTGTCCTATAACCGATTTCCCTTGCAATTTCAATCATGGGTTTCAATTGCTCTGTGCTTCCATGAGAAGGAATTATATTTTCTGGGTTTAGAAGAGTAATCAAGTCTTTGATGTCTTCTCTGCTCCCATGTCCTGAAACATGAACATTGTCAAAAATTCTTACTTTGGTTCTCTTTAATCTTTTTCCTAATTGTTCCCTGTTTTCAAGATTTACAGGAGTTGGAATTGTTTTTGATGCAAAAACAATATTATCATTTTCATGAAATTCAAAAGGAAGTTTTCCTCGAGAAAGACGATCCAACATGCTTCCTGGTTCTCCTTGATGTCCTGTAACAACAACAAGAGATTTTGTTCTCTCCTTGCTTATTCTTCTAAGATAAGAAGCAACTTGTTTCTTGTAAGTTCCAATCTGAATATCATTCTTGAAAGGACACATGTTAACATCAATTGCAGCAGAAACATATCTCTTCAAACTTCTTCCTAAAAAATAAACTTTTCTGTCTAACTTTTTAGCGAAATCTACAATGCTTTTTAATCTTGCAATGTGAGAAGAGAATGTTGTTACAAAAACAGCTGCTTTCTCATTATGTGTTGTGAGAAGAACTTCTTCTAACAAACCACGAGCAACTTTTTCTGTTGGAGTTTTTCCATCTGCACCAGAATATAATGAATCTACTATCAGTGCTTTTACTCCTTGCTTTCCTATTCTTCTTAATGCATCATAGTTAGGAGGCAAACCCAGAATAGGAGTATTATCCATCTTGAAATCATTTGCATAGACAATGATTCCTTCTGGAGTATGAAGAGCAATCATTGAGGTTTGTATTGTTGAATGAGTTATGTTGATGAACTCTGCCTTGTAAGAATGATTTTTTCCTTTTATTATAAAAGTAGAATTTGGATTTACTGTCCTCAATGGGTTTGGAATGCTTAATTTTTCGTCTTCGAGAATTTTTTTCAGAACACTCATTGTAAATGGAGTTCCAACAACAGGAGCATTGTATCTGTAGCTTATGTAAGGAATAGCACCAATGTGGTCCAAATGAGCATGTCCTAAAAGCATTGCACGAACCTTGTTTCTTATTCCTAATTTATCAAGAATCAAATCATCTGGCATTGCTCCTATTCCTCTCAATCTTTTTTCAGAATATCCTTTTTCTTGAGATTCTTCTTCTTGAAGAGAAACTATTGCAGGCATGAAAAAACCAGCATCAAATAATATTGCGTCATCTTTGAGATTGACAACAGTCATATTTTTTCCTACTTCATTAAATCCCCCTACACTAAATATTTCCATATTTTATATTTCGTTTTTCCTTCTTTTTATGATATTTATTAGAAAATGCAGTTTAAAAATTATTAGGAGAATTATAATTCAAAAGTTAAGTGAGGATAAGTTTCACATTTTCTCATAGCCTCATAAATTCTGCTTCTTGCCTCTGTTGTAACTTTTGTAAAACCTTCTTTTCTAACAAATTCTTCTGCTTTCATATATTCGCCCATTGCAGACATAAATTGTTGAAAAAAACCTTCCCTAAGAGTTCGTTCTATTTCACTAACTCTGTGTATCAATAAACCAGAACAATATTTTTGAGCCCCATCTTCTATCATTTTATTAATTAAAGAACATCAAATATAAACATTTATATCTCATAAAATATATATCTCATTATGAAAAATCTCAAACCTTCTATGCGTGAAAACAAGAGATATTTGCTCATTAAGGGAAGCAATTTAAGAGAAAACATAGAAAAAGCAATACTTGATTTTATAGGAAGCTTGGGAATGAGCAAGGCAGGCTTAGAATTTGTTGAAACAAATAGAGATTCAGCTATTATAGGCATAAATAGGGAAAGCTTGAACCATGTTAGGGCAAGTCTAGTTGCTTTTCCTGAAAGAATGCAAGTTGTTCGGGTAAGCGGAACATTAAGAGCGTTGAGGGAAAAGTAAACCAAAATATTTTTAAATCCTCACTTCTTCAGTTTTTCAACAGAGAGAAAAAATTAAAGTTTGATTATTATCAAATTCTCAAGATAAACGATAAATAAACAAAAACAAATAATATAAAGAAATAAAATGACAGAAATAGGAAATTTCAGCACAAATACAAAATTGGTTAGGAGGTATTTTGCATAATGGAAATGCCAATAGATATGCAACATCAGCAAATGGGGTATGACAGAACTGCAACTATGTTCTCTCCTGAAGGACATTTGCTTCAGGTTGAATACGCTGAAAAAACAGTTCGATTAGGAAGTTCAAGCATTGGACTGGTTTGTTCTGATGGAGTCTTTATAATCGCTGACAGAAGAAATGAGGATAAATTAATTGTAAAGCAATCTGCAAACAAGGTTATTGAAGTAGATAGGCATATAGTGATGAGCACTGCTGGAATAACTTCTGATGCAAGAGTTCTGATCGAAAGAGCACAGGTTTTAGCTCAACAGCACAGAGTAACTTATGATTCTCCTGTTGAACCAGAATTAGTAATAAAAGATATTGCAAACATAAAACAGCAATTCACACAATACGGAGGAGCACGTCCTTTTGGTGTTTCTGTAATGATTGCTGGAATAAACAACAAGAAACCAGAATTATTTGCAAGTGATGTTACTGGAAATTATTTTGGATACTACGCAAATGCAATCGGAGAAGCTGATGATAAAATAAAAGACAAATTAAGAGAAAAATACAAGAAAGACTTGACAATGAAAAAAGGAGTTAAATTAGCATTAGACATTTTCAAAGAACTTCAAAACAACAAATTCGACATAAATAGATTTGAAGTTTCTTATATTGACAAAGAAGAAGGAAAATTGAAAAGATTAGAAGGAGAGGAAATCAAAGATTTTTAAAATGAGAAATAAATTAGTAATGAGATTGTTAGTGGAAGGAGTTTTAAAACAAAAATTAGACGCTGATGTTGAAGTATCAGATTCATTGGTTAAGAGAAATATAATCGGACTTCCTGTAATAATAGGGGAGAATCATATAAATCCAGAAGCAATTACAGACACAGAAATTGCTTACAAGACTTTTGAAAGCATTCATAATACAGAATATCCAAATAAACCAGTTACTATTGAATTAACTTATTTTTAAAATGACAATAGCACGAATAAAAAAATTAGGAAAAGATTTTGAAATTCTGGTAGACTTGGAAAAAGCATTGGCTTTCAGGAAAACAGGTGTTGATAATGGATTTCTAGAAGTTGACAAAGTTTTTACTGATTCAAAAAAAGGATTAAATGCTCCAACAGCTGATTTGCAAAAAGCATTTGGAACAGAGGATATTGATGAAATTGCAAAAATAATTGTAAAACAAGGAGAAGTACAAACAACTCAAGAATACAGAAGCGAAGAACATGAAAAGAAATTCAAGCAAGTAATTGATTTCCTTGCAAGAAATGCGCTTAATCCTCAGACAGGAAATCCTCACACTCCTGATAGAATAAAAAGAGCATTAGAAGAAGCGCATGTAAACATAAAGAATACTCCTGTTGAAAATCAAATGCCTGAAATTTTAGAACAATTATCAAAGGTTATTCCAATAAAAATAGAAATGAAAAGAGTAAAAATTGTAATTCCTGCGGTTCATACAGGAAAAGCATATGGAGTTATAAGCACATACAAGGAAACAGAAAACTGGCTTAACGACGGAAGTTTAGAAGTTGTTGTTAAAGTTCCTGCTGGAATGATAATGGATTTTTATGACAAGTTAAATGGCGTAACACATGGAAGTGCTACGACAGAGGAGATGAAGGAGTAAAATGAAATTTGATGACATGCAAGCGAGAATTACCCTCTATGGAAGAGAGATATTAGCAGTCTACGGACAGATTAATCGTCAGATGTTACCATCACGAAATCATGTATTAGTAACAAGAGTAACTTGTGAGGAAAGAAGAACTTCTCCTTTTCAAAGACTGGACAGCTTATCTCTCGGTGAATTTATGGACAAAATGTATGAATTCAAGGGTATGATAGATGGGCAAACAAATGACAGAGGGAATTCTGTTCATAATAAATCTGAAATGGAAATTAAATTAAATCTGGTAGATGCGACTGATTAAAATGACAGAAAAAAGAATGGTTTTGGTTCTTTACGAAACAAGAGCACATAATCCATTTAATACAATAAAAGGATTAGAAAGATTTGCTGCAATTGCAGATTTCAATAGCAGAATGGCAGGAAATCCAGCAGAAGTAATCAGACTTCATAATAGAATATGTGAAGAGGATAGACAAAAACATCAACTAATCGAAACATTCATAAACCAACTTTATGGTTTAATAGAGATAAAGAAAACACAAGAAAGAAAAAATTATTAAAATGACAGAACACGAAGAACATTCAAGAAAAGTAGTAATTCCTGGCGAAGTTATCGCTGAAGGAAACGATTATCTTCCTGGAGAAGGAACAGAAAAACAAGGAGAAGGAATAGTTGCATTAAGATTCGGATTAGCAGAAGAATCAAACAAACTCGTAAAGGTTATTCCTTTGTCTGGAGTTTATCAACCAAGAAGAGGAAATGTAGTTATTGGTGTTGTTGAAAATGTCACAATGAACGGATGGGTTGTAAACATGGATACTGCTCAAGGAGGATTCTTGCCTTTATCTGAATACCCAAGATATGTTAACAAAGATGAAGTTGGTGAAGTCATGGGAATTGGAGACATGATTGTTGCTAAAATATTCTCAATAAATCAAAGAGGAATTGACTTGACTATGAGATTAAAAGGATTAGGACAAATCGACAGAGGAATGATAGTTAAAATAAATCCAAATAAAGTTCCAAGAGTTATTGGAAAAGAAGGAAGCATGATTTCAATGATAAAAGATGAAACAAAATGCAGAATAACTGTCGGACAAAACGGATTAATATGGATTGACGGAGACAAAATTGAAGACGAAATATTCGCAAAAAGAGCAATTAATTTCATAACAGAAAAATCATTTGTATCAGGTTTAACAGAAGAAATAAAGAAATGGTTTGAAGGAGTAAAGGAAAAATGATAATAAGATTACAATATATAAATGGAAAAGTAGAAGCAAAAAGAGTAGAAACGGGTATAGAATATGAAGTTCATGAGGACGGATTATCTGATTTATTTAGACCTTATTATCAAAAAATGAAACAAGTTTTTGAAAAAGAAATGATTACAATGAAAAGGAGAAGGAGAATAGAGAATTTGGGGGGAGATCTTGCTAATAATGGTATTGACAGCACATTAACTTTAGATTTACAATTAACAGATTTACAAAAAATAAGATGACAAAAGAATTCAAAAGACCAGACGGAAGAAAAGTTGATGAAACTAGAAAGATAGTTGCAAAAGTTGGAATAATTCCAAACGCAGATGGAAGCGCAATGTTTTCATTCGGAGATACAATTGCATACGCTGCTGTTTACGGACCTCGTAAAATGCATCCTCAACATGCACAAAATCCAGAAAAAGCAACTTTGAGATGTGATTATTCTATGTTAAGCTTTTCAACAAAAGAAAGAATAAGACCAGGACCTTCTAGAAGAAGCACTGAAATCAGCAAGATAACAGAATGGGCTTTAGAACCTGTATTATTAATTGACCAATACCAAAACATGGTGGTTGATGTTTTCATAAATATTCTTCAAGCAAATGCTTCAACAAGATGCGCAGGAATAAATGCTGCTGCAATGGCTTTGGCACATGCTGGAATACCAATGACAAATCTTGTTTCAAGTGTTTCAATAGGAAAATTAGACAAGACATTAGTTGTTGACTTGAACAAAGATGAAGAAGACTGGGAAGAAGGAGAAGGAGCAACAGATATTCCAATAACAATGACTCACGACGGAAAAATCACCCATATTCAATTAGATGGAAAAATAACAATCAAGCAATTAAAAGAAGCTGTTGAACTCGCAAGAAAAGCAACAAGCGACATCTACGAGATTCAAAAGCAAGCCTTGAAAGATGTTGCGGAGGAAATTGAATGAGTGATGTAATTGAAGAAATAATGATGAATGAATGGGCTTATAACATAATTAATAATCCTGAAAAATGCAGAGCATTCAGAAGTGGTGATGAGATTAGAAGAGTAATAGATACAGGATTAGCTTATAATATAATTAACAGATATAAAATATCAGGAGATGAAATAGAAAATGCCAGAACAAATTGACACATCAAGAATAACAGGAGAAAGACTCAAAGAATATTTGTCACAAGGAAAAAGATTCGATGAAAGAGCTCCTGAAGAATTTAGAGAAATTTCTGCTGAACTTGGATTTGCAAAAAATGCAGAAGGAAGTGCAAAAGTAAAAATCGGAAAAACAGAAGTTATTGTTGGAGTTAAAATGGAAGTTGCAGCACCTTATCCTGATTCAAAAGACAAGGGAAATTTAATGGTAACTTCAGAATTACTTCCTTTGAGTTCTCCGAAATACGAACTTGGACCTCCAAAATTCCCTGCTATTGAACTTGGGAGATTAATTGATAGAGGAATAAGAGAAAGCAAATTCATACAATTAGACAAACTATGCATCAAAGAAGGAGAAAAAGTCTGGACAGTAATGATAGATATTTATCCTCTAAATGACGACGGAAATTTAGTCGATGCAGCAGGAATTGCAACTGTTTTAGCATTAAAAAATACAAAGATGCCAAAATACGATGAAGAAGAAGGAAAAATTCTCCATGATGAACCTCTCACAAAAGAAAGCCTTCCTTTATCAAAAGAAATTCCAATAACATTAACTGTTCATAAAATAGGGAAAAATTTAATTGTTGACCCAATTGTTGAAGAAGAAGACATGAGTGAAGCAAGAATAACAATAACAAGTTCTGACGGAGAAATTTCTTCAATGCAAAAAGGAAACATGAAAGAAATTGAAGTTGAAGAATTCAACAAGATTCTTGATATTGTAGAAAAAGTAGAAAGAGATATTTTTAAAAAAGTAGAAAAGTACATTAAATAAGATGGCAGAATATTTTGCAATAATTGATAAAAAAGATAGAGTTCAGGGAGTCACTAATGGAAATCCTGATTTACCAGAGGGACATAGAACAGTAAAAGTATGCCAGGATGTAGCAGAAGAATTAGAAAGAAGATTAGAAGGCGGACAAGCCTGCAGAGTAAGTTTACCCCAATTTCCAGCAAGAGATACAGATTATTGTCCTTTAATAGGCGAATGCGGCGTACAATCAAGAGAGATTGCTTTATGTGTTGATGAAAAATATTTATCCTGTAGAGGGTATAAAAATAGCACCCATCTAGGAAAACGATAAGATGAAAGTAGAAGAATTTTCAAAATACGAGAAGGCAAGAGTTCTTGGAGCAAGAGCATTGCAAATAGCAATGAATGCACCTTTACTAATCAAGATTGAAAAAGAAGATTTGGAAAAAGTCAAATTTGATGCTCTTAAAATTGCTGAAATTGAATTTGAATCAGGAATTCTTCCGATAATGGTTAAGCGTCCTTTCCCAAAGAAAAAAGAAGGAGCTTTAAGAAAGATTAAAGCTAAGAAAGTCGGCGATGCTGAGCTTGAAGAAAAAGAAGTTGCAGAAGAAGAAGAGATTGCAAGAGAAGGAGAAATAATGGAACTCGCAAATCCAGATGACGAGAATGATGTTAGTGGAGACGAAGCAGGGGAAGATTAAGATTTCTTAAAAATGCGCGTACCGCGATATTGATAATAATTAATAACATTGAATTTTTGTGTCGCTGATTTAAACTAATATTAAGTTGAACATACGAGTATCCAGATTAACCCCATATTAATTTTTGAGCAATTTATTGCGAAAAGTAACTCTGGGCGGGTGGGCGATAAGCAACTATGATTAACTTTTTATATCAAATTTCGAGAGATAGCGAGTGTATTTTTATTATTACAACTTAGAATATATAAGCTTAAAAAGTAATAATTAATTAAAAAAACATGAAAGAAACACATAGAATAATTCATCGAGGGGTTTTAGCAAATATTTTGGTAGAAAATAGATCAAAGACACACACCTGTCGTAATTCTAATGGAGATTTACATACATATAATACTATCCTAAGTCATCCAGATGCAAATTATGTTACTATCACAAAGATGAATCTTGAAAAATGCAGAGAATCTGGTAGCCCTTATGATTCTGAAGGAAGCATAGTTTTTTGGGGTTATATTCCTGATGACTATGTTGGAAGAGGAATATTACTAGTAGAAGATTTTGAAGTTAGAGAAGATATTAGAAACACCAAACGGATTGAGAAAGTAGCCCAACAATTAGTTACAGATGGTAAGCCCCTATTAGCAACTTCTGTAATATCAAAAAGAGTTTATCCTAAGTAAGATTTCTAAAGATGCGCTTACGCGAGAGGATAATATTGATAATCTAGATACCCAAAGTCAAACTTAAGATTAGTTTAAAACATCTACAAAAGACTTCAATTATTACATTAACCCTTTTCCGTTAAACTTAAAAAGTAGATTTCTTAGCAAAATCCATGAGATGTATCGAAGTTCATGCATGTAGTGAACCCCTGGAAGGACATAGTAAAAGCACTGTGGCAGTTCCAATGGGAATGGTTATTGGAGATGAAGCAGAGAGTCCAAGGGAGGCATTAATGAATATGAAGAGAGGATATTTTGATGATACTTCATTAAGATTTTGGAGAACTTATAGGAGATTTCAAGAATTAGCTGAAGATACAGATTATAAGGATAGAGTAGAAATATATAATGCACAACTTAATCAGACAGGACTTTTATTTAAGAGATGGTTTTTTACAGGAGAATTATATGGAAAGGGACTTTCTGAGTTTATAAGGGCAATGAAAGGCAAGATGCCTCAGGATTAACTTTTTATACAACCAAGTTTTCTAACATTAATGAAAGAAGAAGTTGATAAATCTGTTCTTAAAAAAATTAATTTAAAGAAATTAAATTATAAATTCAAAGATAAACCCTTAGTTGTTGGTGGAATTGCTATGGAATATTATGGATTAAGAAAAACAGGAGAAGATATTGATTTAATCTTGAGCGAAAGAGATCATAAGGAATTAATTAAGAAATACAAAAAGAAAGAAGATACTTGGAAGAAAGAAAATAAAACAAAATATAAACAAAAACCAGAATTTGTTGATTTATACGGAGATAAAGGAGTATTAATATACGAATTTGAAATGTGGAATAAAATAGGATATGATTATGATTTCTTGTCTCAAGGAGCAATTGAAGAAAAAGAGGTGTTAATTATATCTATTGATAAACTATTAATTATGAAAGCATTAGCTATGAATAAAGAAAAATATCTAAATGACGCTAAATTAATTGTTAAAAGAATATTGAAGGAAATTTATTAATAATCTTTATATATCTTAATCCATTCTTTCCTATATGAAAATAGAGGCTGTAAGTGCAAAACCAATTCTTGATTCTCGAAAAGAGAAAACAATACTTGTTTCTATCAAAACAAATGTCGGCAGTTTTTCTGCAAGTTCGCCGACAGGAAAATCAACAGGGAAGTTTGAAGCAAAACCATACAAAAAAAGCCTTGATGAAGACATTAAAACACTAAAAAAATTTAGTGATTATTTTTCAGGAGAAATTTTTGAAAAGTTTGATGACTTGAGAAGAATTGAAGATATTTTAGACAGGCACGTAGGAGCAAACACTTTATTTGCTCTGGAATCTGCCACATTAAAAGCAATGGCAAGTGAAAAATTTGGAAATTCTTCACGCGAACGCCAAAAGAATTGTCATTCGGAAGAACGAAAAAAAGATATTTGGAGATTAATAAACCCAGATGCAAAATATTTACCAAGATTAGCAGGAAACTGCGTTGGAGGAGGAAAACACAGCTATTCAAAAAAGAAACCTGACTTCCAAGAATTTCTTCTTATTCCAAAAACAAGCTCTGTTAAAGAAGCTCTTGAAATAAATCGGAAGGCAAAAAATGAGGTAAAGTTTTTTTTAAAAAGAAATGACAAAACTTTTAGTGAAAAAAGAAATGACGAGGATGCTTGGGAAACATCATTAAATGAGAAAGAAGTTTTTGATGCATTAAAAGAATTAAACATTCCTTTTGGAACAGACATTGCTTCTTCTGGATTTTACAAAAGAAAAAAATATCATTATGAAAATCCAATGCTTACAAGAGAAAAAGATGAGCAGATGGAATACCTTTCAAACTTAATCAGAAATTTTAATTTGTTTTATATTGAAGATCCTTTTGATGAAGAAGATTTTGAAAGTTTTGCAAAATTATTGAAAAAATTTCCTGATTCATTAATTGTCGGAGATGATTTAACAACGACAAATCCAAAAAGATTTGAAAAAGCAATAAAAATGAAAAGCATAAATGCCATTATTGTAAAACCAAACCAGATTGGCTCTTTAATCAAAGTAAGAGAAGTTTGTGAACTCGCGAAAAAAAATGACATCAAAATAGTTTTTTCTCATAGAAGCGGTGAAACAGAAGAGGAAATCTTAGGAGATTTGGCTTTTGGTTTTCAGGCTGATTTTTTCAAGTGCGGTATAACCGGAATAGAAAGAGAAATGAAGATAAAGAGATTGATAGAGATTGAGAGAGGGATGAGATAAAATGGGGTTCTTGGAAGATTGGAAAGAAAGAAACAAAAGAATACCAAAAAAGAAGACTCCAAAAGAAGTAATTGAGTCTACAAACTCAAAAAATGAATTTAGGGGTATAAAATTTACAGGAGAAGAATTAGTACCTGTTATATCTTGGTCTAATGAGAGAGCAGCAGGAAGAGATGACCAGAAAGTATACCGAATGGTAAAAGAAAGAGGAGGAAAAGAGTATAATGATGTACAGACTCATCCATACTATGAAACACCTCCTGATGATAATTATCTTAGATTATTCCTTGCACTGCCAAGCGCTCTAGATGTTGCTCAGCTTCTTGGAGATGAAAAAAGTAAAATAATGACAATATATCAAAGAGATGTAGAAACAGGAGAATCAATGGGTACTACGATGTTATTTAAAAAACCGGGGGCAGGTAAACCCTATTATAGGGGAACGTATAAAAATTATAAAGATGATTATAAGAAAAATCCAGATAATACAACTGTTTCAGGAACAGTAGACAAAGTCAAAGAAGAATTAGCTAAAGAAAAAATGGATATGAGATTTCATCCTGCAAGAGGATATTATTTCAATGAAGAAACAGGAAATTATGAAAAGAAAAAAGATAATTTAGAAGGCAAGACAATGATTATTTTAGCAGGTGTCGGAATTTTAGCATCTTTATTTTTCTTTTCATTTAGCTTAACAGGAAATGCTGTTTCAAATTTAAATCCAAGAGATAGAAATATTTTAGGAATTGTTTTCTTTTTAGTTGGCTTAGTTGGATTATTTCTACATTTTAAGAGAAGGAGATAAAAATATAAAGTTTGAATTCTCTTAAATTTAATGAGAATAGATATTACACATCTTCTCAGTTTTCAAAGAACTCATCCAGGAAATTCTACATTTAATCCATTAATACAAATACTATCAGAACATTGCATAAATGGAAGGCGTCATGATACTTCTGAAGGAACAGTGGAAAAAGATGAAGCAGGAACCTTGAAAGTTTATGGAATTTGCTCTACGTGCAAAAAGGCTTATATAGAAAAACCAACACAAGAAGAAAAAAGGGAATATGAGCAAAGAATGGTTGAAGTGACTAAACAAGAATTCACAACACCTGAAAGAAGAGTAAATCTTCTTGTTTAAAGATAGAAAACCTTTAAAAATATACTTTTTCTCACAATAATTATGCCTAGAACCAATGAAACAAAAACAGAAGAAATTTCTGAAAAAGAAATCGCTAAAAAAGTTGAAGAAGAACTATTAGACGAACAGACAATAGAACAGCCTGAAAAAGAACTTGAAAAGGTAGCTGAAGCAGAATCTACAGACATTCAGGAAGAAAGAAAACTAGAAGGAATAAAAACAGAACTTATTGAGAAAGCTAAAAAATTAAGGGCAAAGATTTCTGGAGAAGAAGGAACAGAGGCACTGAAGGAAAAAGTAAAAATCAAGAAAAGAACAGACATGCTTATTCCTCTTGAAGATTATATCAAGTCAGGAATTTATATTGGAACAAGGGTTGTCACACCTCAAATGAGGCAGTTTGTTTACAGAAGAAGAGCAGATGGATTGGCTATTTTTAACACAGATTTGATTGATGAAAAATTAAGAGAAGGAATAGAATTTCTTTCAAAGTTTGATGCCAAAGATGTCATATTAGTTTGCAAAAGACAAGCAGGATGGAAAGCTGCTGAAAAATTTTCTGAAATTACAGGAATAAGAGTCTTTACAAAAAAGTATCCTGCTGGAATTCTCACAAATTCAAAACTTCCAAATTTCTTTGAAAATGAACTTACAGTTATATGCGATTCATGGCTGGACAGAAATGCACTGAATGATACAATGAGGGTGAACAAAAAAGTCCTTATGGTTTGCGATACAAATAATTTTCCAAAAGGAGCACACCAGATAGTAATTGGAAACAACAAGAGTGCAAAAAGCTTAGGTGTAATGTTTTATCTTTTGGCAAGAGGATTCTGCGCTGCAAAGAAAATGGAGAAAGAAATTCCTGAATTAGACTGGTGGATGATTGAAGAAGAAATAATTACTCCTGAAGAAAGGAAAATGGTTTCTGAAGGCGCTAGATGGGGAGTTTAAATTCAGTATAATAATTATTAAAAAGAGAAAATAAGGATTAATTTTATGGCTTTAAGTTTATTGAAAACAGGATTTGTTGGATGGGCTAACTTTAAAAGTTTGAAATTTCCAAACAGAATATATCTTCACAAAGCAGGATTGGAATTATACACTAATGCCTGCACACAACATCCTTATTATCAAGCATTAAATGCTGCAAGAGAACAAGCAATTAAACATTATTATTCATCTATGCAAGAGAACTTGCCTGAATGGATTATCGCTGCTGTTTGGACTGCTAAAGTTGATGGAGTAAGAAAAACTATTTTAGATGTTTTTGAAAACAGAGATGCTGTTGAAAACTGGCCAGGAAATCCAGATGTTTCTACATTTAATATTAATGGAACAGATTCAACTAGAGCCAGTTCTTGTGGAGATACCTTGATGATGTTAGGGTTGGAAGAAGAATTCAGAAGAGAATGCCCAAAGCCCGAAGATTATTTCAAACCGATAGGAAATACTTTTTTTCATGAAATTCCAAATTTGTTATTTTAAATCTTAGGGGAAAAAGAATAATTAATAAAATAATTGAAGTCTGTTGTAATAAGGGATTTTTCGTATCAGACATTCGTCATGATACTTGCTAAAAATAATTTAATGCAATAAACTTCAATGTTGTTTAATATAAACGATTAATTTTAAGCCGAACAAACGTTTTTTAGATTAACACCTAATTAATTTTGCGAACGAAGTGAGCAACTATATTTCTCAAGACAATAATTCTTAAAAAGTATCAAAGGGGTGTAATTTTATGAAAAGATTTATTTCATATGATTTAGATGGTAGGTATGATGAATTTGTTGAAAAATTAAGACAAGAGGAATTCAGAGTGGAGGATGAAAGGGTTTGCTCTCCAAAAATAGGAAGTGCATTTATACTCGGATCTTTTAATAAGGGATATTTTTTCGTAATACCAACAGAAAGGATGAACAAAGTTGAAGTTTCTGAGAGATCGAGATTATTAAAAATAGCTGATGATTTTAATTTTAAACCTTAAACCACAACCAGCTTTTCTTATTTCCATAACTTGTTTTTATCAAAACATATTTTCCTTTTAATTTTTTTCCATGCAACTCGAAAAGAATTTTCTTTGGAGACTTTTCAATCAAATCATATTTTCCGTTGTCCCATATTTTAACTTTTCCTGCCCCATAATTTCCTTCTGGAATTATTCCTTTGAACTTTGCATAACTCAATGGATGGTCTTCAACCTGAATTGCTAATCTTTTTTCTGTTTTTGTTCTTGGTAGTGTTTTTGGAACAGCCCAACTTTTTAGAACGCGATTCATTTCTAAACGCAAATCCCAATGAAGATTTGATGCGTGGTGTTCTTGAATAACAAAGATGTGAGAACCTAAAGATTTTATTTTTCCTTCCGGTTCTCCTGATTTTTTCAAATTGCGCTTTGATTTGTACTCCTTTAATGTCATAAATTAATTAATATTTTGAAATATATAAGTGTTTTTAAAGGAAAAAAAATTAAAAATAAAATGTCAACATTAAAAGAATTGGTAAGTAAGAATTTTAGAAAGGGTTATATTTCTTTTACAGAGATTTATGATGGAGTTGTTGCTGACTTAGGAACTACGTTGCCTCCTCAGGAAGTCAGGAATGTTTTTGAAGCAGAAGTTGTTCCTGAAATGGGAGTTTATTATGATCAAGAATTCAGAACATACAAGAGGAAAGAAAATTAAAATGATATCATTAACATCCGTAGTATTCAATTGCATCTGTAGTAAGGGAAGAACTAATCTTTCAAATGCAGAACTGCTTGAATATGTTAAACAGGTTAAATGGGAAGGAGCACTTGGAGATTTATTTAGTACTTCAAACTTATTCAGAGAGAAACCTGAAGAAGCAAAACGCCAAATATATAATGAATTGTATAAATAATTATTTCTTCACTGGAACTTCATTCTTTGCACCGCATTCGTGGCAGAACTTTTGATTCATGTCCAAAGTAATTCCACAATCAGTGCATTTTTTTACCATTGGCTTTTTTTCAATGACTGCCTTGTAACCTACTTTTCCAGAAACCAGCTTTCCAAAAGCCATTGCAATAGCATCATTTTTCTGCAAGTCTTCCTGCACTTTCTGCCTGTTGTAAACATCACTCATTTTTTTCCTCCTTTAACTTTATTTATTAGATTGGAAAAAGGTATTTTTAAATTTTATTGGAATAGAAATAAAATATATTTTAAGATATAGAAATTGATTTAAAGAAGAAATTTATGAATAATTAATGATGTTTAGAATAAAAGAACTTTCTGATAAAATTGAAGTTGCTAATACTCCACTGTTGTCTTCATTCCAATCAGGCATGGGAACAGAATATCAGGCAAAAGCTGGGAGTACAGAAGAATTAATATTCTGGAGAAATTTTGAAAATAACCTAGGTTATATGGCTAGAAGAGCAGGTTATAATCCTGGAGATGTATTTGAATATAGTATTGTAGTTAAAAGAAAATCCCCTCAATAATTTTTTATAATTTTCTCACGAAACATTTATAAACAAAAAAATTTTTCACAACTGATAATAAGATGAGTACTTTAATACTATCTCACGTTAAAGTATGAAGTAGTATGTAGAAGTAATCGTAAATTTTCTTTAAGGCATAATATAACATAATAATGTATAACAGCCGTCAGTAATAATCAATTTATTCTGACAATGTAATAAATCCAGTTTATCCTGCTGGCGGCTGCGGCTATCTGGTTTGCACTTAGACATGCAAGTCTTTCGAAAGAAGGCGAACTGCTCAGTAACACGTAGCTAACCTGCCCTTAAGTCAAGGATACCCTCGGGAAACTGAGGCTAAACCTAGATAGGAGACATACCCTGGAAAGATTTGTCTCTCAAACTCGTGCTTAAGGATGGGGCTGCGGCGGATTAGGCTGTTGGCGAGGTAAAAGCTCACCAAACCGATGATCCGTAAGGGCTCTTAGCGGAGAGGCCCTGAGAGGGAGTCTGAGACACTACTCCCAGCCCTACGGGGTGCAGCAGTTAGGAATCTTTTGCAATGCGCGAAAGCGTGACAAAGCGAGCCAGAGTGCTTCTCATTGAGAAGCTTTTGCTAAATCTAAAAAGTTTGGCGAATAAGGACTGGGAGAGACTGGTGCCAGCCGCCGCGGTAATCCCAGCAGTCCAAGTCGCAGCCATCATTATTGGGTCTAAAATATCCGTAGCTTGCTTAAAAAGTTCCTTGTGAAATCCGGCATCTTAAGTGTCGGGCGCGCGGGGAATACTCTTGAGCTAGAGACAGGAAGACGTAAGAAGTACGTTCGAAGTAG
>JAUSIC010000009.1 GCA_030648285.1 Nanobdellota archaeon | reverse complement strand
AAAAACATGGGAGAAATAAAAGATGCAAATGGAATTGGAAAAGTAGGAAATCCTGTTTGTGGAGATGTAATGGTTATTTACATAAAAGTTGAAGATAAAAATGGGGAAGAAAAAATTAAAGATATCAAATTCAAGGCATTTGGATGTGCTGCTGCAATTGCAACTTCTTCAATGATTACTGAATTAGCAAAAGGAAAAACATTAGAAGAAGCTGAAAAAATTGGCTTGAAAGATGTTGCTGAATCATTGGGAGGATTGCCTAACATAAAAATGCACTGCTCAAGCATGGCTAGCAAGGCGCTAAAAACAGCAATTGAGGATTACAGAAAAAAACAAAATGACAGAAAATGAAATTTGAATTACCTAAACTAGAATATGAATACGATTCATTAGAGCCTTTTATAGACGAGGCTACGATGAAATTACATCATGACAAGCATCATCAGACATATACTGACAAGTTTAATGAAGCGCTTGAAAAACATCCTGAATTAAAATTCAAAGATGCAGAAGAGTTTTTGATAAATCTTAATGATGTTCCTGAAGACATAAGAATAGTAGTACGAAATCATGGGGGCGGATATGTTAATCATTCTTTTTTCTGGGAAATATTAAAGAAAAACGTTGAAATTTCTGGAAAGATAAAAATTGCAATTGATAAAAAATTTGGAAGTTTTGATAATTTCAAAAAAGAGTTTTCTACTAATGCTTTAGGAGTTTTCGGAAGCGGTTGGGCTTGGTTGGTTCTTAACGAAAAAAAAGAACTTGAAATAATCAAGACACAAAACCAAGATTCTCCATTAACAATTGGAAAGATTCCTCTTCTTGTAATAGATGTATGGGAGCATGCTTACTACTTGAAATATCAAAACAGAAGAGCTGAATATGTTGAAAATTTCTTTAATGTGATAAATTGGGGGCATATAGAGAAGAATTTTCAAATGAAAGGAGGTAAAAATGAAAATAAAATCTAGTTTATTAATTTTAATAATGATTAGTCTGATTGGAATCGTATCTGCTCAAGATTGGTCTGGTGGAATGATGGGAATGATGTACGGACAATATGGATGGGGGTTAGGAATACTATCTTGGATAACTTCATTATTAGTTATTGGCTTGTTAATTGCAGCGATATACTGGTTGATAAAATCTGCTAATAAAAAGAAATAAAGATGAAAATAGGAATTGTTTTAAGTACAAATGAACCAGAAGTAATTTGGAATGCATTTAGGTTTGGAAATTTAGCATTAAAAGAAAATAATGAAACAAAAGTATTTCTAATAAATAGAGGGGTTGAGATAGAAGAGATTAATAGTGAAAATATTAAAGAACAAATTGATATTTTTATTAAAAATAATGGACAAATACTGGCTTGTGGAACTTGTTTAAAAGCAAGACAAAAAGAAGAAAGCGATGTTTGTCCTCTTTCAAATATGAAAGATTTGCTTGAATTAGTTAGAGAATCTGATAAAGTTTTAACATTTGGTTAAATCAAAATGAACAAAAATATCAAAGACTTGATAGAATACCCTAAAGAAGGAATATTTAGCAAAGAAATAATCAAGAATGATAAATTAGATATGACTTTATTCTGCCTTGCTGCTGGTTCTGAAATTTCAGAACACACTTCAACAAAACAGGGAGTTATTTATGTTTTAGAAGGCGATGGAATATTCAATCTTGAGGGCAAAGATATAAAAATGCTTCCAGGTGTGGTTATCCATATGAAAGAAAATGCTGTTCATGCATTAAAAGCAGAAAAAAACACTTCTTTCATCTTGATATTAATCAAATAAATTGGAAAATAAACAAGTAGGATTTTTAATCATAGGAATTGCAGTTATCATAGGAATCATAATCTGGATTTTTAACACAGCTATGACAAATATAGTTGGGCAGACCTGTTCACACGGACCTTCTTGTACAATGTATGATACAATAAGAACACAAACAGGATTAAGCCTTGCTATTGCAGGAGTTATAGTTATTGTCGGAATTTTCATTATATTTCTTAAGCCAAAAGAAAGAATTGTTGTAAAAACAATTAAGGAAAAGAAAAAGAAACTTAATTTAGAGGGACTTGGGGAACAAGAAAAGAAAGTTATTGAAATTCTCCAAAGTGAAAACGGAACTATTTTTCAGGCAACATTAATGGAAAAACTTGAGATAGGAAAAGTAGGAATGACAAGACTTTTGGATAAATTAGAAGCAAAGCAATTGATTGAGAGGAAAAGAAGAGGTATGAATAACGTGATAGTATTAAAACAATAAACATATATTTATAAATAAATTATTCTCAAAAAATGCTATGGCAAGAGTATTTTATGGCGGACAAATAAAAGAAGATTGTAGAGGAGATTTGGCTGCAGTAATTACTGAAGAAGATTCTGAATATTGCGTTTTCTTATATCCTATTGCTTCAGATGATTTTAATCATTTAACTGGAACAAGGGCTTGTAGACATCCCCCAATAAGAGCATATATAGGAATAAATAATAAAACTGGAGATGAGATTGCATCAAGAGCTCATAGTTCAAGTGATTTAGACAAAATAGATACATTAATTGTGTATTCTCCTTTTATAATAAGAGAAGAAATAGAAAGGCCTTCAAAAATTGTTTTAGAGTCTACACCTAAAGGTTATAGAATTGTTGATTAATTAGCAAGATTTATAAGGAGTTTTTATTCTCTATTTTTATGGCAGATAAAATAGAATTTGACAAATGGTATGACAAACCCTTGCCACATTTATACAAAAAATGGCCTGAAGATAGAGGAACCTCTGTTAAAATACGCGGAACATCAAGACAATTATTAAGATTTATAAGATTCTTGCATGTTGAATATGATTCTAATATGCTCTTTCCTGATGCTATAGTTAGAGAAGGATTAGAACAAGTATCTAGTGGAAAACCAAGAATGGAAGAATTTATTGGTTTTGGAGATGACAGAATAAGAAGAGTTACAAAGGTAGGCTCTGATTGCCTGGAAATTGCACATAAAGAACAATACGGAGATGCTGAGGGTAGAAAGTTAATGATCGATAGAGTTCTTAAAGCTCTTGGGCATATGGATTAATCTTTTTAAAACAATAAATATAAAAATATAATTACTTATTCTTAAATATAAAAGAGAAAATGATACTAGGACTACCTTTAGCAATTTGGTTAGGATTTTTAACATTTGGATGTTTGATAACAACTGCTTCATTTGGAATTGCGTTTCATGTTTTTCACAAAAATGTTTTCAAATATCACAAATTCTTTGCATTTCTTACAATAGGATTAGCAACAACACATTTCATTCTTGCAGGACTATTATGGTTTTTCGGAGTGAGCCTATAAAATGTCAAGTGATAAAGAATTAATGAAAACTCTTAATATAAACGAAGAAACATTAAAGAGATTCAGGGAAATTCAAAGAGATACTATTAGAGAAGCGAAATTAATGAACGAGAAGAGAAAAAAAGGAAGAATAAAAGTTCTTGGAATTTCTGGAACAGCAAGAGATAAATTTGACATGGCTCAAGAAGAATCAAATTCAGAAACTCTCTTGATTAAATGTTTGGGTTACTGCAAAAAACTTGGAGCAGATACAGAACTAATAAAGTTAAGAAATTATAAAATAGAACACTGCAAGGCTTGTTACTCAACTACAAATACCCAATGTCATTTTTATTGTTCTTGTTATCCTAAAGGAACTTCAATGGGTGATGACATGTCAAATGTTCTTTATGACAAGGTTCTTTGGGCAGATGCAATAATCTTTGCAACTCCTGTGAATAATTTTAACATCTCTACTTTAATGAAAACTTTTATTGATAGATGTATTTCTTTAGATGGGAGCTTGAAACCGGCTAATGAAAGAAGTCCTAAAAACAGAGAACTTAATACTAAACACATGAAATTCATTGAACTCACAGCAGAAAATAATATTTCTGGGAGTGGATTATTAAGAAGATTTTTGGGAAAAACAGCAGGGATAATTGCAACAGGACATGAGGAAGGAGCTTCAATGGCGATTTCTAATTTATTTCTTACATTGAATAATTTTGGAATGGTGTTTCCTGCATTTAGTCATATGTATGCAATGGCTAGTGTTTGTAATTCAACTCATGAAGACAAAAAAATTGTATTAAGCGAATGCTTTAAAGAAGAAACAAAAATGTTGGCGGAGAATGTAATGACTTTAGCGAATAATTTAAAAAAACTAAATCCTACTATATGGAAATATGATTATGCTGCAAATTAGGTGAAAAAAAAGATGGAAAAAAAAGGAAAATGTGTTTGTCCCGTATGTCCAAGTTATGCTGATTGTGGACAATTAGCTTTTTGCTTTACTGGGAAGAGCAAATGCATAAAAAAAGAAAATGGGTGCATGTGCGGGGGTTGTCCTGTTCAAATAGAGAATGAATTCAAGGGTTTGTATTATTGCACAAGAGGAGCTGTGAAAACTAAAAAATGAAGTCAAAACAAATAATTTTATTAGTAGTAGCATTAATCTTAATTGGAGCAGGCATATTTTTAGTAGTACAGGCTTTAACAAAATCAAGAGCTGTAGTTTCAGAGGAATTTCCAGTTGTAAAAATAAGTAATTTTGCATTTTCTCCTTCAACATTAACAATAAATGTGGGTGGTAAAGTTGTATGGACAAATATGGATTCTGCTCCGCATACAGTTGTTTCTGATAGTGGAAATGAAATAAGTTCTTCAAGCTTAAGCAATGGCGGAACTTATTCTCATACATTCAATACAGCAGGAACTTATGATTATCATTGTTCAATACATCCAAGTATGAAAGGAACAATTGTTGTTGGGTAGGGAAATTAGGAAAAGTTAATGTAATAATTGAAATCTGTTGTAGATTATTTAACCTTGTACGATTTATTTTAAGTTGAACATCATGTTCTTGATTAACAATTTATTCCTTATTGCGAAGCAAGTATTTTTCCCTGAAACAGGGAAGTTTATCATGATGAAATTAGTTTCATCAAAGCAGTCTTAAACAATGTTTTTCTATAAAACTGATGAGGCAAGAATTTGATTGTCCTGTATGTGCACAGGAAGTCTTTTCCGGAATCGGAAAGGGGTGTGGTTTATGCGGAATGTTATTAAAGGAAGAAAAAGAAAACTTTTGTTGTAACAACTGTGAGGAAACTTATTACAGCATACATCTTACCCTAAAATGAAAAAGAAATTCAATATAAAAGGCATGCACTGCAATTCATGTGCAACTCTTATTGAAAATGAACTGAAAGATAAGGTTAAGAGCATAAAAGTAAGTTATTCTGATGAGAAAGCAGAAATAGATTTTAATGAAAACAAGATTTCAGAAAGAGAGATAAGAGAAACAATAAAAAAATTAGGATATGAATTAAAAGAAAGAGAGGAAGAGAAGGAAAATCCAAAAAAAAGCAAAAATAAGACTGGTTGGGTTTTTGTTGGTATTTCAATTGCTTTACTATTATTTATTATTTATTATTTTTTTATTAGAAACCTTGATCTTTCAAGTATCAGAGTTCCCGAAATAGGAGAAAAAACAGGATTAATATTATTATTTGCAGCAGGAATATTGACTGGCTTTCACTGCATCTCGATGTGCGGGGCATTTGTTGTTTCTTATACTACTAAGAATGCGATGAATGGACATAAGAGTTTTAAACAGCATTTAGTTTATGGAGGAAGCAAGGTTCTTTCTTATACAATAATTGGGGGAATTTTCGGATTAATTGGGGGACTAATCGCATTCAGCACTAAACTTAGAGGATTTGTTGCAATCTTTGCAGGAGCATTCATGATAGTTTATGCATTCAGCATGTTTGGAATTAAATTCTTTAAAAAATTCCAAATAAATCCAAAATTTTTGACAAGACTTGCCGCTAGAACATCCTCAAAAGCGAAAGGACCTTACAAAGGACCATTTATTACAGGGTTATTGAATGGTTTGTTTATTGCATGTGGTCCTCTTCAAGCAATGTATATGTATGCTGCTGGAACAGGAAGTTTACTTAATGGAGCAATGAGTTTGGCTGCATTTGGATTAGGAACTCTTCCTATAATGCTTGGATTTGGAAGTCTGGCAACAGTAATAAGTCATAAGACAACTGCTAAAATATTAAAAATATCTGCTATTATTGTTTTAATTCTTGGGCTGATAATGTTAAATCGTGGATTATCCTTAACAGGAAGCTCCTTTAATTTTGATTCAATAAAAAATCAGATAATCGGAGGTGCTGAAGCTTCAAGTTCTGTAGTACAAAATGGTGTTCAAGAAATTAACATGGATGTTGATGGTTCAGGCTATTCTCCTCGTTCATTTGCAATCAAACAAGGTGTTCCTGTAAAATGGAATGTTAATGTCAAACAGCTAACAGGATGCAATAGCGAATTAGTAATGAGTGATTATGGAATTGATATAAGATTGAAACAGGGAATAAATACTGTTAATTTCACTCCGAATAAAGTTGGAACAATACAATTCAGTTGTGGAATGGGAATGCTAAGGGGAAGCTTTATAGTTACTGAAACAGGAACAGCAACACAGCAACAGCTTGCTGCTGCAACCCCTAAGACAGGAGGATCAAGTTGCAGTATGGGGGCTGGTGGTGGAGGTTGTGGTTGCGGAGGATAAGATGAATAATAAAATAAATAATTTAAAATTAATATAAATGGTATATAATTGTCAAATGACTGGAGCAATAAACGGGCAGTATGGGCTTGGCTTTGGGGTTTTATCATGGGTAACTAGTCTTGCTGTTTTAGGATTAATTGTTGTGGCAATTTATTGGTTAATTAAATCTGCAAATAGAGGTTCTAAAGAACCTTCACTAGAAAATCGGTTTTCAACCGAGAATGCTAAACCAGCGAAGAAGTTTAGCAAGGAGAAAAAATAAATTGAAAAAAATATTTATCATTGCAGGAGTATTAATTTTACTAATAATTGGACTACTTATAGCAAAATCTTTTACAGGAAATTCTGTTAATGAAGGAAATTTTGCAAACGAAGGAGATAAACTTACGATTCAAGTGAAGATTCCCTGTTCTGGACATGCAGGACTAATAAAATCTGAATTACAAAATCTTGATGGAATAAAAAGTATAACTTTCAAAGGTCAGAACTTTTTTGATGTTTATTATGATTCAACTAAAATATCTCCTGAGAAAATATTAGGAGCAAGAATTTTCCAGGAGTATCCTGCTAAAATAATAAAATAAATAAAAAATGAAAGGAGGTAAAATTAAAAGATGAAAAAAGTAATAATTGGAGTTTTTATTTTAGCAATTGTTATTACAAGCATATTTGTGGTTAAAAATTTTACAGGGAATTCTGTAAAAAATGAAGATGTAAAGACATTTAATGTGAAAGCATTTCGTTTTGGTTATTCTCCAGATTTAATTGAAGTCAATAAAGGAGATAAAGTAGTTATTGAAATTGAAAATACAGATACTCTTCATGGAATCAGGATTCCTGATTTAGGAATCAAAGGAAATGAGGTCATAGAATTTACAGCAGATAAAACAGGAGAATTTACTTGGTATTGCACTAATATGTGTGGAGAAGGACATATGCAAATGCAAGGTAAGTTAATTGTAAAATAAAATGACAGAAATGGGAAATTTCAGCACACATACAAAATTGATAAAGAGGTATTTTGCATAATGATAATAATTTTTGGTTTTTCCTTAGTTTATTGGACAGGTATGC
>JAUSIC010000007.1 GCA_030648285.1 Nanobdellota archaeon | reverse complement strand
TTGCTGAATTAATTGAGAATCCCAAAGGATTTTGTGTTAATGAATATGTTAAAAAATCTCCGTCTGCGTCTGTTGCATCAACATTGTAAGCATAGGCAGTATTTTCATCAACGCTTGTAACTGGTGTAGAAATTACTAATGGGGGATTATTTGAAGAAATATCATTAACTGCTAATGTATAAGTCTGAGATGTTGAAGTTATCCCATCTGAAACCTGAACAGTGATTATGAAAGTAGTGCCTGGAGTAACAGAAGGTGCTGTTCCTGTAATCAAACCTGTTGCTGAATTAATTGAGAATCCCAAAGGATTTTGTGTTAATGAATATGTTAAAAAATCTCCGTCTGCGTCTGTTGCATCAACATTGTAAGCATAGGCAGTATTTTCATCAACGCTTGTAATTGGTGAAGAAGTTATTATAGGAGCATGATTTGTTGGAACAGAAGGATTAACTCTTAAGTCTAATGTGTATTCACTTTGAGAACCAGATGCATCAGTACTTGATAAGATTATGAAATAACTTCCTGTTGTTACATACTTGCTTGGAGTAACAGAATATGTTGAACTGAATTTATATTTATAGAATGAAGTTGGATTTGTTATTGTGTTTATTGCTTTATTATTTTCAAAAGTATGAACTAATTGATAATTTGAAGTATATAGTTTTAGATTTACTGTCATTGGACTTGAAGCATAAAATCCTGCGTTGAAGCTAATGCTTTGTCCTTGAGTTATTGTTGCTGAATTGCTTCTATCACTGTATTCAGCATATGTTTGAGTAGCTGCGCTTACACTTGCAATTAATAATATTCCTAAAAAGATTAATAGAAATGATTTAATGAGGTTCATCTTAAATTCTCCCTTCTAATTCTTTTTCTTTCTTTTCTCTCTCTTCTTTTTCTTTTTTTACTGCATCTAATGCTTCATCTCTTATTGCAAAATTTCTAATGCTTTGTCCAAAAGCATAAAGAGCTGCTGATGCCAAAAAGGGTACTGCATTTTTCCATCCTTTTTGTAATTGCATAAATGAATCATAACTTCCAATCATACAAAAAATTCCGATATACTCTGTCATATTACCAATCCTTCTTCTTGTACGATAATCTTTTTTATAGTCTTCCTTAAATTCTTGAAATCTCTCTGATAAAGTTCTTCTTTCCATTTTAATTTCCCCCATTCAAAAGAATTGCAATTCTTAAAGCAAGAGATGGAGTGATTTTACTGAAATCTATTCCTGCAGGATTATTACTCCAAGTACCATCAAGATTTTTTGCGTCTTGTTTAAATGGAACTTGAGCTCCTACAAGAGCACTTGCTCTTATTCCGTCTGAAAATTTTAATTCTGCTCCTGTTGCAGCACTTAAACTAATTAATCTGTTGTCTTTTGGTTTGTCGAATGAAGGAACTCCAATTATTCCACTTGGTCCTGTTTTGCTATTTTCTACTGTATAAGTAGAACTTTGTGTATTTATTCCTAAACTTATTAACCATGAAAAAAAGTCAGAGAAAGGTATGTAACCTTCAGCAGAAATTCCTAATGACAAGAACTTTGTCATATCCCCCTTTGTTATTCCGTAAATGCCTGGAAACATTACTTCATCAAATGCTTCTTTAACATCTGTAACTCTTCTATCTAATCCTGCACTTATATTTCCTGTTAATCCAAAATATTTTCCAATCTTAATTCCTAATTCTCCTCCGTATAAACCATGAGCTAGATTAAATTCTCTAACTTCTTGTTCATTTTGAAGAGTATATGTTGGAACAACTATTCTTGCTCCAAGAATTATCTCTATAGGTGCATTTCTTTTTGCTTTTGGTGCTTTTGGTGAATATGTGCTTGTAACTACTCTTGTTTCTTTTGGATTTCCTTCTTCATGAACATAACCTACTAGCGGAACTTCTGGCAGAACCATTTCAACTTTTGTTCTTTCTGAATTATCTGCATTTACTGACTTTGTTGGAATAGAAAGTCTTGAATATACTTCTCTCAATTGTTCTTCTAATTTTTGCTGAAATCTTGCCTGTTCCAAATAATTTCCGTAAACCATATTTCCCTGAGCATATTCTCTTGAAGCAACTGTACCTGTTTCTGCTGATGCTTCTGCTTTTGTTTCTACTTTAAGTGTATCTAAATCTGTTGTAGATACTGATTTAGCAGGATTATTTGTCCTTTTCTCTTCATCTACTGTACTTTCTAATTGAGAAAGTTTCCCTCTTAAATTAGTTAATTCAGTCATTGCGGAGTCATATTTTGCTTTCAAAGAATTATACTCATCAGTTAACAATCCTGGTTGTTCTAATTGTGTTCCTAATTGATCAACATTCATTTGTTTTATGTAAATGTTTCTTACAGTTTTATCGAATTCATTTCCCATATACATAGGGTCTCCATCATCTGCATCTGGAACTCCATTTCCATTTCTGTCATAATACCATCTTGGGAGAAATTCTGTTTGTGGTTCGTCTGTTCTTGTTACAGACAAATCTTTCCTAACATCATAAGGAAGAACCAACCCTTTATAACTAGGTCTTATGCTTGTATTATTTATAGTAGTAATTTTTTCAGAATCTTGAGAATAAAGTTCTTGAGCTCCTTCAGAATATGCATTTCCAGCAAGAGCTAATGCTCCTAATGCTAATGCTCCTCTTAATGATCTTTTTGCCATGTTTTCTATTAATTTAGGGGATTTATAAACATTTCTATATTGTTGCTATTAAGTAGTTACGTCAGGATAACATAAAGAATACACGCTATTATTATCAAAGAAGCAATTATCTCTTTTATCTCTGGTTTATCCTTGAGGAAAATCCAGGCAAAAACATAGACTAAAATTGGACCAAAAGTTATCATCAATGTAGTGAATATTACTCCATAACTCAAGTAACCATAATAAATTACCATTCTATAAACAACCCATATAGCTGAGATTAGCAGAATTTTTCCATATGTCTTTTTTTCTAATCCTGAAAGTTTTGGCTTGAAAATTGCAAAACTTATTAGAAATATCGAGACGCATCTTAGGAAATAAAAAGTTACAGGAGAATAAAAGTCAAGTATTAATCTTGAAGTTACAAGTTCTAATGCAAAAAAGAGACTTGCGAAAATAGCTATTATGAGATATTTGTTAAATCTTAAGTGATGCTTTTTTATCTGTGAGAAAATTAATGCTCCTGTTGCGATTATTGCAGGAATTATAATTTTAAGATTTTTTTCATACAAGACTTCTCCGAAAATAAAACTAAAAATAATAGCCAAAAGAATTGTAAAAAGAGGTTCAAGAATTCTTGCAGGTTCTAATTTGCTTATCTTTTCTTTTTTTAAGGAATAATAATAGAGAAAATTGGCAATTACTGCAAATATTATTACTAAGATAAATATAAAAATATTTTTTAGAGCAAATGCTTCTGAACTTAATTTCCAAAAAAAGTAAATAATCGGAAGCATAGCAACAATAATCGCCAGAAATCCAAGAACCTGATATCTCTTAACACTCATTTCTCTTTTTTTCAATATTAATTTTTCTAAAATAGTATTTATTGCTAAACCTAAAGAACCAAGAATTGTTATGTACATCTTATATCTATTAGAAGAATTAAGGGGAAGATGTTTATAAGAGTTATTGATAATTTTTTAAACACTATATTTCTATAATGTTTATGCGCCGCTAGTTAATCGGTAGAATATCTCGTTGCCAACGAGGTGAGCCGGGTTCGACTCCCGGGCAGCGCACTTTTTATTTAACAGATGCATAATTTGCTTGCTATCGCAAGATGAATAATGATGATAATCTAAAAACGATATTATTAAGTTGAATAATAATTACAAAAGACTTCAATTATCCTATTAACACTTTTTCTTTCTTAAAAACAAATAATTCAATAACTTCTAAACTCTGTTTTTAACCTTGACATTTTCTTATAGAACTTCAAATCCGGATGCTTTTTTCTTGATTCAAAAATCATGAGATACAAGCCTTCCCAAAACAAGAACCATCCTCCTGGTTCAAGAAATACAGAAATTAAAGTTAAGAAATAATTATCTTTTCTATTTATTAAAAAATAAGTTGTTAAAATCATGAAAGCAATTCCAAATACTAAAAAGATTACTCCCTCCTTGAGAGTTTTTTGATATTCTTTTTTTAATGTCAAGAAATGCTTCATGAAATGTTCTTTAAGCCTTTTTGATATCACAAATTCTTCTTTTAGATTTCTTTTTTCTTTTGGAACTAAGAGTTCTAATTGTATTCTTCTTGGTTTTTTATCTCTGCTCGCTCTTTTTAATTCTTCAAGAAAATCTTGAGATAATGCTCTATGCGAATAGTGCCTTGGGTCAAAATCAGAAAACAAGTCATTATAATCGTCTAACCATAATGGGATTTCTGAACTGCTGAAATCTTTTTCTATGTAACCTCTTTTTTTCATGAATAATTTATGTTTTATTGGTTTAATAGATTTTCGGAATATCAAAATAAAATTAATTATTATAATAGATCCTCAACCCAGTTAGGAAATAATCCTGAATCATTACAGTGATATACTTTATGAAATATCTGGGTAAACTTTGTATGGATTTTGAAATTAAATTCTTCTTTTAATATTTTTTTATTATCTTGAGAAAGAGCTAATTGAGGAGATTTAAATTCTGTCGGATTAAAACCAAAACAATCAAAAAATATATTTCTACCTTCTTGGATATAATTAAAATTTCTTAAGGTGTCAAATTCATTATAGTCATGATAAACTCCATGCATTATCATACTTTTGTTAAACTCTTTAATATAATTGCACCACTCTTTATTATTTGAAATACTTTCATTGTCATATTTAGGTATAACTGCAAGATAGTCTGATTTTTTAATCAATTCTTCATCACAAGGAATGCTTGGATGTAAATCATCTAAATGTCTTGAAGAAAAAAGTCGAATAATGAAAAAGGACAAAAATAAAATAATTAAAACCAAGATGAAAATCTTAATTATCTGTTTCCATTTCATTTGCTCTTTTTATTAAACTAAGTGGTCCTTGGAGGAATCGGACCTCCGCCATCTCGGTGTAAACGAGAGGGTCTACCATTAGCCTAAAGGACCTTTATGTTAAAAAACTTTTGATGTTTTAAAAAGTTATGTTTTAAACTAAAGATTTAAATATGTATTTTTTTCTCAAGTTAAATGGAAGATAATGCTAGAAAAGAATCAAAAATAGAAATAAAACTTAAAGATGGAACTATCGTGAGCATTCAACCAAGTTCTAAACTTCAGGAATTTTATCAAGGCAATCCAGGTGAGATAGCAACGCTTTTGGAAGTACATTTGTACAATGGATTAAATCATATTTATTCAGGAGAAGAACTTCGTCAACACATAGCAAGAATTTATCTAAGAGCCAATCGTATTATTGATTTGTTAATAGACGAAGCTATGAAAAGAAGGCAATCTAAAGGAAATTAATTCTATTTTTCTTCTTTATCCAATACCTTTAAATATACCTCATTATTTTTTTCACTATGCCAGAGTCAGAAAAAGAAACTACAAGAAAACAAGAAGAAAAAGAAAGCATGGAAGAAATTCCTGAAATGCAAGTAGACAATAAATATTCTGACAAAAAGATTGTTCTTCCAGAATCACCTAGTTCTTCAGAAAAAGGCGTTGAAAAAATAAAAAAAGAAATTGAAAAAATAAAAAGCTTTATTCTTAAAAAATATCCTTTTACAGAGGCAATAGGAATTCTTCCCCCAAATTCATTAAAGAATTTTATTGAAGATGAAGTTGGAGAAAATCTTACAAAAGAACAAGTTGATAAATTATTGAAAAAAATTCATCTTTACATGATTGTTCCTGAAGATAAATTCAAGGAAATTCCAAAAATAAAAAAGGAAATTCTTGAGCAGATTGAAAAAACAAAGCAAGAAGTATGGGTTTACATAAAGACTCCTGTTGATATCTGGGAAACATGCCTAGACAGCAAATTTGAATTAGCGAGTGCAATTGCAATGTCTTTTCCTGTTTATGACAAGGGAATTTTAGGAGCATTGAGAGTCGCTGAAATTCACAAGTCATTAGTGTTGCAGAAATTTGAAAGATATGTTGTTAGTTATGTTATTGGAGGAAGTCTTGTAAGAGGAGATGCTGTTCCTACTTCTGACGTTGATGTTTTCATAGTAATTAATGATACTGATGTAAAGAGAATGCCAAGATTAGAATTAAAAGAAAGATTAAGGGGAATAATTTACCAATATGTTTCAGAAGCTGCTAGTCTTGCAGGAGTTAAGAACAAACTTTCTCCGCAAATTTATCTTCTTACTGATTTCTGGGAAAGTGTAAAAGATGCGCACCCTGTTATTTTCACATTTATAAGAGATGGAATTCCAATTTATGACAGGGGAACATTCATGCCTTGGAAAGCTTTGCTTAAAATGGGAAAATTAAAGCCTTCACCAGAAGCAATCGATATGTTCATGTCAATGGGAGACAAGACAGTAAAGAGGGTAAAAACAGCATTGCTAGATGTCGTTGTGAATGAAATTTTCTGGGGAGTTACAACTCCATCACAGGCATTGTTAATGCTTTATGGTTTGCCTCCTCCAACAGCAAAGCATGGATTAGTGGCTGATATGAAAAGAATCTTTGTTGACAAGGAGAAAATGCTCGAGAAAAAATACATAACTATCTTGGAGAAAGTAGTCGAAATCTGGAGAGATTATGAACATGAAAAAATAAAAGAAATCTCAGGAACAGAAGTTGACAAGCTTGTGAAAGACACAGAAGATTATCTCAAAAGACTTAAAGAACTAAGAGAGCAAATTGAAAAAAGAATTCAGGAAAAAGTTATTGAAGATATTTACAAAGATACTTTTACAATTTTAAAAACAATGTTTGGAAACAAATCACAAAATGATTTGGTTGAAGAATTTGAGAACCAGCTTGTAAAGAAAGGGAAAATGGCTCCAAATTCACTGAGAATTTTGAAAGACTTGATTTCTGCAAGAACAGAATTCAAGAAAGGAAAATCAACTTCTCATAAGGTTGAAGAAGCAAGAAAGAATGCTTCTATTCTTATGAATGACTTGATTGAGTATAACCAGAGATGCCAGTTAACATCGAAAGATTTAAAAGAAATAGTTGGGGGAAAATAGGATGAAACACAATAAATCAAAAATTATTGGAGAAAGACATTTAAAAAAATATATACAGACAATGATACTTTCAGCAAGACATACAGATACAGTATTAGAAAAATGGGAGCCTTTGATGCAGTCTTATTTTGGACAGAAAAAATTAGAGGAATTGTGTACCAGTGCTGGTGGTTTATTACACCAATTAGGAATATATGCTTCTAAATCTGATGAACAACTTGAAAAAGAACTTGGTGGAAACGGCGAGAATACAGTGCATTTGGTTCTTTGTCTTAGATATTTACAAAGAGGAGGATATATCCCTGGAAAGACAACAGAGTCTTTAAACGCAGAAGAGATAACTGGGTTATATAAAGAGATTATGGGATATGAAGTTGATGATAAAAAAGTTGAGGGACATTTACAGAAAGTCAGAGCAGAACTTCGTTCTATCTATCAAGATAATCCCATTAAATAAGAATAATAAAATAATAAGAATAACCTTTAAAAACTAATTTTCTTGATACTTATTATGATAAGAGCTAATCTAAGATTACCACTCATTCGAAATAGACATGGAGTGAATGGAAACGAACAGGAAGTTCATTTCACACTATTTTTCAGAAAGAAAAATATCGGAGGTCATTTCAAATGAAAGGAAAAGTAATTCAATTCCGAAGAGGAAGACATACAATTCATGTAAGGCACTTTTTAATAGACGTAGGAGCAGACAGCAAGGAAAAAGCAGAGAAATTCGTCGGAAAAGAAGTTGAATGGAAATCTCCTGCTGGAAAGATAATCAAGGGAAAAATCTCAAGTGCTCATGGAAACAGAGGACTTGTTAGAGCTATTTTTGAAAAAGGATTGCCAGGACAGGCACTTACTCAAGAAGTGGAGGTAAAGAAATAAAATGGCGGATTGCGTTAGTGGTGTGGATTATGCAGTAGGAGAAGAAGTAAGACCTGTAATTATATATGGAGTTGAAGAAATAACACTTCCTTTAGATAGATTAGGACGTAATGATGATGAATTTTCTTTAGTTGATTCTTCATTTAGATTTCCTGAAGAAGCAATAATGGGTGTTTGTATTAGAGTAGACTCAAGCGACTTATGGTTATATCTAGATGGAAAACAGATTCCAAATGGAAGAATTTTATTACAAAAATTGATAGAGACTAAAAAATGGCAGAAATAGGAAATTTCAGCACAAATAAAAATTCAGGAGAATTTTCATAATGGTAACATTAAGAAAAGCAGCAGCATACTCAAAGAGCAATGCTCGCCCTTACACAAGAATTTCTAAAAAGAAAAGCAAGTCTTACATAAAATCTGTTCCTCCTCAAAAAATTGTAAAATTCAGCATGGGATTAAGAGGGGCTTTTGACGAAGGAAAACTTCCCTTAACACTTACATTAGTTACAGAAGAGAATATTCAAATCAGGCATAATGCTCTTGAAGCCTGCAGACAATACATCAACAAGAAAGTTGATGAAGCAACTTCAGGACAATTCTTCTTTAGGGTTATTGTATTTCCTCATCATATCCAAAGAGAACATAGAATGTTGACAGGAGCAGGAGCAGATAGAATGTCTTCTGGTATGGTATTATCATTCGGAAAAGCAATGGGAAAAGCAGCAATGCTTAGAAAAGGAGGCAAGATATTCTTTGTTGCTGTTAATAGTCAAAAGGCATTAAAGATTGTAAGAGAAACATACAAGGAAATTCGTTCTAAACTTCCTTGCAAGACAAAAGCTGTGTTTGAAGAAGTTAAGGCGAAAGTAGTTTAAGATTTTTTATTCTGTAGGCTAATATTTAACTTTAACTTCATCTGGATTAAGATGTCTGGCATGTTCTGCTCTGTATGATTCTTCTCTTTCTCGCATTTCTTCAATCATTCTTTCATTTAGTTCTTCTCTTTTTTGTTTTTCTTCCTGTCCTTTTTGTAATTTGTTTAAACCATATGCAGCTATAGTACTTACAACTACTGTACCAATTCCAATATCAGCTAAACCAGAGTAAGCAGTATTTTTTGTTGTATTTTTTAATACACTCATTGCTCCTATTAATCCTCCAACAATTAATAATTTTGTTAATGTTTTCATTTTATTTTTTAATAAATTCCTTTATCTCTAAGTTTTTTATCTAAACTCTCATATGCTTTGCTTAATTCACCATATTCATCTCCTTCCCAACTACCTGTTAATTTTACACCAATTTCGTCTTCTCCAAAATCAGTTCTTCTTAACATTAATCTTCTGATAGTTGATCCTAATCCAACATCTCTTATTCTTCCTTTTTCTTTAATTAGGTAATGATCCATAGAATGATCTTTCTCTAAAAAGAACATTACGCCTTCTATTTCTCCCTCATAAATCACAGGAGTTGGTTGTTCTTCAAAAAGTCTTATCCTAATTACTTCTTCATCTACTAAAGAATCTAAATCACTTAATGTTAATACTAATTTTCCATCCCTCTTCGAAACTATTGTATAATCATCATTATCTTTTGGTAATTCTCTAACTTTTACTTCATCAGTTCTAAGAATCCTTAATCCTTCTATTCCTGTGTTTGAATCAGATTTTCCGAACAGGTGTTCAGTATATTCTTGTCTTCTTCTTTCTTCTTCCTCTCTCTTAAGTCTTTCTTCTATTCTGCTTACAGATTCTTCTGCATCTTTTAAAAAAACTTCAAAGTCGTATTTTCTATCAGCGATTTCTGGATTATCAGGACGAACTTCTTTCACTGGCTGACGATTTACTAAGAAATCATAATCTTCTGCATTTGGGGTAGTAGGAAACAAAGAACGAATATCTGGTTGTGGTGCAGAATATTGATGTTCTTTCAAAGAACTTGTTAGAATTAATGCTGTAAGTCTAAGATTGTTGATTGTTCTTTTATTCATTTTCTAAACTCTCTTATCATCTGTTCCATTGGTGATTCAAAAAATTCATCAATTATTCTTCTTCCTCTAATTGCTGCTTGTTCTATTGCAGTTTGAGCTTCTACAGAGCTTGGATTTAGATGTCTCATAGTTTGACTCTGTTCTCCATAACCTCGTTCAAATTCTGCTGATTGATTCCAATAAGATTCTTGTGTATATTGTCTTTGTCCAGAATTTGAAGAATTATAAGCACTATAACCTCTTCCCATCATAGCCATTAGTAATAGTAATTCTTCTCTAGACATTCTTCTTTCTTTATCCGCAAAAGGAGTGCCTTTTATAGTACAATTAGAGTACAATTTTAGAGTACAATTATTTTTTAGAGGACAAGAATCACATTTGCTTTTTGAAGTTCCTGCACTAGATTGATATTGACTTTCTTGAGTTTTTCTTGTATATGTTTCATCTTTGTCTGTATCAGCCATAAAGGGTCTTGGTTTCTCTGCTTTTGGTTCTTCTGGATTAGGATGTCTGAATAGTGTTCCCATGTAGAGTGCTGTTGCTAATCCCATTCCTTTGAACCAACTAGAAAGTTTTTTTCTTGTCATTTCTTTTCAATCAAAAAAACCTATTTAAATCTTTCTTTCATTTACTATTAAGTAGTAACAATATAGAAATATTTATAAACCTCAATTTATGATGAATGATATGGCTAAACAAGCAAAAGAAAAACCAAAAGAAACATATGATTTAGGAAAATATCTAGCAGATGCTGTACTATACCAAGATGCAGATGTAGCCTTAAGACTTGCATCTAATAAAGAAACTGCTCAATTTGCAGTCGGTGGTTTAGAAGCACTATTCGAAAAACTTGAAAAAGAGTTAGAAAAAAACGGACTTGATAAAAGAATATTAAGCGGAGCTAAACTTGCTTCATTGTCTTCTAAAGAGGGCGTAAATACTGCTGTGGGGGTTTATGGTGAACAATATAGAAGAGATGCTTTAGGAATGTTAAGAATGCCTGATTTTTATACTCTAAGATTAAACGAAATAACTTCTATTTTAGGAGAAGAAAAAGCAAAAGCAGCAAAAGCTGTTTTTGACAAGTACAAAGAAAAAACTATTGGTTCAATAAAACAGGAAGTTGAACAAGCTAACGAAATACTAGAATCTAAGAGTGAATTATATGATGAGAAACAAAAAGAGAAAGCAAATGAGACTCTTACAAAACTTATGCCAATCTATAATCTTATAGAATTATTTGAACAGAAGAATTATGATAACCTAATGCCTAATGCTAAAAAGAGGGGTTATGAGAGAATGGCTACGGATTTTTTGAGCAAGGCGTAAAATGAAAAAAAATTATGCTATCATGAATAAATGTGGTAAAATTCCAATACCCATTGTAGTGGATGTTATAAAAGGAAGAAGAGCATTGCAAGAGGCAATAAAAGGAAATTATAAAGAGGAAATGGGTTATACTTATATGCCTATTACAAGAAGGCAAGCAAGAGAACTTAGAACAGATTTAACTAACTTAACTTCAAGTTTAATAGGATGTTTAACAAAATCCGTAGGATCTGTAAGAAGCGATTAAAATGAGATATCAAGATAAATTAACATTAACTGTTTTCTGTGGAGCAATTGCTGGTGCTGTTGGTGATTATATGCATGTTCCTATTCTTACTAGTCTTGGCTGGACTGCTCTTGGATTTGGAGGTTTTGGTTTAGTTCTTGATAACTCTGAAGATGAATTTGCAGATTTAAGAAAAGAGTTTCATAAGAGAGAGAAATTAGTTAGAAAATCATTAGAATGTTTTCAGATGCATTAAGAGAAATAAAATGAGATATATAGATAAATTAATAACTTCTGCTTACGCAGGAACAATTATAACTGCTATTGGAACTTCTTTGAAAAGTGAATTATTGGTTGGAGCTGGTTTAGGATTAGCTTTTTCTGGCTTTTTAGCTTTCGGCGATGATTATAATTTAAGATATGACGGATTTGAAGAGTTAAGAAAAGAGTTTCATAAGAGAGAAAGATTATTGGGTAAGTTAATAGGAAAAAATAAGACAGAATCATTGAGAAAAATTGCTCTCGAGTGTGTTAGTGATATAATGATCGGGAGTTGGGGAGGAGAAAGTAGAGAATATTCTTTGGAAGCTGGAGAGATACTTAGATATGCTAGACGTTATAATGTAAATCCTTTAGAATTACTTGATGCTATTAAAAAGGTAGATATTGTCAATAGAGAGAATGAATTTGAAAAAAATGTTGTTAATCCGATAAAAAGAGCTCAGGGAATTTATTATTAATTTCGAAAAGGGTTAATATCCATTGAGGTTCATTGACATCTTGAGCAGTTTAAACGATTATCCTCAACTTACACCATCGTTTCTAGATTATCATTATTATCAATTTTGCGAAGCAACAAATTAAATTACAAAAATATATTTTTATTCAACTAACTTATCTACTAACTCAACCATTGTTTTCATGAAATCTTCTGTTCTGTCCTGCCACATATCTATCTGAACACCTTTCAAATCTCTCGTTTCCCCATGAGAGATTTGCTTGTGAAGCATTAACAAATCCCTGTACCATATGACATATTTCATATTTAATTTTCCTTTGTCAACAAAAGTTTCTTTTAAATCTCCTGGAATATGTTCTGGAGAAGCAGGAGTTAACCCAGACATCATTAATGCTGCGTGGCTAGAGTCTACCATTGCCCAATACAAACCTTCTATGCTGTTAAGTTCTGCAGATTTGCTTCTCGCAAAATGCAAAGGAGCACGCTGAATGCAATTGTAAACTGCTTCTGGTGTTGCTCTTATTTTTCCTTCTGCTAGAAGATATTTGAATGGAGTGAAAAAACCAGCTGTATCAATTATTGGCTCTCCATTTCTTATTATATTTATTACTACAGGGTCTCCTCTTACTAAATCTTCCCACCAAGTGCTTAATTTTATTGTATTAATATGCAATTCTCTTTTGTAAGGACTTGCTTTCATGATGTTTGCAAGTTCTTCTCTGTACCACGCAATTAAATTCTGATCCCATTTTATTGATGCATCATCTACAATAATCACAATATCAATGTCAGAACCAGGAACATTTGTTTGCTTTACAATGCTTCCGAAAAGAACAATTGATTTAACCATCCTGTCGAATTTCTTGTAAGCTTTTGTTGCAAAATCCATTGCAATATCTATTTCACTTTTCAATTGCAATGTAGGAACTTTTTTCAAATTGGTTTTATTTTTAGGTTTCTTTTCCTTTTTAGAAATAACTTTCTTTTTCATTTTTGTAATTTATCTTTTATTTATTTCTCTAACTATTTGTATAATTAAAGACGTTATCATCCCCGAAGCTGTTAAAATCAGTTGATTTTGATTGAAACAAGCTGTTGTTGTGTTTATAATTATATAAAAGAAAATTGTTAGATTTAGTATATTTGATGCTATATCTAGTATTTTTAGTGTTTCCATATGTCATTTTATATAAATTTCGTTATAATTGCAATTATTAAGGCAATCATCATTATAATCCATAATATATATGCTATGATAGTTAAAACTTTCTTGACCCTCTTTTTCATTTTTCACTCTTTTTATATAATCTAATATATATTTTAGTTTTTAAATATTCTTTTTACTCCATTGGCCTGCCTGACATTCTTCCACCTTGTCCTCCGCCTCTTTGCCCTCCAAGTTCAGAAGGTAATTGTGAAAATCCCCCGCCAAAGGTTTCATAATTTATCTGGGGCAGTGTAGGACCTTGTCCACTGTAATAACCTTGTTCAAATCCCACTGATTGATTCCAATAAGGGGCTACATTTGTTGAATAGATAGGAGTACCAAACGCTTGTAATGTGGGAAGAAACGGAGAGACTTTTCCCTGATCTGAAAAATGCTGCCACCAATGTATTGCTTCTATTACTTTTTTTCCCTTGAATCCTTCTTTTTCTAATTTCTGCATGATTTCTTTTATTGGAACATTTCCCATTCCCATCGGAAGTTCTGTATGCTCAAAACCAAAATTATCAGAAAGATGAACATGCTTTACTAAAGGAGCAACAATTTCTGCCTGCTTGATTAAATCCTCTGTTTCATATCCGTACTTTCTAAGCATATTTATATGCCCTACATCCCATGTAATTCCAAGAGTTTTTTCTGCTGCTTTTTTCGCTTCTGATTTTGACATTCCTGATTCTACTGCTTTTTCAACGAATTTTTCTCTTGCCTTTTCAACAACATCTCTTAATTCTTCTGCTGTTGAGAATGCCCCGCCTGCAGGAGGATTTTCAATGCTTATTATTGGAGAATTTTCTCCGTATTTTTTATAAGAATCAAATGCAACATTTGCAAATGTTTCTGTTGTTTTTCCTTTTGCAAATTCACTAAGAGGCTTGTAAATTTCAGGACCTGTTCCAAGAGGGAATAATTTGTTGAGTGTTTCAAACCCTTCACCAATAATTTCCTGCCTTAATTCAATTCCTCTCGGGCTTGTTGGGTCTTTTTCTTTTTCAACTTCTTTTATATTTGCACCTATCTTTTTTCTTAATTCATCTAATTGTTTTTTTTGCTCTTCATTTCCATATTTATATGCTTGGTCATAAATTTCTTTTAATTCTCTGTAAGAATCATTAAGAATTGCAGTTGCTGCATTGAATGTTGATATTGCTCTTTCTTTTTCTCCTGTTAATTCTTTTCCCAATGCTTTTTCTGCTTTTGCTGGAAGAGCAAGTGCACTATACTGTGCGACGTATTCAGCTCCTCTTTGATAATTATAGGACAAATTGGATAAACTTCTCTGCCATATTTTTTCATTTATTTTTGCTAATTCATTATTTATATCTGTTTTTTCTCCTGTAAAATAACTTTCTTTTAAAGGAAATTTATTCGTTTCACCTGACTCTGAATTTATGACATAAACTTCTGAGGGAAATTCTTTGTTTTTTGGAGTTACTTGCTGAGGAATCATTGCAGATGAATGAAAAGTTATAGGAATATTTCCTTCTGGATTTAATTCATGCCCTTTTTCAACAGCAGAAATTATTTGTCTTTCAACACCTTCTCTATTTTCCTCGCTGAAACCATCTCTTGATAATCCTGATGGCTCAATAATTGGAGCATGCATTGAAATATCAACTCCTGTAATTTTCATTAATCTTTTTAGTTCCTTGAATTCTCCTTTTGGAATAGATTCAATATTTTCTCCTGGTGCTCCACCAACAGAAATAGTAGAAAGTTCTATTTGTTTTACTCCTGTTCCAATCTTGCCAGATACTTCTTTAACAATGTTTGATGTTCGTGCATCTGTAGTCATTCCAATATTCTGCGCACTTGTCCTGTATCCTGTAAAAATATCACCATAACTTGGAGAAAAAGAAGAGTAACCTCCTTGATAAATGTCTGAAATATGATAACTATCTTTTTCCTTGTATTCCATGAAAAAGCAAGGAAAGTGTTGTTTAAAATAATTGCGATTGAGGGGTTGATTGCTACGCATCAGACATTCGTCATGATGCTTTGAGAGAAATAATTAATGTGTAAAAACTCTAACGCTTAGTTCAACTCAACAAATTCGTTTTTGATTAACTAAATATTAATTTTCGAACAATGAAATTGTGAGAAGTATCTTAATGCAGCCTGAACTCCTTATACTTCTTTTCTTCTCTTTCAAGGGAAAGACTTCTGTTTTCTTTTCTGTCTTGAACATCAGATTGTTGTTGGAATTGATTTCTTAATTCTTGCCTTGGCAAATCTCCTTCTCTGAATTCTCTTCTTAATGAAACAGGTGTGTTTTCTGATTGATATTTTTTTGCTTCTCCTTGTGAATAATCCTGGCTTTGAGCATAACTTTGAAGATTAGGAGTTTCTTCTTTTTTCTCAATTGGTGTTGATGCAACATTTTCTTCTAATTTTTCAGAAGGAGTTTCTATTTTGTCCAACAAAGAACTAAAATTTCTGTTTGAAGGGCGAAAAAATTCATGAAATTCATTATCTTCAACTGCATTTTCTGTTTCTTCAATTTCTTCTTCAATTTCAGAATCAACTTTTTCTGCTGGCTTTTTTAATTCAGGAATTTTTACTTTTAATTTTTTTATTTCTTCTTTTATTTCCTCTTGAATATTTTTTTTATTAGCAACAGGTTTTTTTTTCATAACTTGTTTTTGTTTAGAATTCTTGCTCTTTTTCATTTTATTTTTTGAAATGAAAATCCACAAGGTTCTTCCTGAGGACTTTTTTCATGAATTATTGAGGAAGGGGAAATATATAAAATTGTCTACTTCGCAGATATTTATAATATAATATAAATCTTAAGTATAACTTGGCATTCCATGAACTTTCTTGTACAAGTCAAACATCTTGAACAGCATTTCCTCTGCATTCGCAGCAGCTAACGGGCGGATGCTCTCGCTTTCTACGAAATTATCAGGCTTGATTTCTTCATCTTCATCTTTCTTTTTCTCTGGCTTTTTCATAATTCCCCAATCCATTAATATTTTCTTAATTCCTTTTTCTTCTGTTGTCTTTTTCTCGCTTTTCTTTTCTCCTTTAGTTTCTTCTCCTTCATACTTTCCAAGCAAAGCCATGAAAGGATTCATGTTTCCTGTGTCTTTCTTTTTCTTTTCTTCTTTTGGTTTTTCATCTAATATTTCATCAATTTCTTTTTGCATTTGGTCCAGACTTTCTGTTGTTGTTCCTTCTATTAATTTTAATACATCTCCCACATCTGATTTTTCTGCTTCTTTACTAAGTTTTTTTAGTTCATCTTCATTCAAGGCATATGCTTCAAATTTAACATCTGTTTTTCCTCCAAAAACATAGTGAGACTGCTGTCCGCCTGCTCTTTGAGGTATTCCTCTGAATGCAAGACTGATAACAATGCAAGTGTAATATTTTCTTTTTTGTGTCCTTAAAAATTTTTCATTTGCAAAATCTTTTGGTAAACTTCCTGCTATAGCATTTTCCTTGATTTTTACTTCTGATTTTCCAACTAATGTTAATTCAAGAAGAATTGTATTGAATGTTTTTACCAAAGCAGGATTTCTTCCTGATTCTTTCATTTCTAATTGTGCTGCTGCTTTAAGATATGGTTTTGCCCAACGGGAATAAAGTTTTAGGCTATTAACTTGACTTCTCAAATAAGTTTTTTCTAATTCATATCTTTTTCTTAATTCATCTTCTGATTGTTTTAACCAGATATTAAATTCCTGAAGTCTTGGTTTTAGAATTCTTTTTACAACATCATTCAAGTCTAAATCATCCACTTCTTTCATGGTATTTGAAGCAAGAAAAGCGTGAAGCAAGGTCTGGAAACCTCCTTGCATTGCCATTGCTTTTAAGCTTGAATTCCCACGAGCCATATCAACTCTGTCAAGCCAAATTTGTTTTAGTGATAATATTGAAGCATTCTGTTCGCTTTTATCTTTTGAATTTAATCCATTATAAGATTCTAATCTTATTTTAAAATCCTTCAAATCATAAATAAGATTTAGCACGCTTCTTAGAACAGTATTTACGTCACCAAGGATTTTTGCTCCTTGCTGCTGCATTATTGTTGCCCTTTGTCCTAATTCTGCAAAATGTCCTGAACCCGGTGAAGAAACAAAATTATCAACATATTTTTCAGGAGAGAGTCCACGATCACTTAACAAATCGAGAATGTAGAAATAAATTGGCTCTAAAGTCTCTGAACTTGAATCATAAACAAGACCATGAGATGAAAGAGGTTTTGGTTTTACTTTTTCTGCTGCTTTTGAAAATCCCTCTTTTTTTATCAATTCTTTAATATCATTTAATTCTTTTTTTCTTTCTGCAGGATTATCTGAAGTTGCCATATACAAATCAGGATTTATCACTGCAATTAGTTGTTCTACTGTTGGCATTTTCTTATTTTTCATAAGCAAAAGATATTTTTAAACTATTTGTAAGAAACAGAGAAAATATTATAAAGAGATTTCTCGTTTAGAACTCATGGGACTTTTTGGAAAAAAGAGAGAAGAAGTAGTTGACTGGACAGAAGGGTATAAACGGCAAAGAGCAAAAGTCGCTGAAAAAAAGGTTGAAACGCAAGAACAAGAGAAAACTTCGTCTGCTTTTGGCTTTTTTGGTAATTTTAACAGAGATAACCAATCAGATTCAATTCCTGCTGTTTCTTCAAGTTCTGAATCAGAATCCGAAAATTTGAGCGAAGATGAAAAAAGAAGAAGACTGGCAAGAAGATTTCTAAATATAACAAACAAGATGGAAGATTTGAGCAACCAGATTTATCATTTGCAACAAAGAATTGAACTTCTTGAAAAGAAAGTTGGCGTGAAGAGTTCTGAAGATTTGTTTTGAATAAATTTATTAAGATTAGTTTCTTTTTTGAAATATGAATAAAAATGAAAGAGCTTATAACAAATTTGCAGAGCAATATCATAAAGATTTATTGAACTCAGAGACTAATTTTTGGCATAAATTTGTAGAAAAACCAGCAATGATGTCTCTTCTGAAAGGAAATATAAAAAATAAAGAGGTTTTAGATTTAGGATGTGGTTCAGGAATATTTACCAAAAGATTATCTTCTATGGGGGTAGATATTACTGGATTGGATTTATCAGAAAGTTTAATCAATATTGCAAGAAGAGAAAACCCTAAAATTAAATTCTATGTTGGAAATGCTAAAAAAACTCCATTCAAAAAAATTCAATTTGATGTTATTACTAGTAGTTTAATGGTTCATTATGTTAAAGATTTAAATGCTTTATTCAAAGAAGTTTCAAGAATTCTCAAAAAAAGAGGATTATTTATCTTTTCAATGCATCATCCTGTTATGGAAGTTACTGAACGGCTTAAAATTAATGGGAAAAAATCTAAGATTATCCAATTTAACAAATATTTCCATAATAACAAATATGAATGGACTTTGCATAAGAGTGCTAATTTAATCTCTTACCATCATACTTTTGAGAATATCGTAAATTCTTTAAATGATTCTGGGTTTGTTGTTGAAAGATTATTAGAAACAAGAGCGCCAAAGAGTTCAGAAAAGATAAATAAAAAGGTTTATGATAGAACCAATATGCGTCCTTCATTTTTAGTAATTAAAGCGAGGAAAATAATATGAAAAACTGGGACAAAATAATTCGTGCTTATGGATTAAAGAATGCTTTAAGTCATGATGGAGTTGCACTTCAAGGACCTGTGATTTCTTCACTTTTCCATGAAGGTTTAGAAAAGAAAGAAGTTGGAAAATACGTAAAAAGAATAATTGAAATACTTTTAGAAATAAATTCTCTTTCAAAAGAAGAACAGGAAAAAGAATTCAAGAAACTGGAAAAAGAAGTTAGTGAACGTCCTGCGAGAGAAGGGCTTCCTGAACTTCCTGATGTTTCAAAAACAGGAGTTGTAATGAGATTTGCTCCTGCAGCATCTGGGCCATTGCACATAGGACATATAATTTCTAATATGGTAAATTCACTTTATGTAAAAAAGTATGGGGGAAAATTTTATGTGAGGATAGAAGATACAAATCCAGAGAAAGTATTTGCAGATTGTTATAAATCATTTAAAGTAGATTGTGATTGGATTTTTGGAAATGTTTCTGAGTATATTATTCAGTCAGATAGAATGAAAATTTATTATGACTATGCAGAAAAGCTCATAAAGAAAAAAGCAGCTTATGTATGCACTTGTTCTGCTGAAAAGTTCAAGAAACTTGCTGAATTGAAAAAAGATTGTCCTTGTAGGAAGAATTCTTTGAAAGAAAATATTGAACTTTGGAATAAGATGTTGGATAAGAGTGGATTCAAGGAAGGAGATGCTGTTGTTAGATTCAAGACCCCTGAGAAATACAAAGGAATGAAAAATCCAAATCCTGCTATGAGAGATTTTCCATTAGCAAGGATAAACGAACACGAACATCCAAGACAAAAGAAAAAATACAAGGTTTGGCCCTTGATGAATCTTGCTGTTGCTGTTGATGATATTGAATATAAAATGACTCATATAATAAGAGGAAAAGAACACATGGATAATGCAAAAAGACACAAAATGATTTTTGATGTTTTCAAGAAAAAATATCCTTGGACTGCATTTATGGGAAGAATCAAATTCAAAGATATTCCATTGTCTAAAAGAAAAATTGTTGCCTCAATTGAATCAGGAGAGTATGAAGGGTGGGAAGATTTAAGACTACCAACTCTTTTTGCATTAAGAAAGAGGGGGTATAAGCCAAGTGCATTTGCAAAGCTTGCAGAACATCAAGGTTTAAGCGAAGTTGACAAGGTAATGGACAGCAAAGAATATTTCAGTTTGTTAGATGGGTTTAATAAATAAATCCATTGACAATAAATTTTTAAAGACAATCTGCATATATAAAATATAAATTTGATAGATGAAAGGAGGTAGAGAGATGATAAATAATAAAAAAGGTCAAGAACCAACAATTTTTCGAAAGAAAAATCGTAAAGGACTGTCAACAATAATTGTTACTGTACTTCTTATAGGATTAACTATTGTTGCTGTAGGAATAGTCTGGGCTGTTGTAAAAAGCACTCTTGATAGAGGAGCATCAGGTACTGACTTGGGAGTGAAATGCTTGGGAATTAATGTAAATCCAACATCAGTTACTTGTAGTGGTACTTATGACCCTACCTCATTAAATAAGTATTCTTGTTATGTAAGATTAGAAAGAACAGGACAAGGAACAGAACCGATTGGAGGTATTAAACTTATTATGGTAAATGCTACTGGAGGTGTTTCTTCACCTGCATTAGATATACCTGGAGATTTATCTGCATTTGGTACAAAGAATTTTAATGCAACAGGAGTTCTTATGACTACTGGAATGAGCAGACTGAATAAGGTAGACGCAAGAGTTTATTTTATAGATGAAACAGGAACCCAACAACTTTGTTCACAAGCAGGTTCATTTACTTTTTAATTTTTTTATTTGAGGTTTTTGATTAAAACATAAACCTCATCGTTTTTTCTTACTTTAGGAAGCTTTATTCCTACTTCGCTTCCTTTTTTTGCTTTTGATACTATTTTTTTATTAATTTCAATTCTGCTTACTTTAGAACTTATTATTCCTGTTAAATCTCCTATAATAATAATTTCATCTCCAATTTTTAATTCTGAATTAAGTTTTATTGCTGCAACTCCTACTTTATCAAAATAATGTATGACTTTTCCGACAAAATGTTTTTTTTCTGTTGCAGAACTGTTCTCTGTTTTTGAAAAATCATCTGAAGTCGGAAGTTTTATGTAAAATCCAGAAGAATAACCTTTGTTGTATATTCTTTCAAGTTCTTTTAATGAATCTTTTAATTCTTTTTCTGTTAGTTTTTTATCTAGTGCTTTTCTGTAAATTCTTACTACTGCATCTACATATCTTGCATCACGATTTCTTCCTTCTATCTTGAAAGAAACAATTCCTGCATCTTTCATCTGTTCTATGAAAGGAAGAGTACACAAGTCTTTTGCAGAAAAAATTCTTGAATTTTCAATTTTTAATTCATTTCCTTCTTCATCTTTTACAAGATAAGTTCTTCTGCATGGGTGCAGGCATTCTCCACGATTTGCTGATTTGTTAAATAGGAACTGGCTGGTAAAACATCTTCCTGAAACAGAAACACACATTGCTCCATGAACAAAACATTCTATTTCCAATCCTTTTATCTTTGAGATTTCTTTTATTTGCTTTAGATTTAATTCTCTGGCTAAAACAATTCTTTTTGCTCCTAGTTTTTTGTAAAATTTTGCCGATTCAATATTAGAAACACTTGCTTGTGTTGAAATAAAGAAAGGAACTTTGTATTTTTTGCATAAGTTAATAACACTTAAGTCCCAGCAAATTATTGCATCTACTTTTTTTCTTACTTGTTTTATTATTTCTTCAATTTCTTTTAATTCGTGATTATAAACTATTGTGTTTAATGTAAGATATCTCTTTACTTTCCTTGGTTTGCAGATTTTTTCTATTAAATCCAAATCTTTTATTGTAAAGTTTTTTGCTGCTTGTCGCATTGAGAAGGTGTTCAAACCAAAATAAACAGCATCTGCTCCTGCGTTTACTGCTGCTGACAACATTGGGAAATCTCCAGCTGGAGCCATTAATTCATATTTGGGTTTCATATTAAAATTAGAGAGAGAGGATTTAAAAAAGTGTTTGTATCCGGGAAATGATAATAGAATAATTGAATTCTTTTGTAGATGTTGAGCAGTTAAACAACGACGTTCCTAATTAAATACTTAGTCCTTTTGTGAGTTTGCGAGCAAGTTTTTTTTCATAAAATTTCAGTACAATAATCCTTAAAAAGAGTTAATAATGTCAATTTTCATGGGATTAGTAGGAAAAATTGCAAAGGGCACAGGTCTAAGTGTTTTGGCATTAGCAATTGGATTATATCTTACAGGATATATTTGGAACACGGTTGATGAAGCTAAGATAAACAGAAAACTTAAAGAAGTAAAATATGAACTTGATGTTGATAGAGATACAAAGTTATCACAAGAAGAGATTAGGACTTTTTTTGATAAAACAGGAATAAGCCCTTATACAGAAAAATCTCTCAAGAGTTTGTCTTTAGAAGAATTGCAAAGTTTTAATCGACAATACGGAAAGCAATAATTATCTCCTCTTCTTCTCAACAAAGTCTTTTATCCCGCAACTAAGGAAAAACAAGACAATCATTCCTGCTCCGAATACCAAGAAAATATACTTGAATGGCAGGAATAACAAAGCAACAGAACTTACTACTTTTGCTACAAACTGATTAACATCTATTGAAGTATTGAAAGGGCCGTAAAACCTGCTTTCATCTTTATCAGGTGTTATGTCAAAGAAAAATGCTTCTGTGTTTGGCTCTAAAATTGCAGGGCCAATGCTTGCCAAAACCAAGAGAATCATTATTGCATAAATATTGTTTATAAAAAAACAAGCGATTGCAACAGCAGCAAGAATGAAAAATCCAATTTTGAACATTTTTTTAAATCCAACTTTTCCAGCAAGTTTTGATATTCCATATTCAGTTAATACCAATGGAACTGCGACTGCAAAGAGAAAGTAACCAATCCACAAATCACCAAGTCCTTGTTTTAAAATATAAAGAGGCATGAACAAGTAAATTAAAATCCACCAGAAGTTTCCTCCTCCTGCTATTATGTATGCAAGAACTCTTTGCTTGTCTTTGAAGAATTCTATGAAATTTTTAACTAAGTTTAAATCTGCCTTTTTTTTCCTATGAGAATCTTTTATCTTTGAAATCCTAAAAAGAACCCAAGCCATAAACATAAAGACTGCTGCAAGAATGAAAACCCTGTTTATTCCAAATTTGTCTGCAATAAGTCCTGCAATCAAAGGACCGACAACCCAGCCAGCATTCATGAATGTGTAAACCAATCCTTCATTCCGAGATAATTCACTCTTACTAGACTTGTCTTTTACAATCAAACCAAAAGTGGTTATTCTTACTGTTGTTAAGATTGTAAGAATAAACGCTAGAACAATAAAAAGATAAAATTTTGAATTTATCGCAAAGAGAATATAAGTAATTACATACATCAAAAGAGTTATTGAATATAATTTTGATTTATTGCTTTTTTCTATTAATGGAATAATAATGAAGAAAGAGAAAAAAGAGATTAAAGTTAAGCCTGCTGAAATAAAACCTATTATAGACATGTTATCTATGAAACTATCCATGTAGATTGCCCAGATAGTATCTATGAACGCAGCAGAAATTGCTATTATAAGCATGATTATGGATAATCTTGCTATCTTGGTTAAACCTGGAACCCCTCTTTGCTTATGGATTAAAATACCCATGAGAAGTATAAGAAAAACAGATTTAAAAATCCTTTTTCATTTGATTTTATATGGCGGTTGTAGTTCAACGGTAGAATGTGCGACTGTGGCTCGTAAGACGGGGGTTCGACTCCCCTCTTCCGCCCTGAAACGAAAGTGTTCAAGGTGGAAAATCATGAAGAGAACATATTTAATCTTTAAAGAATTAATAATAGTATGAAATCCAAAATAAAACAATTAAGTAGAACTGAACAGCAAGTAAATCTCACATTTGAGATTGATAGTCGGATTATCCGAAGTATTGAAAAAACCCTTCAGAAATTAAATCCTGGTTTTAAACTGTCAAATTATAAGAAAAGATATGGGAATAAGATTCTCGAGAATTTTTGGGAATTAAACAAAAAAGGTGAAAATTTTAATTTTACACTTGTTGTGAGACGCGATGTTCTAAGACTCAAACTTAAAAGCGATTCAATTTTTATAAATAAATTTTTGAAAACTCTTGGAGAATATACTGAATTTTCTAAATTATCACCCAAAATTAAAGCAAAACTTGAAAGGCGAGGAGTTAAAGGAGAATGGTATGGATCCTAACCAGTACACTATTGGCTTGGTTACTCCTTCCGTCCTGAAACGAAATTAATATTAAAATGGTTAGAAATTTTTTGAGAGGATTAAAGAACGAGAAAGAAAATATGAAGAAGAAAGATAGAAAGAAGTTCAGATGGACTGGTCCTTCTAAAAAAGTAAAAGATAAAGATGAAGAAGATAAAGAAAAATAGATTTACATAAGTTTATAAGCCTATTTTTCTCTGCTTTATTATATACTGAACGATAATTGTTTAAGTTCTTGGGCTATATGTCTGCAAGGGCTTTTTGACCAAGGATCGATTTCTTAGTAATATACAAATATGGAAAAATTTGAAAGGCTCGGAATGAGCAAAGAATTAGTGAATGTGCTGAAAGATTTTGGCTTCAAAGAGCCTTCTGAAATTCAAGAAAAAGCAATCCCTTTAGCATTAGCTGGAAAAGATATTATTGGAAGTTCTGCAACAGGAAGCGGGAAAACTCTGGTTTTTGCTTCTCCTATGATAGAAAATTTAATACCAAACAGTCATGTTCAAGGATTAATCTTGACTCCTACAAGAGAATTAGCAGAACAAGTCATGACTACAATTAAAAGATTTTTTGACAAAAAGAAAAGAAATATTTTAGCTATTTACGGAGGAGTAAATATTCAAGAACAAATAAGAAAACTTTACAATACAGATATTGTTGTTGGAACACCCGGAAGAATTTTAGACCATTTGAACAGAAGAACACTAAACTTAAGATCTGTTAAATTTTTAGTGCTTGATGAAGCAGATAGAATGTTTGACATGGGATTTCATAGAGATGTTGAAAAAATATTAAGCCAGTGTCCTACTGATAGACAAACAATGATGTTCTCTGCTACAATTTCTGATGATTTGGATTATTTGGCTAAGAAATATACTAGAAATCCGATTAAGATATCTGTAAATTCTTATGTTGATGCTTCACAATTAAAACAAATTTATTATGATGTTTCAGACGAAGAAAAATTTTCATTACTTATTCATCTTTTAAGAGAAGACAAAAACGCATTATCTATGGTTTTTTGCAGGACAAGAAAGAATGTTGATTTTCTTGCAAAGAACATGGAAACATTAGGAATTAATTCAAAAGCAATTCACGGAGGCTTGCCTCAGAACAGAAGAATAAAGATTTTAGAAGAATTTCATCAAAAGAAGATTAATGTTTTAATCTGCACAGATGTTGCTGGAAGAGGTTTGGATATTAAGGGAGTAAGTCATGTTTATAATTATGATATTCCTCCTACAAGCGAAGATTATATTCATCGTGTTGGAAGAACAGCAAGAGCAGGAAAAGACGGAAAAGCAGTAAGTCTTTTGTCAAACAAAGACTATGAAAATTTTAGAAATATTTTTAAGGATGAATCTTTAAAAATAACCGCAGAAGATGTTCCAAACATACAATTCATACCAACAAAGAAAAGTTATTCCCCAAGAAGAAGCAACTTTAGAGGAAGACCAAGAGATAACAGATATAATCAAAACAGAAAAAGGAGGTTCAGATGAAAGGTAAAGTAAAATTTTTCAATGCAGTAAAAGAATTTGGATTCATTACAGGAGAAGATGGAAAAGACTATTTTGTTCATAAAAGTGGATTAATAGGAGACATAACTTTGAATGAGAATGATGCAGTAAATTTTGAAACAGAAAAAGGCGATAGAGGATTAAAAGCAGTAAAAGTTTCTAAAGAGTAAATTTACACAAATTCTTACAATTAAAATCTTTAAGTTTCTTATTTTAATTTAAAAAGATTTTAATATCTATAATTTCTAGATAATAAGTAAAAGATGGTGAAGGTAGAACTAAGAAAATTCAATATTGTAGATTATTTTAGATTTTTATTATTAACTTTGAATAAAGACTATTCACGAGAATTAGATAATACTTTTTTTGGATATATTTTCAAAGGCATAAAAAGTCTCTTTTTGAAAAAGAAATATTATAAATTTGCTATATTAGTTGATGATAAATTTGCTGGGAGTATTGCGCTTTATTATAATAAAGATACTAATTATGAGTTGGGGTTTATTGTTTTAAGAAAATATAGAAATAAAGGCATAGCAACAGAAGCAAGCAAAAAAATCTTGGATTTTGGGTTTAATAAGTTAAAATTAAAGAAAATAATTGCAATTACAGATATAAGCAATAAAACTTCTCAAAGGGTTTTAAGAAAATTAGGTTTTAAGATAATCAAAGAAAATAAAAAGGAAAAAGAATTTATTTGGGAGAAGAGAAAATGAAAATCTTATTTATTTGCAAATACAACGCATTCAGAAGCAGAGTTGCAGAAGCATATTTCAAGAAAATTAACAAGAATAGAAATGTTCATGTTCTTGGAAGCCGTGGTTTTATAATGGGAGGACATTCTGATAAAGTACAGCGAGAGGTTTCAAAAAAGCTTCTTGGAATTAATATAGATGATAGAACTCCACGTTCAATAACTATTAATGACTTGAAAGAAGCAACTAAGATTATTGTTGTTGCAAATGATATTCCTAAGATAATGTTCAATTACTGGAGTGCCCCTATAATGAAGAAGGTTGTTCTTTGGAAGATAAAAGACGAACAAAAGAGGAACAAAAAGAATATAAGTAAAATTGTATTAGCAATAAAAAGAAAGGTTGATAAATTGAATAGGAGATTGGAGAGAAGATGAAAAAAATAAATCTACTTTTTGTCTGCAGGTATAACAGGTTCAGAAGCAGAATTGCACTCGCTTATTTTAACAAGATTAACAAGAATAAAAGTATTAAAGCAAAAAGTGCAGGGTTAATCAAAGGAAATCCATTGAGCCCATTTACTATAAAGATTGCTAAAGAAGAATTTGAATTAGATATCAAAGGAAAAATTCAAGGATTAAGTTCAAAATTAATGGCTTGGCAAAATATGACTGTTGTTGTAGCAAATGATGTTCCCTCACAAGTTTTTGATAAAAATAAAAAATATGGGAAAGAAGTAATTGTATGGAAAATTAAAGATGTTGCAGGAAGCGATAAGGTTGCTGTTGAAGAAATAACAAAGTCTATAATTAAAAAGGTTGATGATTTAAATGAAAAACTTAGGGGGAAATAATTGCGCTCATAAAATCGCGGATTAATAATAGTTAATGATAAACTCGTTGAAGATAAATTTAAAGGGGGTTTTATATTAATTATTAAGTAAATAAAAAATTGCAAGGCAATTTTCCAATATAATATGACAAACGAAACTGTTAAGGGATTCAAGGATTATACAGAAGAAGAAGCCATGAAGAAGGCTGAAATAAAGAAATTATTAGTGAGAACTTTCGAGAACTATGGATTTGAACCAGCAGAAACACCGATTGTAGAATACGAGGAATTCGTAAAGGGTGAAAATGAAAAAGACGAAGCTGTTTCAGATATTTTCAAACTCAGGGACAAGGGGAATAGGGCTCTTGCCCTGAGATACGAATTTACTTTTCAGTTAAAGAGAATTGCAAATAACAAGAAACTTCCTTACAGAAGATACCAGATTGGAGAAGTTTTTAGAGATGAGCCTGTTACTTCAAACAGATTCAGGCAATTTACCCAATGCGATATTGATGTTATTGGTTCAACAGTCAAGGATGAAGCAGAAGTTCTTGCAATGACAAAAGAAGTTTTAATTAATTTAGGAGTAGAACCTGTAATATTAGTTAACAACAGGAAATTATTGAATGAAATTCTTGAAAGCGAAAAAATAAAAGAAAAAGACAGGGAAAAGGTTTTAGTAGAAATAGACAAGTTTGGAAAAATATCTGATGAAGAAATAAAAAAGAACTTGAAGAAATACAAGGCAGAGAAAGTTCTTGGAGTTTTGAAAAAAGGGGAAAGTTATTTCAAGAAGTTTCCGGCTTACAAAGAAGTTTTAGAATTAATTGCTTATTGCCTATATTATAAAGTAAAGGTTTTATTTTCTCCGACTGTTATTAGAGGATTATCATATTACAATGGAAGTGTTTTTGAAGTAAAAGCAAAAGGAATTAGCCCTCAATCAAAGATTTCGAGCTCATACAATTCTGGAACGAATTATATGAAAGAAACAATTGTTGGAGGAGGAAGTTATCTTGTTAATGGAACTCAATCTACTGGAATTTCTTTTGGATTAGAAAGACTTTCAGGTATTTCAAAATTAAAGAGAACAGAAAAAAGAACTTTGGTTCTTTCAATTAACGAAGACAAAAAAGCAATTGAGTTGGCACAGAAATTAAGAAGTTCTGGAAAGAATGTTGTCATCCTGTTCGGCAAGCCGACAAAAGCATTGGATTACGCCAATGCGAAGGGAATTCAAGAAGTTATATTCTTGGGAAAAGAGGAAGTGAAGAAAAAGAAATACAAAATCAAAAACATGATTACGGGAAGAGAAACGTTTAAGGGGATGTAGGGATAACGTCCGCGCCGACTGGTCGTATAAAATGTATGATTTAGTGGGACCCGGAATTATTTTTGATATTTTTTAAATCTTCAATAACGATAAGATTTGCTAATAATTTTAAATTAGCCATGAATTGGGTAATATTTCTTATAATTTTAATAAAAAACTTATGAAAAGAGAGAACCGTAGTTCCTTTTTTTGTTTTATAACTAATCTCCTGTTCTTTAAAATCAAATTGAATATTCTTGTGACCTATCCCATTCCTTAAATCAAAATCCAAATTTTTTTGAATATAATGAAGACCTTTACTATCTAAAAAATTTATTTTCTTCCCATGAGTATCCTTCTCTTTAATTTTTCCTTCTTCCCCAATTATTTTCATATATAATTCTAACATTTTGGAGTTTAATTCAAATAGATCTTGATATAATTTTATTAAGAGTTTTTCATTGAAAGCATAATATCCAAAACCCATATGTTTAATCTCTTCTTTTTTTAATAAAGATAAGCAAGGTCTTAACGAAGGGTAAGCATCTATTATTTGTCCTATAAACTCCAAAAATTCTTTAAATAAAGAAAGGATTTTTTCATGATTTGAAACAAAAAAATTATCTGGAAGATCTTCAATTTTCAAATTTAATTGATCTTTTCTTAAATTGATATATTCATCTTTATCTATAATTGACAAAAAAGGCAATTCAATGAGCCTAGATACCACTTCAATAACTCTTTTTTCCGATATATTTATGCCCTCTTTTTTTAGAAGCTCAAGTACTTTTTGTTCTTCTCCAGAATATAGATAATATATAATTTTTTTTAATTCTTTTCTCAAAACATCAAATAAAGAACTGTTTTGCCCAATTTCAAGGAGAGAATTTGGATTAGCCCCAGTTTTCCTAAAAAAATAAAACATGGGGGTTAATGCTTCAAACCCACTTATTATTGCTGTTGGGAAACAGGAAGAATGCAGAACCGTAAAATCAAAATCAATTCCAGTTGCTTTGTCTCCTTCTTTAACATTTTCTAACTTCCAGATTGTTGTTTTATCCATGCATATTATTTTTCCAGAAATAGGAATTGAACATTTCGGACAGTTAAATCTTACTGGAACTTCTTCTTCATTTTCAAATTGATATTTAAAAAGAATTGAACAACCACAACCCTCACATAAATAATGATTTCTGAATACTGCCATTTATATTTAGAGACCCTCTTTGTTATTTAATACTTTCTAACAACTTTTGTATATACAAAACCTATACAAGTTGATTAAAAATATACTAACGCTCTTTCTTTTATGAAAATTGATCCGTATAATCATGAAGGAAAACAGCGAACTTCTGGGTATGAAAGACACGATTTCAGAAGAAGAGATGTTTGTTGATATAACAAAGACTGAATTAGAACAAAGATTAACTAAAAATGAAAAAAAAGAATGAAATCTTAAAGAAGAGAATGAAGAGTATTGAAGAGAGAGCGGAAGGAATTATTAAAGGGGTTAAGATTGCATAATCTTGTTTGTATCTAATCCATCAATCACCCCAAAATATATCTTTTTGCCATCATGTAAAGAATTTATTGTAGCACAGTTTTTCATTTGTTCGATTATACTTTGGGCAATTTGTCCATTATACTGTACAAAGAAAATTTCTGCTGGAGACTGAAACAATCTTTGAATCTGGTCAGCATTCTTTCCCATCTTTTTTGGTGTTAGTATACCTGTTGTACCTTTGCCCTTAAAAGCAAAAGCAGAAGGAATTCTTTTTCCGTTAAATTTAACACGAGTAGTAAAGAGATCATTTTTTTCTCCACCCCAATCTGTAAAGTCTCCTTCTTCATAAAGAATTTTTTTAAATTTGGTCTTGACATCTTTTTCATAAAATTTTGATTTATCTTTAAAAGAGGATATATTTTTTACTCCTTTAAAATTATCAATATCTTCAATAGATATTTGTTCAATTCTTGGGGACCAATTAGATTTTATTCTTATTATTTCAGAAGTTACATTTATTTTAGGGTTACTTTTGGTACTAATTTTTTCTAGACTTTTCTTATTTTTTGCAAGGTTAAGAATTTTATCCCGGTGGAGTGTAAAAAAATCTTTTTTTATATACGCTAACTCTCCACTAACTTTTTTAAGTTGACCGTTTTCTTTATAAAGTTCAATCATGTCTCTTCCTCGTAATTTTTTACATTCTTGTGCTACTCTGACAATTGAAAGCCCTGTTTTTTCACTTATCTCACTTATTTTTTTAATTTTTTTACCAC
>JAUSIC010000021.1 GCA_030648285.1 Nanobdellota archaeon | reverse complement strand
CCATTTAGATGTTCAATTAAAATTCCCATAAATCTTTCAAGACTCCCATAAGTAACTGTATGAAGCATTACTGGCTGTTTTCTTGTATTATCTTTGTCAATATATTCTAATTCAAATCTTTCTGGCATTGAAAAATCCAATTGGATTGTAGAAAGTTGCCAAGTTCTTTCTTGAGAATCTTTAATATGAAAATCAATTTTAGGTCCGTAAAAAGCACCATCACCCTTATTTATCTTATATTTCACTTTTCTCTTTTTCAAAACTTTTTCCAATAGAGCTTCTGATTTGTCCCATATTTTATCACTTCCTATTCTTTTTTCAGGACGAGTAGAAAGTTCAACATGGTCAAAGGGTAAATTAAATTTTTTATAAAATAAATTTATCAAATCCATTATTTTAAAAATTTCTTCCTCAATTTGTTCTTCTGTGCAAAAAATATGTGCATCATCTTGGGTGAATTGTATTACCCTAAAAAGTCCTGCTAAAACTCCTGAAAGCTCAACTCTGTGAACAATTCCTAATTCTCCAACTCTCAAAGGCAATTCTTTGTATGATTTTGGTTTATTCTTGTATACTAACATTCCTCCAGGACAATTCATTGGTTTAACAAGGAACTTTCTTTTTTCATACTCTGTAACAAAATTATTTTCTTTGTATTTCTCCCAGTGCCCTGAAACTTTCCAAAGTTTAGAATCCATAATCTGAGGAGTTGAAACCTCCTGATATTCTGCTCTTCTATGTTCTTCTCTCCAAAAATTAATAAGTTCATTTTTTACAATTAACCCGTTATTGTGCCAAAAAACCATTCCAGGCGCAACTTCACTAAAACTAAACAAATCCATCTGCTGTCCGATTATTCTGTGGTCATTATCTTTTAATTTAGAACTATCTAATTTTGTCTTTGATATTTCTCTAAGCAGTTGTTTTGCATCATATTTTTCCTCAACTATTTTTCCTGTTCCATCAACTTTTATTTCTCTTGACAATTCAGATAAAGGATGTCCTTTAACCTTTAATTCAAACTCCTTGTAATATCCAAAAGGTGCTCTTGTAACACTAAAACTCTTTTTCAGCTTTTTTTCAGCTTCATCTAGTAATTTTACAGCAATTTCAGGATTAGCAAGATTGCTTGATAAATGAGCATAAGGATAAAGAACAACATTCTTTGCATTTACTTGCTTTGCAATATCTTTTACGCTTTCAGCTAACTTATCAGATAAAACAGAGATATTCTCATCCCCTTTTTCAACAGCAGTAAGTATGACTAATGCTTCTTTCACTGTTTTTTCCTCTTTCTCTTTAACAGAAAGTTCTTCAACATTTTTTAAGGCTTTTTTCAAAGGCTTGAACTTGATATAATCACAATGTAATGATAAGATTTTCATGAAACTAAGAGATACATAAAGTTTATAAAATTAACAGATTGCCTGCTAAATATAAGCTTCTGATGAAAAATAAAAAACTCTTATTAGCCTTATCGGCACTTCTCTTAGTTGGAACAGCAAAACCATTTAGCACACATGCTCCTGCATTGAATGAACCAATGCGTAAAGTTTACAGAGAAGGGGGAAAAAGACATCTTAGATTCATAGATGTCCCTGAAAGCATTGCAGAATCTATTGTTCTTCCAAAACCAATAGGTTTAATAGAAAGATTACGAGACATGGAAAATCAGGAGTTTGCAAAAGATGAAATTTATCAGATTATAGATTCTCTGTATGAATCAAAAGGAATAAAGCATCCTTACATAAACAAAGAATTTGTCAGGGCAATTGTTTATGCAGAATCCATGAACTCTCTAACAGGCAGAGAAAATCCAAGAGCAATAAGTAAAGCAGGAGCAAGAGGACATATGCAAATAATGAAAGATACATGGGAACTTGTTGACAAATCAAATTATTATCAAAATGCTTTTACTCCTTTAAAAAATATTGAGGTTGGAATAAAAATTCTCATGGGACTTGATGGAACATGTAACGATATTTACCCAGGATGGGAAAAACTTAATGATAATCAAAGAAAAAAAATAATCCTTGTGGGTTATAATTGGGGATTAGGAAATTTTAGAACACTGGGAAAATGGAATTGGAACAAACTGCCTGAAGAAACAGAAAAATATGTGAGAGACGTTGAAAAAAAAGAGGGAGAATATTATAAAAGAAAAAAAGCATTTTATACAAAAAATCACGGGCTTGTTTTAAAATTATACTAAATTTTATTTTTAGATTCCTGTTTCTTTAAAATTCTGTAAAATTCCCCTTTTTCTCTGACTAATTTATTATAACTGCCTTCTTCAACTATTTTGCCTCGTTCTATGACTAAAATCTTGTCCATGTTTCTAAGTGTTGAAAGACGATGTGCAGCAAAGATTAAAGTCTTGTCTTTGAATTCTTTGTCAAACGCATCCTGAATTTTTCTCTCTGTTTCATAATCAAGATTAGAAGTAGATTCATCAAAGATAAACACATCAGAACCCTTGTACAATGCTCTTGCAATTCCAAGACGCTGTTTTTCTCCCCCTGACAAACGAACCCCTTTTTCTCCCATCAGAGTCAAATCCTTGTCTTTGAGTTTAGAAATTATTGGCACGCACTGGCTCAGCTCAAGAGCCTGCTTATATTTTTTATAATTAATATTTCCAGGAGTTGAAATTGTTACGTTCTCTCTAAAACTGATATTGAAAACTTCTGTTTCCTGAGGAACAATAGAAATTTTTTTAGTGATTGAATCTCTCTTTAAACCTGTTATTGGTTTAGAATCAAAATAAATCATTCCTTTCTGAGGCAGATATAATTTCAGCAGTAATTTGAAAAGAGTTGATTTTCCGCTTCCTGATATTCCGACTATTCCTATTTTCTCTCCGCGATTTATCTTAAAGTTAAAATTCTCCAGAACCTCCTCATTCCTATATTTGAAACTGAGATTTTCTGCAGTCAGACTATCCCATTTTTCCAAATCAACAGCTCCTTCTTCATTTATTTTAGGAATTGACTTGTACAAACCCATCATTCTGTAAATGCTGTATCTCGTATCAATAAGCATATCCGAATATCCTGAAACTTGATTTAAAGTTGATTGAATTTTTGCCACATAACTTAAATAAATTACAATAGAACCTATTGTTACAACTTCTAAAACAATATCTCTTCCAACTATAAATGTAAAAATAACATAAAATATTACAGAAATCAACTGTACTGTAGTCCATTTAGTCGTGCTTACTTTTCTTCTTTCATTTCTTGCTTGGAGAATAGTTTCTTCGTTTGAATAAACTTCTTCATTTGCAGACTTCTCAATTCCAAGAGATTTTACAGTAGCAATGTTTGAAGAAAACTCGTATGCTTTTCCTGCAGCCTTTTCTTTGGCAATCTGAACATCAAGGGTTTTCTTTCCAAGCTTTTTGTTGAATGAAAAATCAATAATTAAATAAACGAGCATAAAAGCAATAGCAATTAAAGCATACTTGAATCCAAAGTAAGTGAGAATAATAATTATACCAACTACAGAAACAACCATGCTTATGCCTGAATTTATGTAAAAATCCATCAAACTGCCTATTGCACTGACACCATCTGAAATCTTCTGCATTTTGTTTCCTGTATTTTCTTTATCGTGCCAGAATAAATCTCCTTCCATTAATTTCTGAAATGATTCTGTTTTGACTTCTTTCTGAACAGTATTTGCATAAATACTAAAAAAATGTTTTCCACCAAGTCGTAAAAAGGTGCCTATAATCAGGATAGCAAAGAGGAAAGCGATATAAATATAAAACAAATCCAAAGGTTGTCCTTTAGAATAAGTAGTAAAGAAATCAATTATTTTTGAGGTTATTATCGGAGGAATAAGTTCTAAAAAAGATGCGATTGCAATTATCAAACTTAGGATTATAAATTTAAATCTATGTTTGCCTAAAAAATGCCATAAATCTCCTAAAAAGTTCTTAAGAGGGTAATTTAGTTTTTCGCGTGTTATTTCTTTCATTATAAAAATCTCCTGTTACATAAATATTAGATTCATTATCTAAAGTGATAGCAAAACCAACATCGCCATTATTCTGAGGTCCATTAAGTGTAACATTCCAAATATTAGTTGGAGAAAAATTTACAGCGACAACAAAATAGGAAATAATCATAATAATTAATAAAAATAAACCTCCAAAAATAAAAACCCCTCTTTTCATAAAAGACTAAATAGAACAGACTATAAAAAAGTTATTTATCCCAATTCAAAAATTTTCCCACTTGCTTCTCAGCAAGTTTTCGCTTTCTCTGATGTTCTTTAAGAAAAGCATTTATTTTTTCAATCAAAATCATTTTCAATTCACTTGTAAGCATTGTTCCTGACTTATATTCTTCATAGATTTTTTTCAATTTTTCATCATTTGGTTCAAAAAGCATTCTAAGATACTGGAAAGAAACATCAATATCAGGATTTCCCCCTTTTTTTCTATGTTCTTCAATGCTATCTCTTCCTCCTGAAAAAGCATATTTCTTTATTTTTGTTTCAACTTCTTTTGGAGAATCTGTTGTAAAAATAGAATATTGCTCAGAAGAAGACATTTTTCCACTAACTCCGTTTAAGGGTGGTAAAAAAGAACATTGAATAGATGCGGGTTTGTAATATCCTAATTTAGGAAGTATGTCTCTTGTTAATCTAAAATGAGGATCTTGGTCAATTGCATAAGGAATCAAACAAGGAATATTTTTCTTTTTTAGAATAGAAGGTAAAAAAGCAGGAACAGTCTGCATACTAGTGTAAAAAATTTCTCCTATATTTGAATTTTCATTCAGTCCAAAAGATGCTTTAACCATGGAAAAAGTTATTTTCTTTGCAACTTTGCATGCTTCTTTGTACATTAAATTAGCATGAACAGTATCAACAAGAAAATATGTTTTCTTTGGATTAAATCCTACCGCAATAACATCAAGCATATTGTCTTTCAATGATTTCTGAACATCATCAAATTTCAAGTCTTGTTTGAACAAAAATTTTTCTTCATCTGGAAACTGAAACCATAATTCAGCATTAAACTTGTCTTGTAGCCATTTTGTGAAAACCCATGGCATCATGTGTCCTAAATGAACTTTTCCAGAAGGTGCTCTTCCTGTATAAAGAAAAAACTTGTTTCCTTTTTCATATTCATTCAAAATCCAGTTCAAGTCTCTGTGACTAAAAAAAACATTTCTCTTAAGCATGAAATGCAGTTCTTTGGTATGTTTCTTTATTCTTTCAAGAAGTTCTTCATTAATCTTAGAAACACCAAATTCTCTTATCAACTTTTCATAATCAATCTTTCCAGAAACATTCCATGGAGTGACTTTCATCTCTTTTTTTTCTCGCTTCTCTTTCATAATAGTATTAAAGAACGATTTATTTTTAAACATATTGAAAATAAATATTTATAAATCTAAAATTCCATTAGAATTAAGAGGTAAAAAAGAGACAAATGAGGCGATTAGTAATTTCATTAATTTTAGTAATTTTTCTAGTCTCTTTAGTATCTGCAGAAGGAAGCATATTTATTCATGAACAACCTTCAGCAGGACAAGTCTATAATTTAGAAGAAATAATTCCCTTAAGAACAACAATAACTCCTCCACTAAATGAGGGGGGAAGTTATGCAATAGATTTGATGTGCAATGGAATTAAAAAATTCATTCAAGGGGGAACAATAAACAGAGGAGTTTCAGAAACAATAGCAAAACAAATACAATTATCGAAATCTTTTTTAGGAGAATTAGTTGGAGATTGCAAGATAATTATAACCTTTACACATTCAACAAACTTTGCAGAATCTTTGGCAACAAATGATTTTAAAATTTCAAATTTAATGATAATAACAGTTACATCAACACAGACAGAATTTGAGCCTTCAAAAGAATTTTTAATTAGAGGAAATATCGCAAAAGAAAGCGGTAAAGGAGGAACAGGGGGATTTGTTGAATTGCAACTTCTCGATGGAAATACTTCTGTGCTAACAGATTCAGAAACAATAACTAATGGTTTCTTTATGATAAATACAACTCTTCCTGCAGGAATAAAAGCAGGTGCTTATTCTGTAAGCTTAAATGCATATGAAAAAGATCCAGACTCTGGTTCAACAACAAATTCAGGAACAGCAACAGTAGAGGTGAAAGTAAAACAAGTTCCTTCAAATTTGGAAATAGTTTTTGAAAATTCAGATGTAGAACCAGGAACAAGTGCAAAGATAAAAACAATTCTCCATGACCAAACAGGAGTGAGCATTCCTTCAACTTCTTTTGTAACAATAAAAAATGGTGATAATATAATAATAGAACAATCAGACAAGCCGACAGATGTATTTTATGAATTTCCAATAAAATACAACGAAAAGCCTTCAAACTGGGCTGTTGTTGCTATTTCAAATAAATTAGAAGCAATATCTAACTTCACAATAAAAGAAAAAGAGGCTGTTGACATGTCAATAATAAACAAGACAATAATTGTAAAAAATATTGGAAATGTCATTTATAATAAAACAATTCTTGTTAATTTAGGGAATAGTTCTCTAAACATAAATGTCTCTCTTAATGTTGATGAAGAAAAGAAGTATGAATTAAGTGCTCCAACAGGAGAATACAATGTTGAAATAAAGACAGCAGAAGGTTCCAGCATTACAGGATTGGTTTCACTTACAGGAAAAGAAGTTAGCGTTAGAGAATACTTCGGAGGATTTTCAGAAGCAATAAGACATCCTTCTGTTTGGATTACATTGATTTTAATTCTTGGATTTGTAGCATTTCTAGTTTACAGAAAAATAAGGAAAAAAAGTTTCTTTGGGAAAATTTTTCCAAAGAGAAACAAAAAGCAAGGACAAGCCAGAATACTAAATATAACAGAAGAATCAATGAATGCTCCTAAAAACAACAAGGCAGAATTATCTTTGTCAATAAAAGGAGAAAAGCAAGACGCAACTGTTGTTTGCTTAAGAATAAAAAATCTAAGAGAGATGAAAACAAAAGAAGATGTGAGAAATACTCTTCAAAAAATAGAAGAAATGGCTGATGAACAAAAGGCAGTTGAATATGAAAGCCAGGACATGATTTTCTTCCTTTTTGTTCCATTAAGAACAAAAACTTTCAGGAATGAAGAAGATGCATTAAAAGTCAGTCAGGCAGCAAAAGAAATCCTTCTTGACCATAATAGATTATACAAGAACAAGGTTGATTTTGGAATCTCGTTGCATCATGGAGATATAATAGCAAAGCAGGATGCAACATTAAAGTTCATGAGCATTGGAACATTAACAACAATCTCAAAGAGAATTGCACTTCTTGCTAATGAAGATGTTTTAATGAGCGACAAGATGAATGAAAGAGTTCAGAGATTTGCAAAGACAGAAAGAAGAGTAATTGATGGGGTTCCTATTTATAGCATAAGAGAACTTAAGCAGAGAGACCAGTACAAAGGTTTCCTAGATAACTTTACAAGGAAATTGCAGGAAGATAAGAGAGAATAAAATTTATTATTAAGCAAAAAACAGAGTTAATCTATATTGAGGTTCATTGACATCTTGAGCAACTTATAACAAACGTTTTCAAGTTAATTTGATATCAATTGAGCGACATCAAACTATTTTTTATCTTAAATTCTCCATCTTCAAAATCCCATTAACAATCGCTCTCTTAATTTCAGGATGTTTTTCTTCAAGTTCATCAATGAATAAAGAAATTTTATCTTTTTTATTTTTAATCTCTTTGAATTTCAATTTTCTTATTTTTGCGTATAGCAAAACTTCTTCATCAAGAAATAGATAAAGAGGCTTGATTATATTCTTTTCAACAGGAGCAAACTTCATCTTTGAATTTTCCTTCATTAATTCATGTGTTATCTCATCTGTTTCTGAATCAAGAGTTGAAGAAATAGCAATCTTATTTGCCTTTGAAGATTTTATGAGATTAGCGTTTGCTTTTTCAGCAAACATTTTCAAAACATCCTCAAGAACAACATCCCTAAAGCCTTTGTTATTCTTATATCCAATCATGTCTCCTGAATGAGCCATTTTAAATTTTCTAATTACATAAAAAATCTTTTTCTGAAAGTATCTAACAAAGCAACTTTTGCAGAGCTTCCTTTGATTAGTAAATTCATACACAGGATTTGTTTCACATTGATTGCACATAATTTAAAATTACAAAAAGAAGATTATAAACTTATAGAGGACAATAACCTGCAAATCTGAATTTTCTATAGATTAATTTATCTGGATCGACTTCTCTTTCCAATCTCCCCTTATCTACTTTGACTAAGTGAACTGCATCTTTATGATAACCAAAACATGAGGAATTTTCTACTTCCTCATCAGGAAAAACCTCAACATGATAAAAACCACCAGTATTACGAACTAAAATTGAATCATCTGGAACATAGACTGCCTTGCCTTTATTATCTACAAATCCAAGGGGATTATCCACACTTCCGCTTAAAGGAACAGAAACACTAAATCTTCTAAGAGAAAGTTGTTCTCCAACAAATGGTTTTCGAGTATCATCTTCTCTGATATACATTTTAGCCATTCCTTTTTCAGGATTGAACTCTTTTTAAGGATTTATTCAATATAATATATATAAAAATTATTTCTTTTTCTTCTTTGATTCTTCTTTTGCTTTCATTCTTGAAAAGAATTCGTTAATCCTCATTCCAATTCCTGCAATTCTGAATGAAATTCCAAATACAACAAGTATAACTCCTATTATTAGCATTTTAATAAAAACAGAATAAGAAGTAGAAAAAAAGATTCCTACTATATCCTTAACTTGCTTATTCATAGGCATAATTATGACATTTCCTATTTTCCAAATGATTAATGAAGCAACAACAAAGAAACTGCCAAGTATTGTTAAAATTCCTGATTTTTTCTGAAGAACAACAAACATTAAAATGCTAAGAAGAATAAAGAAAAATAGAACAAAATAAAATTTGCTAATGAAATAATCCCTTGCTTTTTCAGAAATTAAAAAGACAGGTAATTCCCCTGATTTAAAACAATCAATAAATTCACAATTATATTCTTTGTAATAAGTTTGTTCCACTGCTTTCTCAACTCCATAATCAACAATTGCCTTTGTTCCATTAAAGATAATATTACAAGGCACATTAATAGTATAATCTTGATACTTGAATACATATTCTAAACTTTGATTGCAGTAAGTTTTCATGAGAGAAGATTTCGCTCCAAGTTCTTGAGTTAATCCTCCTTGTTGAACAATTCCATCAACAATAGGAGTAAATTTTTCTTTTACATTTTCATATTTAAGCGAAGAAGATAAAGTTAATAAAAAAGCTCCTGAAAGAATAGAAACAAATAATAAAACTCCAATAAGAACAGCCAATGCACCTCTTATAAAACCCATTATACCAAGAAGAGAAATTAATTTATAAATCTAATCAAAAATAGTTGCTGATTAATGCAGAAAAAATGAATAGAATAATTGAAGTCTTTTGTAAACGTTTAAGTTAATGATAATCGTTTAAGTCAAACCCCAAGTTTCTAAGTTAATATTATATTAATATCTGCGAAGCAGACATTTCACATCCTCTCCAAAACTTCAATTCTTTTCTGGATTGGGGGATGAGTGCTTGTCAGATTAACAAAAGGGTCTGAAAAAAATAAAGGAGCAACTGCCTTGTTAACTTTCTTCTCTGGCTTGTTCTCTTCTTTAATTTTCTTCAATGCTCTTATTAATCCAACAGGATATCGAGTAATTTTAACAGCAGTAGCATCTGCAGTGAATTCTCTTTTCCTTGAGATAGCCATTTGAACAAAATAAACAGCAATAGGAGCAAGAATAGCAAGAACAATTCCGACTAAAACAAATATTCCTCCTAGTTTGTTATCCTTATTGTCATTATTCTTGAATTGAAAGCTTCTTAAAAAAATTTGAGATATAATGGAAATCATTCCAACCATGACTGCTGTAAGAGTCATGAATCTTATGTCAAAATTTGAAATATGAGATAATTCGTGTGCTAATACTCCTTCTAATTCGTTCTTGTCAAGTTTTTTCAAAGCACCTATTGTAACACAAATTACAGAATTCTTTGGATTTCTTCCTGATGCGAACGCGTTTATCTGTTCTGAATTCATTACATAAAGCTTAGGCATTGGTGTTCCTGAAGCAATTGTCAATCCTTCAACAGCATCATAATATTGCTTGTATTCGCTTCTTTTAGCTTCTTTTGCTCCAACACTAGCAAGAGCAATCTTGTCTGAATTGTAATAACTAATCAGAACATAACCGATTGAAAATATTACAGCAATAATCATAATCATTGAAAAATAAATAGGAGAAAATGCATAAGAAATAACATAACCTAAAGCAATTATTACTCCAAATATAATTACCATAAGAAACACAGATTTTCTCTTGTTTCTTGCTATCTGGTCATCAAAATGAATTCTTTCTGACATAAAATATAAAGTTAGAATTGGTTTTTAAAACTAGGGTTTTAAAAAACAGAAAAGTATAAAAAGTATACATTTGTATACAATGATATACTCAAAAGCAAAGTCACAGTCAAAGCTATAAAGCATGGACACCGACACCGCACGGAGTGAAGATGGAAACAACAATACGCTTGAATGTTCAAACAAAAGAAGATTTGGACAAATTCAAACAATACAAAAATGAAAGTTACAATGAATTAATCAGAAAGTTAATTTACATTGCAAAGCTGTGCGAAGATGAACCAAAATTATCCCAAAAAACAATCAAAGAGATTAAAGAAGCAAGAGAAAGAATTAAGAAAGGAGAATTCTATACAGAAGAAGAGGCAAAGAAAATTCTTGGCTTGTAAGATGTATGAACTTCAGTTTGAGAAAAAAGCTTTGGACTTTTTGAATAAATTAGAATATTCAATCAAAAAAAGAATTTGGGATAAATTGCAAGAATGTAAACAAGAACCATTTCGTTATCTAAAACATTTAGAACAAATTAAGGGATATAAATTAAGAGTAGGAGATTATAGACTAATTATTGATGTCCAAGATAAAATTAAGGTTTTGTATGTCTTAAAAATTGATAAAAGAGGAAGAGTTTATGATTAAGGATTAAAACTTCACTTTAACTAACTCTCTTTCACGTTCAGCAATTTTCAAATATTCTTTTGGTTTTTTGCTATAAAGTCTTGCAAAGAAAACTCCAGGGAATGTCTTGCATAAGTCATTGTAAGTAAAAATACTATCGTTGTAATATTGTCTTGCATAAGCAATTTTGTCCTCTGTTGCTGCAAGTTCTCTCTGCAATTCAAGGAAATTAGTGTTTGCTTTCAAATCAGGATAATTTTCAGCAATAGCAAAAATAGTTTTCAAAGCAGATTCCAGCTTGTTATTTGCCTTAACCCTGTTTTCTAATCCTGTAGCTCCTACAAGAGCTTTTCTTGCATCAGTAACTGCTTTTATAGCAGAATTTTCGTGTTTTACATAACCTTTTACTGTTTCAATAAGGTTAGGAATTAAATCAGCTCTTCTTTTCAATTGAACATCTATTTGAGATAAAGAATTCTCAATCCTGTTTCCTAAACTTGCAAATCTATTAAAATAAACAAAAAATGCCAAGATTACTATTGCAGGTATTATCAGCAAAACCCATAATATCATATTAAGAAAGAATTAATTAAATTTATAAATTTAACTATACCATAAATTTAATGCAAAAAACTAAAGGGAAGTTGTCAGCAAGAAACCTGGAGGTGTCTTACGTATGATTAAAATAGATGAAAACCAATGCATTGGTTGTGGTTTATGCCCCTCTATATGCAGTGAAGTTTTTGACATGAAAGACAATGGCAAAGCCTTTGTAAAAGCACAAAAAAAACTTCCTTGCGTCAAAGAAGCAATTGATTCTTGTCCGGTTAGTGCAATAAGCCAATAATAATATTTATTAACTATATTTCACTTTTTAATTAATGAAAGAGGGAAATAAAGTTGATTTTGTTAAATGGTTCTCTGAAATAAACAAAGACTCGGGATCAACAGCAGGTGGAAAAGGTGCAAATTTAGGAGAAATGTTTAATGCTAAGATTCCTGTTCCTCCTGGATTCGTTGTTACAGCTCAAGCTTATGATTACTTCATTGAAAAAGCAGGAATAAAACAAAAAATAATGGAACTTCTTGCGGAAATAAATTATGAAGATACAAAACAATTAGAAAGTGTAACAAAAGAAATAAGAGAGTTAATTGTAAAAGCAGAATTTCCAAAAGAAATGAAAGACGAAATTCTCGAGTCTTACAGTTATATGGACACAAGGGACCTGGAAAATATAAATGGAACAGCATTGGACATCTTGAAAAATGCTTCTTCAGATATTTTTGTAGCAGTAAGAAGTTCAGCAACATCAGAAGATTCAGCAGGAGCAAGTTTTGCAGGACAGCAAGAAACATTCCTGAATGTGAAAGGAAATCAAGAATTATTAAAAAAAATAAAAGAATGCTTTGCTTCCTTGTTTACACCGAGAGCAACATATTACAGAAATAAAAAAGGATTCAAGCATGAAGATATGAGTTTAGCTGTTGTTGTTCAAAAAATGATAGATTCAGACAAGTCAGGAGTAGTTTTCTCAAAAGACCCTTCAAAGAAAAATGATAATGTGATAGTAGAAGCTGTTTGGGGATTAGGAGAAGGAATTGTTTCAGGGGCAATCACTCCAGATAGTTACATTGTTTCAGGTGGAAAAATAATAGAAAGAAAAATAAACGAAAAGAAAATAGCATACACCAGAAATTCAGGAGGGGCAGCAGAAACAGTGAAATTAACTCCTGAAAAGTCAAAGCAGCAAGTTTTGAAAGATGGTGAAATAAAAAAATTAGCTGAACTTGCATTAAAATTAGAAGAACATTACCAAAAACCACAAGATATTGAATTTGCAATAGAAGGGGGAAATATTTATGCAGTTCAAACACGTCCAATCACAACTCTTGAAACAAGAGGAGGAGAAACAAAAGAATTGAAGGGAGAAATTGTTTTAGAGGGAATTGCTGCTTCTCCAGGAATTGGTTCAGGAAAAATAAAAATTATTGGAAATCTAGAAGATTTGGACAAGCTAAAAGCAGGGGATATTCTCGTTACAAAAATGACAAATCCAGATATGGTTGTAACAATGCAAAAAGCAGCTGCAATAGTTACTGATGAAGGAGGATTAACAGCACATGCTGCAATTGTATCCAGAGAAATGGGTATTCCTGCTGTTGTAGGAACACAAGAAGCAACAACGAAACTAAAAGAAGGGGAAATAATAACTGTTGATGGCTTCACAGGAAAGATTTACAAAGGAAAAATAGCAGAAACAACACAAAAAGAAATTCTTGCTGTTTCAGCAAAAACAAAGACAAAAATAAAATTGATAGTGGACCTGCCAACATTCGCTAAAAGAGCAGCACAAACAGGAATAAAACAAGTTGGATTGTTAAGAGTAGAAGGAATTATTGCAGAATCAGGAAAACATCCAGAATATTTCTTAAAGAAAAATAAGATAGAAGATTATGAAGAAGTGATTTTCAAAGGAGTAAATCAAATTGCAGAATATTTTGAAGAGTTATGGGTAAGAACATCTGATATAAGAAGTGATGAGTTTCAAAACTTAGAAGGTGCTCCAAAGGAAGTTGAAGCAAATCCAATGTTAGGAATGCATGGAATAAGGTATGGAATAAAAAATCCAGAAATTTTGAAAGCAGAATTATCTGCGTTAAAAAAAATAGCAGAATCAGGAAAGAAAATAGGAATAATGATGCCTCAAATTATAAGCGTGAATGAAGTCCAGGAAGTCAAGAAAATTCTGAAAGAAATTAATTTCACAGATGCAAAAGTAGGAGTAATGATTGAAACTCCCGCAGCAGTTCAGATAATAAAAGAATTATGCGAGGAAAAAATTGATTTTATTTCTTTTGGTACAAATGATTTAACTCAGTATATGCTTGCTGTTGACAGAGGAAATGAAAAAGTCCAGCATCTTTATGATGAAATGCACCCTGCTGTTTTATATCAGTTATCTTATGTGATTCGTGTCTGCAAAAGATACAAAGTTGAATCAAGCATTTGCGGACAATCTGCAAGCAGAAAAGAAATGGTAAAATATCTTGTTGAAAACGGAATCGATAGCTTAAGTGTTAATGCTGATGTAGCAAAAGAAATTTCAGATTACGTTGAAGAATTAGAGAAAGAACTAGTAAAAGGAACAGATAAAGAACCAAGAAAATATAACCCTGAAGAAATTCCAAAAATAAATGGAGCAAAGTTAGAATAAATTTATAAAGAAAAAGGCTTTATCATAAACATGGCTAAAAAAAAGACAGAAACCAGAAAAAATAGTTCTATAGAAAAAACAATGCTTGAAAATTTTGTAGAAATACAAAAAGTAATGGTTGATTTGTCTGTTAAATTAGGAGATTTGAGTTCAAAGATTTCAAGGCTTCTTGATTTATTTGAAACTACTGCAAAAACTCTGTCTATGAGAGGAATGGGAGAGGAAAATAAAGAAATAAGTAAAAAAATGGATTCTCTTCTTGAACAAAATAAGACAATTGCAAAAGGAGTATCTATGATGTACGAGAATGTAGGAGAACAGCCAAAGCCTGTTCAAAGAACATACCAACAGCAAAGACCACAGAATTTTCCTCAAGATAGGTTCAGACAGTCCCAGAAATAGAATGTTACAAAAAAATTCAGAAAGTTTTTCAGATTCTTTCAAAAAAATATTTCTTATAGAATTCACAAAAGAATTAATCAAAAATTCTGCTCCGATTATTGAGATTCAAAACAGAAAACCACAAATAAATAAAAAAACTTTCAGAATTCCAGAACCTATTCTTCCGCCAAAATTTCAATATCTTCATCCTTATCCTGTGCCAAAAGAAATTGATTTGGGAAGATTAAATCCCTTAATCAAAGATTCAATGGTAAGAGTTATTGAGTGCAACGGAGAAGATGAACCAGTAATTGTTGAAGGAACAATGGGTAGAAAAACCACTAAAATTGTGCTAAATAAGGGTGAGATTGATGAAATAATAAAAAGATTTTCAGAAGAGGGAAAAATACCTGTTCGCCATGGAATTTACCGAATTGTTGTAGGAAAATTAATATTTTCAGCAATAATTTCTGAAATAGTAAGTACAAAGTTCATGATAAAAAAGATGGTTTAGCTTGGCACTCTTCAAGAGTTTCCCAAATCATATATTTATCTCCTTTCTTTATTGCGGTCTGAAAGTTAAATCCAATATTACCTTTGTTAAAACCTAATACAGGAAACATGTAACGTGCAATTAACAAGCAATTTTTTTCTTCACTTCCAGGAAAATTTATGTAATATCCTTCATAACTTCTAACTGTAGGCAAATTAGAACTTGCAAAATAAATTCCAACCCCCTCTGGCCAAACATCTTCAATTGTTCCGTTAATAGTTCCATTAAAAACTAATTGATTTTCT
>JAUSIC010000017.1 GCA_030648285.1 Nanobdellota archaeon | reverse complement strand
TAAGTCCAAGCGGGCTTGCTTATGCTTTTAGAAGGCATAGAGACCAGCCCTGGACTTTGCCATTGTACATAAATAATAAAATGATTAATTCTTTCGGAGCAGGATTATTGAGCTTCATGATTGATGGTGCGAGGACGCTTTTAGTTGCCGGAACAAGAAGCTCGGGAAAGACTTCATTGCTTGGCGGTTTAATGCTTGAGATTATGCCTAAGTTTAGAACTATTGTTATAGAGGATACTTTGGAACTGCCTGTTGACGCTTTGAGAAAGATAGGATACGACATTTTAAGAATGAAGGTAAGAAGCGCTTTAGTTGAAGGGACGAGCGAGGTTGAAGCTTCTGAGGGAATAAGAACAAGCCTGAGATTGGGGGACAGCGCTTTGATTGTAGGAGAGGTAAGAAGCTCGGAGGCGAAGGCGTTGTATGAAGCAATGAGAGTCGGGGCTCTGGCGAATGTTGTTGCCGGAACAATTCACGGGGACTCTCCTTACGGTGTTTTTGACAGGGTTGTAAATGATTTAGGTGTTCCAACAACGAGCTTTAAAGCAACAGATATTATTGCAGTTTGTAATCCTGTAAAGACTTCTGACGGTTTGCATTCATGGAGAAGAATGCTTCAATTGTCTGAGATAAGAAAACATTGGAAAACAGACCCTCTTGAAGAAAAAGGATTCTCTGATTTAATGAAATACAATGTTGAGAAAGATGAATTAGAACCAACAGATGATTTGATTAATGGAGATAGTGAAATAATAAAAGATATTGCTTCAAACGTTAAGGGGTGGGCGGGAAATTGGGATGCTATTTATGATAATATCTTACTAAGAGGAAAAACAAAGCAAGAATTAGTCGATGTTTCAAAAAAATCAGGAAATGAAAAAATTCTTGAAGCTGATTTTAATGTTCTTTCAAACCATATGCTTCATAAGATTTCTGATAAAATAAGACAGGAAATTGGTTTGCCTTGGGCAGAGAGAGTATTCCCTGAATGGCAAAAATGGTTAAACAATGAAGTAAAGACCAGAAAATTCTAACCATTTTAGCCTAGTCCTCATTTCATTGCGGATACAAAATTGGCATAGAAGTATTTTGCATAATGGAAAAAATGGTTAAACAATGAAGTGAAGACGAGGAAGTTTTAGGAAATTATTTAAAGAAACTCTGTTTTATTTTAGCATGGGAGAAATAGAAGCAAGAGATTATGAAGAGCAAGCAAAAAGATTACTACCTAAAATAGAGAGTCTTGAAGGGAAAAGAGCAAAATTTTCACATCACTCATGGGAAGAGACTTATTTTGAAAAACTAGGAAGATTACAGAATCAAGTTGCTGATTTATATAAAGAAGCAGCGAGAGAATATGGAAAATCCAAAAAACCTAGAGAGAGAAATAAGGCATTAGCATCTTATGAATCGGCTTTGGAGCATGGATGGGGGAAAGAAAGAAGAGAACAGATTGAAAGCGAAATTGAAAAATTATCTCAACAAGAACCAAAAACCTTCAAGATTCTTGGAAGAAAAGGTATTTTTGTCACATTATCAATTGTTTTCTTAATAGGAAGTTTATTCTTTATTTCATTCAGCCTAACAGGAAATGCTATTGTAGATTTAAGTTCTGACAACTTAACTCTAGTTGGAATAGGGTTATTCATTCTTGGCTTGGTGTTTGCTTTTTTTTATATACAAGAGAAGAAGAGATAAATTTTCTAAACATTTATTAATCAAAATCCTTTTCTTATTCTAATAATTAATAGAGGTGAAAATGCCAGAGAAACCAAACGTAGATGATGTTCTAAACAAATATGGTGCAAAGATAGAAAAACAAATTGGGACTGTTGGACAAAGCAAAATTGATTACAGCAGAGAATACACTATATTCAAAGAAGAAATGGCTCCTGATTTGACAAGATACGAAAAATGGTGCCATAGTCTTGGAAGTATTATAAAAATAAAAATTTCAAGCAAAGAAGAAGAGAAGGTTAAGAAATTTGTCAACATTAGCCATCTTGAAATAGAACCTTGGCAGGCATTGAACCTGAGTGTTATGGTTTTTATCAGTGTTTTTCTCTTGAGTTTATTCCTCTCTGTAGGAATAACTTTGGTTACAGGAGTTTTCCCTATTTTGTTCTTCTTTCTAATGATTATTCTCTCCTTATTCTTATTTTATTTTGTGAATGGTTATCCACAAAGGCTTGCAAACAAGTGGAGATTAAAAGCAAGTTCGCAAATGGTTCCTGCAATTCTTTACATTGTTGTTTACATGAGACATACTCCTAACCTTGAAAAAGCAATTTTATTTGCTGCTGAGCATCTGCAATATCCTCTTGCACTTGATTTCAAGAAAGTTTTTTATGATGTTTCAATTGGAAAGTTTTCTACAATAAAAGATAGTTTGGATAATTATCTTGAAATTTGGAGAGATTATTCTGTTGAATTTATCGAATCTTTTCATTTGATTGAATCAAGCTTATTTGAACCAGATGAAGCAAGAAGAATTTCTTCTCTTGAAAAATCCTTGCAAGTAGTTCTTGATGGGGTTTATGACAAGATGCTTAGTTTTTCTCATGGAGTAAGAACTCCTATGACAAATGTTTACATGCTTGGAGTTGTTCTTCCTACATTAGGACTTGCTTTGCTTCCTTTGGCATCTGCAATGATTGGAGATTTGATAAAATGGTATCATATTTTTATCTTGTTCAATCTGATAATTCCGTTCTTTGTTTTTTACCTGACTGACAAGATAATGTTATTGCGTCCAGGAGGACATGGAGAAACAGAACTTCTTGAAAGAAATCCTCTCTATGAAAGATACAAGAGCAGAAAGCATTACACAAAAGCGCTTTTGATTTGTCTTCCTTTCTTTATCTTAGGAACATTGCCCTTGATTTTTCAATACACCCCTATTCCTGGGCTTCTTGGCTTAGAAAGAGATTATACTTTTACTCAATTAGGATTAGGCTTTTTAGGAAATGATTTAATTTTTAATTTCAAACAAGGTGTTAATGGATTTACAGGGCCTTTTGGAGTTGGAGCATTGTTTTTCAGCATGCTGATTCCTGTAGGAGCAGCATTATTCTTTGTGATATCTTTTAGAAGCAAGACAAAAGAATTAATAATTGAAAGAGGAAAAACAAAACAACTAGAGAATGAATTTAACAATTCTTTATTTCAATTAGGAAACAGGATTGGAAATGGTGTTCCTCCTGAGCTTGCATTTGGAAAAATTGCAGAATCTTCAAAAGGATTAATCACAGAAGATTTTTTCAGAAGAGTCAATTATAACATAACTCAAATGGGCATGAGTGTTGAAACAGCAATCTTTGACAAGAAAAGAGGCGCATTGATTTATTATCCTTCTGAACTGATTGCAACAAGCATGAAAATCTTGGTTGAGGCAGCAAAAAAAGGACTTGCTATTGCCGCATTAAGTTTGATGAGCATTTCAGAATATGTAAAAAATATCCAGAAAATTACGAGCAGACTGAAAGATTTGCTTGCTGAAATTATTTCTGACATGAAGAGCAACATGACTTTTCTTGCTCCTTTATTATCTGGTGTTGTTGTTGGATTAGCTGTAATGATTACTTCTATACTGAATAAACTCGATATTCTCTCTGAAATCGGAAGCGCAGAAGCAATTTCTGGTTTAGGCGGAAATTTAGGATCAATTACAGAACTTTTTCAAGTTGCTAAGATGATTCCTCCCTATCATCTCCAGATAATGATTGGAATTTATCTTATTGAAGTAACTTTTATTCTTACAAGAACTCTTGTTACTGTTGATTCTGGTGAGGATAAACTACAACAGATAAGCGAGACAGGAATTAATCTGAAAAGAGGAGCAACTCTTTATTTTATTACTGCACTTATAACAACTATTGCCTTGTTCATTTTGAGTTCAATTGTATTGGGAAATTTGGTGTAAGAAAATTTATAAGTTCTAGTTTCTATTTCTTAATATGAGCAAATAGGAAATTTGCCACAAATACAAAAATGGTTAAGAGTGAATGGAAAAGAATAGGAAATTCATTTCACGCTATTTTTCAAAAAGTGAATGACAAGAAAGAAACGTTATTTTTAGGAAAAAATAACGAAGAAAAATATCGGAGGTTTTTTGCATAATGAAAAAGAGAGTTAGCAAAAAAGGAGTTGTTTCTGAATACTTACCTTGGCTGCTGATTGCAGTTGCTGTTCTTGCAATAATCGTTATTTCTGCTATTTTCATTAAGAACAGTGGATTTTCATTAATTGATAGAATTAAAGCATTATTCGGAGGAAGATAAATTTGAGTGAATTAACAACAGAACAACTGATAAAAATAATAATTGGCGCTTTGGTTTTTGTAGCTGTTGTTATTGGAGTCTATTTGTTTTTTAGATTCAAGGTTATTGATTTTTTTCAGGGATATACCAATGAAGAACCTGTCGGAGGACAAACAGGAACATCTAGTGAGATAGGAGAAGAAACAAAAACTTACAAGATTAACAGTCTTGGATTCAAAGTCGAGAATAATCCTGCGTTTGAAGAAGGAACAAGGACAGGAATGGTAGAGTTTATTGTTTTTTCTGAAGAGAATTGTGACGCTGTCGGTTATCAGATTTGGAAAGAAGGACCTTTGAATCTATTTGATAATAAAGTTAGTGAAGATGACAAGATTAGCCTGTCGAGAGTAAATATTCTTTTAAATACATTAGCAAGAGGAAAATATCATGTGGATGTTTTTTGTTATGACAATACTGGAAAAGAACGTGACCATAAAACATCTAAGGATTTGGAAATAAAATGAACAAGAGAGGATTTTTATTAGGAGAAGAAACAGTCAAGATAATAATTGCAGTTATTTGTCTTGTTGTTCTAGTTTATTTCCTTGTTTCTCTTTATATTTCTAATCAAAATAAAGAATTGAAATTGGCAAAAGCATCTTTAGAGCATTTGATTACAGACATAAATGCAGGAAGAGTAGAGACAGAAATTTATAATCCAAAAGGATGGGGAATAGCTTCATTTTCTACTAAAGATGAAAAAAAACCAAAGATTTGTCTGAATAAAGATTGGAATAATTGTTTGTGCATATGTCAACCTCCAGCTACTCAACCAAATTCAATCAAATTGGGTTGTCTCCTTTCAGGGAATAATGCTGTAACTATTACTTGTTTAGAAAGTGAATTTAGTATTAACGACAAAATAATTGGTATACAAACTAATGAGATTGTAATTATCCCTCCTTTATTCTTATCAATAAATCAAAAAGATAAAATAATCACAGAGAAACCATAAAAATGGAACTTGATGAAATGATGAAATATGCAATTTGGATAGCCTTTTTTATAATAGCATTAGCAGGAATATATTTATTATTAAAAAAGTTTGGAATACTCTAACATGAAAACAAAAAAAGCAGAACTAACAACACAACAATTAGTTATGATAATAATTCTTGTCTTGAGTTTTGCAATTATTTTATTCTTTATTTTCAGATTAGGGCTAGGAGGAACTGCAGACAAGGAAATTTGTCATGATTCTGTTGTAAAGAAATCAAGTCCTGTGCTTGGAAAATTATCTGGAGAATTTAATTGCAAGACAGGTTACACTTGCATTTCAGGAGGAGGACAATGCGACGAAATAACTGTTAAAAATACAATCAATGCAAACAATAAAGATGAAATCTACAAGGCAATTGCAGAAGAAATGGCTAATTGCTGGTGGATGTTTGGTGAAGGAAAATTAGACTATGGTGCAGGCTGTTCTATCTGTTCTCAGATTGATTTTGATGACAAGATTGAAGAAAAATATAAAGATGGACTTTCTTACAAAGAATTTTTAGATAGTTTAGCAAAACCAATGAATGTACAGAAAAGCAATGATAATTATTTGTATTATCTCTATGGAGTCAGCAATTTAAATTCCCTTTTTGCTTTAGACAAATATTCTTTATGGGGAATAGATTATCAGGCTGACACAAAAATTTCTTTGCAAGGAAAATTTATCATAGCTACCAAGGCTTCAGGTAAACAGCATATTGCACCCCAATTCCCATTAAAAACAGAGCAAATTTCAACTCTGGAATGTGGCGGAAATTTTTTAACAAAAGGGTAAAACATTTATTAAGTTATTCTGTTATTTTTAACTATGAAAAAAAAAGGGAACATTTTAGTAGAAAATGTTATTTTTATTATTCTGAATCTTGCTTTTATTGGAATAATTGCACTGTTTATTTCATTAAAAACAGGAGATGCTGGTGCTCTGGAAGAAGTTTATGCAAAACAAATTGCCTTAATGATTGATTCTGCAAAACCAGACATGATAATTTCCTTGAACATGAAAGAAGGAATTGACAAAGCAAAAAAAGAATTAGGGGAAGACAAAATAGAAGATATTGTAAAAATTTCAGGGAATATAGTCAGTGTCAGTCTAAGACAGGGAAAAAGTTATTCTTATTCTTTTTTCAACAATGTTGATGTAAGTTATTACATAAACAAAGAGAATAACGAAGAATTTGTTTTTGTTACAAAGGTGATTGAACAACCTGGAGAAGATGTTCTAAAGATGATTAGTTATGCCAAAGAAAATACTATTGTCCGCAGAACCTGCAATTGTGGGGGGGAATGTGAAGATTATGCAAAATACATTTCTCAATATGCAAAAGAAAATGGAATTGAATCTTCTTTGTTTCTTTCTCTGATGATGCAAGAATCAGACTGCACCAAAAGTGCTTTTAGCGGAAGTTCTGTGGGATTGATGCAGATAAATCTTATACACTGCGGAGAATACGGATTGCCAACAGATCCAGAAGAGTGCAAAACTGAACTACTGAATAATGTTCAGTTAAACATTGAAACAGGAGCAAAAATACTTGTAGAACAATACAATGCCCACAAGGCAGGAAAATTATTTGTTGGATGCACAAAGCAAAAAACATATTACAACTGGGAAGCAGCATTAAGGGGATATAACGGATGGGGGTGCGGTGTAGATGCGAGCGGAAATGCATTTGTTGCACAAGATAATTATGTTGAAGAAGTTGTTGAGAGATACAATATTCTTAGGGGAATAAAATGATGTTTAAGAAAATGAATAAGAGAGCTCATGTACACTCACTCTGCAATTTTTTTCCAAAAAATCGCAAAGGAGATAAGCTGATTTCTGTGTATTGGTTTGCTATACTTTTCATGATAGCAGCTGCTGTTGTATACATGGTTGCTATTTTTTATGGTGCTCCTAAAAATATTTCTGAACAAGAATCAAAAATTCTTGCAAACAAGGTTGCAGAATGCATATCTGAAGCAGGATATCTAAAAGAAAGAATTATTGGAAACAATTATTTCAAAAATAATTTGTTAGCAGAATGCAATCTGAATTTTGATGTTGAAGATTTCAAGGAATGGAAAGATAAGCCACAATATTATCTTGAAGTTGCTATTCATAAATTTGATTCAAATCTTCCTGAAAATGCAGGAGAAAAACTTTTTAATTTTTCTATAGGAGATATAAACCTGAAAACAGATTATCTAACAAGACACACTGAAAAACAAAGAGTTGGAAGAGAGATAGACATGATTGTTATTCATGTAACAGAAAGTCCTGATTTAGATAGCGCTTTGCAGGAATTTGCAGGAACACCAAAAAGTATTCATTACCTTATTGATAGAGATGGGGAGATCATCCCAGGAGAGATAGGAGAAGAAGAAGTCGCTTACCAGACAGGAAATTCAAATGTTAATCAAAGGGCAATTGGAATTGAACTTGTAAATTTAGGTGATAAATGCGGAGCAACAACAGGATATTGCAGTGGATGCAAGAGCATTTGTCAAGACGCAAACAAAGGAGAAGAAGTTGGTGGTGTTTTCTGGGAGAAATTTACTCCTGAGCAAATAACTTCCTTAGAGAACTTGGTTTCTGGAATTGTTTCAAGATATGACATACCTGTTGATAAAGAGCATATTAAAGGACACTCTGAAATAGATCCTTCTAGGAGAACAGATCCAGGACCATTATTTGGCTGGACAGATTTTCTTGCCAATGTTAAAAACGAAGGAGAAAAAACAGGATTAGGAAGAAACTTTTATGTTATTGACAAATCAAATAATCAATATATTGTAAAAATACTTCCCTTAATTGGGAAAAAGGAGAAAAATGAAGCTTGACAATAAAAAAGGACAAGTTGCCACAACTTTAACTTGGGTTGTTGCAACTATTATTATAGTCATAATTTTAGCAATTTCTTTACTAGCAACTGCTGCATTTGGAAAAAGAAGTTATAGTGATAAGGACATGAAAGACAGGACAGATTTGCTTGTTACAAAATCTCTTTTGTCTTATCTTTCAACAATAAATTCTCAAAAAACAGTTTTTGAACAAATTTCAAACGAGAAAGATTTCAATTCGTTCAACAAAGAGCTTAGAGATGAAATATTTGATTCTTTATACGAAAAAGAATATCCCTTTAAAATTTTAGTAAAATTAAACACATTTAAGATAGGAGGGGTAGAAGTTTCTAATATTCAATTAGGAGGAGCAATTCCAACAATAATTGAAAGAATAAAAATCATAGATGATTTATGGATAGAAGCTAATACAATAAATAGATAAAATGTTAAAAATGAAAAACAAAAAAGGAGACATTCCTATAGTTGTTCTTGTACTTGGAGTTTTTTTTATATGCATGATGGTTTTGGGCAGTTTTTTCTTTTTTCAAAATAGAATCAACAGAACTTTTGTAGGAACAGGCATTATTGAAAAAGCAATTGCAGTTGAAGACAAATATTATTTTTATAAAAGTACCGAGAAGTTCTCTGAACAAGATATAGAAGAAATCCTTGGAATACAGATAGAAGAAGGAAGGAGGTATATTTTCATTGAAGAAAAAACCCGTCAAGGAATTTTTGGACTTGGAGAAGAAAAAGTTGTTGCTTATGTGAAATATTATCTGCCTTAGATGAAAACCTTTATAAATATAAAACCATTAACTTAAACATGCAAAATAAAAGAGGGCAAGAGCTGAGCACGACTGCAATCATATTAATTATTCTTGGGGTGCTAGTACTAGTTATACTCATAGTTGGTTTCGCATTGGGATGGAACAGAATTGCCCCTTGGTTATCAAAAGATAATATTAATCAAGTTGTTGATTCATGCAATAGTGCTTGTACATCACAAAGTGTTTATGATTTTTGTTTGAGGAAGAGAGAAGTTATTGCTGAGAGTACAACATACACAAATTTTACTTGTAATTATATGCAAGGACAAATGGAAACAGATTTATCAAAAGATTTTGGGATTCAATCTTGTGCAGGTATGACTTGTGTTGTTCAAGTTCTTGACATGATGGCTACTCCTATAACTAAAGAAGCTTCATGCACGGGATTTAGTGGAAAGTATATACAAGCATATACAGGTAAGAATACAATTAATAAATACTTGGCATTATATGATGTTGTATGTCCTGCATAAATAAATTTAATTTTTCTTAACTATAATGACAGAACTAACGTTCAGCACAAATACAAAATCAATATGGAGGTATTTTGCATAATGACAGATTATTGTTTTCCTGAAAAACGAAGCAAGAAGAAAAGCAAGAAGAAGGAACGGAAGAAACATCCTTACAGACAAGGCGGGAAGAGAAGAACGCAGAAATAATTTATTTTGGGAGGGTTAATCATAATTGTGTTCATTGACATCTTGAGAAACTATAATGGATGTTTTTAGATTAATATTGTATTAATTCTTGTGAACGAAGTGAGCAAGCATAATTAAAAAAACATTTAAAAACTATATACTCTAATATATATTATGGCAAAAAAGAGAGTTAAAAAAGATAAAAATATTCGTGAAAAGTTATTAGCTTCTTTCAGTGTTGGTGTTGGTTTTTGGTTGATTAATATTTCTCATACATACTCTTCTGTTTGGGTTGGTACTACAGCAATAATTTCAGCATTGGCTTTTATTTTCCTGCTTTTTTTTAGTATTAAAGCAATCAAACAAAAAGAAAAAATTTTGGGGTGGACTTTCTTATTAATGGATATTATTATGATACTCTCTAGAATTACTCCAGAGATTATCGGATTCTTTGATTAACCCTAAACATTTATTAATTTAAAATTATATTTCTAACTTATGATTGAGGTGATTATATTACTAGCAATTGCACTCATATGGATTATATTTGCAACTGTCCAGGATTTGAAATCAAGAGAGATTGCAAACTGGGTGAGTTTTAGTTTGATAATATTTGCCTTAGGATTTAGATTTTTTTATTCTCTTTTCTTAGGAGAAGGAGAAGATTTTTCTTTTTTTATTCAAGGAGTGATTGGACTTGGAATTTTTTTGATACTTGGAAATATTTTTTATTATAGCAGGATGTTTGCAGGAGGAGATACAAAACTGATGATTTCTCTTGGAACAATTCTTCCTTTGTACAATAATATTCTTGATAACTTGAAATTCTTCTTAATCTTTTTCCTTGTCTTTTTAATTTCAGGAGCAGTTTATGGCATAGCATCTATTCTTTATCTAAGTTTTAGGAATTTCAAGACATTCAAGAAAGAACTTTCTAGGCAATTCAAGGCTAAAAAGAAATTGATAATTTTAGGAATGTTAGGAGGAATTGTATTTTTGATTATAGGATTATTTTTCAATGTCTTTTTTTCCTTGGGGATAATGCTTTTCCTAACTCCTTATGTATACCTTTACGTAACTGCTGTTGATAAAACATGCATGATTAAGGACGTAAAAGCAAAAAACCTGACAGAAGGAGACTGGCTTTACAAAGATGTCAAGATTGGAAAAAAATACATAAAAGCAGACTGGGATGGATTAGAGAAAAACGAGATAAGAGAAATCAGAAAAAGATATCCTGAAGTAAAAATAAAGCAGGGAATTCCTTTCTCGCCTGTTTTCTTAATCAGTTATATAATAATAGTAATCTTATTTTTGTTAAAGATAAATTTATGGAATTCTTTTAGGTAAACGAAGTTTCTCTACGGGTTCTTTGACTTCTGTTTTTTTCTCTTCTTTATGCTCTTTCTTAGGTTTTTTTTCTTTTGGTTCTTCTATTAAAATTTCCTGAATTTCTTTTAATTCTTCTGGAACTTCTTTTTTTCTTTTGGATGAAGAAGTCTCATCTTTGTAAATAGGAAGAATGTTCAAAACTTTATGATTGAAAAGTTCTGAAGGAAAAAGTTCTATTTTTTTCGCCTTGAATTTTGTTTTTATTTTTTTCGCAATTTCTGCAGATAATTCTTTTATTTCTTTTTCATCTATTTTTCCTTTATGCTCTTTTGGAATTATCAATGCATGAGATTGGGAAATTGGATTTATTTCAAGAACAGCGATTGCTTTTTCATTTTCTCCAATCTTATAAGAAGGAATTTCTCCTGAAATTATTGAGCAAAAAACACATTTTTCTTCATTATTGCCTGACATCTGATTCTGTTTTAGAAAATTTTCAAGTTCTTCTGAATTCATAGAATTAACCTGCTCTATTGCAAAATCTCTTTTGTCTTCTGGGAAGTTTTCACTGATTTGCTTTACTAATTGTTCTTTTATCTGCTGGGTTTGTTCTTCTGTTAACATTTTATTTTATAGCAGTCTTCTCATATCTGTTGTCTGAACTGAATTCACATCTATTATCTGAGATATTTCTTCTTCAAGCTTATCTGCATTTGCTGTTTCAGGCAGTTCAAAAAATGCAATTATTGCTTTCAAACCAAATGCAATAGGTTCTTCTGAATATTTAGTGTTCTTTCCGCCTTTTTCTTGGATTAATGCTCCTATTTCTTGTTCTATTTCTTCAAGGTCTGCATCTGGAGAAGAAGGCATAATCTTCATTGTTATTCCTAATGTTCCCATAATTTATTTTAATTCAGATGGTTTATAAGGTTTCTGATTGAGAGAAGGGTTCTGAGAAAATTACAACAATACTTAAAAACATCCAAGATTTTTTTTCACTCATGTCTGATAATTATGAAAGAATTCTGAGAAAAATTTCAGAGTCTGCGGGAGTTTTAAAAGAAGAAATTGAAAGAAAGATTGAAGCAAAAAGGGCAAAGCTTTCTGGATTAATAAGCAAAGAAGGAGCTGCACAAATTGTTGCTGCTGAATTAGGCGTAAGTTTTGACAATGAAAAATTGAAAATAAATGAACTTCTTCCTGGAATGAGAAAAGTAAGCCTTGTTGGAAAGATAATAAACATTTTTCCGGTAAGAGAATTTGAAAAAAACGGGAAAAAAGGAAAAGTAGCAAATATGGTAATTGCTGATGAAACTTCAAACATAAAAATTGTTCTGTGGGATACAAATCATATCGGTTTAATTGAAACAGGAAAAATATCCTTGGGAGGAGTTATTGAAATATCAAATGCGAGCATGAGAGAGAACGAAATTCATTTGGGAAGTTTCTCTGAATTCAGATTAAGCAACACAATCATTGAAGATGTTAAAACAGAAATAATGTTGAAAGAAAAAAATATATTTGATTTTAAAAATCTGGATAATACAAAAACAAGAGCGTTCATTGTCCAGTTATTTGAACCAAGGTTTTTTCATGTTTGTCCTGAATGCAAAAAAAAGGCAACTCTTGAAGGAGAGAGTTTTATTTGTGCAACTCATGGAAAAGTTGCTGCTGACAAGAGAGCATTAATGAATTTTGTTGTTGATGACGGAACAGGAACAATAAGAGCTGTTGTTTTTCATGAAAATCTGAAAAAAATGGGAGTCGAAAATTTTGAACAAGAGGAATTAATAAAGCAAAGAGAAAGACTTCTTGGAAAAGAAATGCTTTTTTCCGGAAATATAAGAAACAACAAGGTTTTCAACACTCCTGAATTTATAGTTGATTCTGTTGAAGAAATTAATTTGGATAATCTGATTGAAAGATTGGAGAAAAATTAATTAAACCCTTTTGATTTCTCTGTTAAATGTTATTCAGGACACATATCGCGATTGCAATTTTTTTAATTTTGCTGTTTTTGTCAAAGATTGAACATAAAATCACTTTTGTTCTAGTTTTATTTGTTGCTGCAATCATTCCTGATATTGATACTAGATTTTCAAAAGTTGGAAAAAGAAAGATTTTTCGATTATTGCAGTTTTTCGTAAAGCATCGTGGCTTATTTCATAGTTTTATCTTTTTGGTATTTATTACATTCATACTTGTATTGTTTATTCCTATTATTTCTCTCCCATTTTTTCTGGGGTATTCTTCACATATAATGCTGGACAGTTTTACAATTGAGGGAATCTATCCTTTTTATCCATTTAAAAAAAGGATTTTTGGAAGCATAAAGACAGGCGGGAAGAATGAGATAATCTTGTTAATTATAATAACCCTAATTAGTGTTGCCATGATAATTACAAAAGTATTTGGCATGTACTCATAAAACATAGTCTATTTTACAAGATATATCTATCAGTCAAACAATCTTTATAAAGAAAAAGCGTATTGTTTTTTCATGACGAGCAAGAAGGAAGTTGATGATATTAAAGAAGCTGTTTCTGGGGAAAAAAAAGAAGATTTAGGGGAAGAACACAAGATAACTGACTTGCCAGGAGTAGGGCCTGCTGTGGCTGCGAAACTCGAGTCAGCTGGAATTTATGACTTGATGTCTTTGGCTGTTGCTTCTCCTGCAGAATTAGGGGATATAGCAGGTGTTAGTCCTGCTGTTGCGAGAAAGATTATACAGGCTGCAAGAGGAATGATGAATTTAGGATTCATGTCTGGATTAGAATTTGCAGAAAAAAGAAAAGAAATTCTTAATATTACTACAGGAAGTAAAAATTTTGATGGGCTTCTGGGTGGAAGAGGAATAGAGAGTAGGGCTGTGACTGAAGCTTTCGGTGCTTATGGAAGCGGAAAGACACAGCTTGGCCTTACTCTTGCAGTAAACGTGCAATTGCCTGTTGAAAAAGGAGGGGCAAATGGGAAATGTGTTTTTATTGATACAGAAGGAACATTTAGACCATCAAGAATAAAACAAATTGCAGAGAAGATGGGCGCAAATGCAGACCAGGTCTTGAAAAATATCTTTGTTGCACGTGCTTTTAATTCAGACCATCAGATTCTTCTTTTGGAAAAAATTTCTGAAATGATAAAAAATGGAGAACCAATAAAGCTCTTGATTGTTGATTCTCTGACAGCACACTTTAGAGCAGAATTTTCAGGAAGAGGACAATTAGCAGACAGGCAACAAAAGTTGAACAAATATCTTCATAATCTAATGAAATTAGGAGAACAGCATAACATTGCTATTTATGTTACTAACCAGGTGATGTCAAATCCCGCACAAATGTTCGGAGATCCAACTGTTGCGATTGGAGGAAATATTGTAGGGCACGCATCAACATATAGAATTTATTTGAGAAGAGGAAAGCAAGGTTCTCGTGTTGCTAAATTAATTGATTCACCAAATCTTCCTGAAAATGAAATAATATTTCATGTGACAGAAGCAGGAGTTATTGATGAAGACATTGCTTGATGTTTTTCCGTCGGATTTTCAGTATTTTTCACGAAGCATTTATAGATTTTTATTCACTAAGAGATATCAGTGAAAAAAAAACATTTATAAACCCTTATTGATTAAATAAATCATTAAGAGAGGCGATATGGTTAAAGAAAATAAAAAGAGAGTAATCGGAAAGAACGAACTTTTAATTTTATTAGGAACATTAATTTTTATGGGATTATTGGGATTTATTTTTGCTGCAACTGGAAATACTGTTTTTGGTGATAACCCTGTACCAGGAGGAAACTACTCCACTTTTATACTTTTAAATTGTTCATCAAATATTACTTCAGATAATGCTATTTATGCTTTAAATGCTACTTATTATTTTAATGCAAGTGGTGGAACCGCACACAATTCAACAGTGATTTCCATGAACCTAACAGATGCTGTAAAAAATCAGAGTAATAATGGTTCTGCTTGGTTTTTTAATATTACCCTAGATACTTCTTGGCTGGCTGATGGGAAGACATATAATATCTCTTGTAGAGTAAATAATGGTACTGAAAGTGCTATGAACTGGACGTCTGTTACAAATATAACTATTGATCATACTCCTCCAGCAGTTGCTTTTGTTGCAACCAATATATCTCATAATGGAAATTATACTGCTATAGAAAATTTTACAGTAAATGTAACTGTAACTGATGCCACTATCGGAATGGCTAACTCTTCAGGAGCATTCTTTAACGGCTCTTCTGCAGTTAGCATTGGTTCAGGAAGTGTGTACATGAATATTACTAATTCTAGTGGTGGGCCTGCACCAATAGTTGGTAACTGGACAAGAATGCTTACTAGAAACGGAACAGTAGGTGCTTATAATGCAAGCCTTGATATATCTGGACTTCCTGATGGAAAATATAACATAACTATCTGGGCTAATGATAGTTCATACTTAAATCAGGTAAATCAGACAGGTTCTATAACGAAATCAAATCTGAATAATACGCAGAGAATACAAATAACAGTTGATAGAACTCCTCCAACTGTGCCTACTCTTGTTAATACAACTGATACAACGACAACCAAGATTGTTGCTACAATTACAGCTGCAGATACTATAACTAATTTATCCTCATCAGGAATATCTGAATGTGTGGTAGATAGTTCTTCAGGATGGGCTGTTACTAAATCTACAAGCCAAAATTTATATACTTTGACACATACTGGCTTGTCTTGTGGAACATCTTATACTTACATTGCTACTTGTTATGACCAGGTTAGAAACTACAATGTATCACTTCCAACTAGTCTTTCTACAAAATCATGCAGTATTTCTGATAGTGGTTCTGGGGGAGGAACTACACCAACTACAACTACTGCTGTTGAAAAAACATTCACATTGAACATACTTCCTAGTCAAGAGGGAGTATTATCTGGTTTCCAAGATAGTGTTGGTGTAAACGAGATAAAAATCAGAGTTAATGCAGAAGCAGATAATGTCAAGGTTACTGTCAAGAAATTTGATACACAGCCCTCAATTATTACTGTACCAAAAACAGGGCAAGTTCACAAGTATATACAGATTATCACAGAAAATTTAGGAAACAAACTTTTGGGTGCTACTCTTGAATTCAAAGTACAAAAGAACTGGTTGGCTGATAATGGCATTGACAAAGCTAATGTTGCGCTATTCAGATTAGATGAAACTGCAGGAAAATGGAATGAATTGCCTTCTGTTTACAAAGAAGAAGACACAACTTACTACTACTTTGAAGCTCAGTTGGATTCATTCAGCTTTTTCGCTATTTCAGAAAAATCAGTGGTTCTTCCTGGAGAGCCTGAACCAACAGAAGAACTTCCTTCTGTAACTTTTATCAAGAAGAACTGGGTATGGTTTGCAGTAGGAGCTGCAGTTCTTTTAGTACTTATTGGAAGTGGTGTACTAATCGGCAAGAAAAGAAAGAGATAATTATTTAATCTTATTTAATTTTGAATTTTTATGAATTTCAATGATATAATTTTTGCAGATTTGCATATACATTCTAGATTTTCAAGAGCATGCAGCAAGAATATTGATTTTGAAAATCTTGTTAAATGGGCAAGAATCAAAGGACTTAATCTTCTAGGAACAGGAGATTTTACTCATCCTATTTGGATTAAGGAGATACAGGAAAAGTTAATTGAAAAAAATGGATTTTATTATTATAATGACTTTCCTTTTATTATTACAGGAGAAATTTCGTTAATATATAGTCAGATGAATGAAGAAGATTCCAAAAACGGAAGAAGAGTGCATCTTGTTCTTCTCGTGCCTAATATTGAAATTGCTGAAAAAATAAATTCTTATTTAGATACAAAAGGAAGAAGAGATTATGATGGCAGGCCCATATTTAAAATTTCCTGCAAAGATTTTACAAGAGACATGATGAATATCTCAAAAGAAATAGAAATCATTCCTGCACATGCCTGGACGCCTTGGTTTGGGGTTTTTGGAAGCATGTCTGGATTTGATTCGTTGAAAGAAGCTTTTGGAGAAGAACTTGAAAATATTCATGCTATTGAAACAGGAATGAGTTCTGACCCTGAAATGAATTGGAGAATAAATGAACTTCATAACAAAGCAATAGTAAGTTTTTCAGACAGTCATAGTTTTTGGCCATTCAGGTTAGGAAGAGAAGCAACAATATTCAAAAAAACAGATTCTTATAATGGAATAATAGAACAAATAAGAAACAATGATTTTGTAGCGACAATTGAAACAGAACCTGCTTATGGAAAATATCATTTTGATGGGCACAGGGATTGCAATTTCTCTTGTTCTCCTGAAAAAACAAAAGAGATTAATGGAATTTGTCCTGTTTGCAATAAACCTCTTGTAATCGGAGTTGCTTATAGAGTTGAACAGTTAGCAAATAATCCAGAAGGATTTAAATTAGAAAATGGAAAACCATTTTTCAGGCTTCTTCCTCTGCAAGAAGTGATTGCATTTGCAATAGGAAGCACTGCTGAGGGAAAAAAGACATGGGCTATATATAATTCATTGATAGAAAACTTTGGAAATGAATTCAATATTTTACTGAATGTTCCAAAAGAAAAGTTTTTAGAAAAAAGTTTTGATGAAAAACTTGCTGACTTGATAATCAAAAATCGTGAAGAAAAAATAATTGTAAAACCAGGTTATGATGGGGTTTATGGAGAAGCAGTGCTTGGGGAAAAACAGGAGAGTTTGTTTTAAGGAGAAAATAAAAATAGTTGCTCGTAAACTCGCAATATTGATACAATTTTAATAGAAGAATTGAAGTTTGTTGTCGTAGGGTGAAACTTATAATCAATCGCCTATTATTATCTACTTCAAAATTTTATACATATTAATTATTTTTTAGCGTAGAAATCTGACGAAGTTGATTTCGGAGCAATTATCCTTCTTTCTTATCTTAAAAATTAAACAACTTGAAAAATCAAATCTTTCTTTTTCGCATCTTTTTCAATCTTTGATAGAATTTCTTTCAGATAATTGTCTGCTGTTTTGGGGTCAGAAGATTCTGTTATTATTGAATATCTCCCTGCTGAAATATATTTTATTTCTGCCTTGTCAATGTTTCCTAAAATTTCTTTTATTAATTCTATGCCAAGAGGATTTGTCGTCGATAATCTTATCTCTTTTTTTATAATTGCCTTTTTTTGTTTTTGTGTTGTCTTCAAGATCTCAAGAATTTTATCTGCCTCTTTTTTTTCAAAAAATTCTTCTAATTTACTTGGATTTTCTTTTGCTTCCTGAAAAAAATCATAGACTCTTATCTTGTCTGAAATATTTTTTATAACTTTTTCAGATTTATCTTCAAGAACAGTTTTTATTATGCTCAAATAACTTTTTTCCTGCTTGTCTTTTTCCATTATTTCTTTTCTTTCTTTTTGTGAAACACGCCTCAAAGAAAGTTCGACATTGCCGGAAGAAGAAATTCTCAATACCTTGCAAACTATTTTTTTCTTTGGAACAACATAATCTCTCAGATTTCTTATTCTTCCAGGAGCAATTTCACTTACAATAACACTGCCCTCTAAATCTTTTGCAGAATCATGCACTTTTACAAATACGACTGTTCCTTCTATTTTCTCAACTGTGCATAATACGAAATCTCCTTCTTCAATCATATTTTAAAGAAAAAATAGAGAGTTTTAAAGGTTGTGATTGAAGAGATAAATGTTTAAAAAATCTAAAAAGATGTATTGATATGGATAAGGTATTAGAAAAAAGAGCAGACTTGTGGTGTGATAATTCTCCATATACATCAGGATTACGAAAACGTTTGACAGATAAAGGATTTACCTTAAAGATTCATACTTCTGGAGTTGATACACCTGTTCTTGATTATCAAGGACGTTTTTATCAAGGGGGAGAAATAGAGACTTTAGCTCAGAATAGTTAAACAGCAATTAAACTTCTAACAGGCAAATGCGCTCTATATTCTGAGAGGAATTTTGCAGTATCTTTTATTTGATTTGTAGTAGCTCTTCCAATATCTTTTAAAATATTTAAATAATCTCTTAATACTTCTTGAGGTTTATTCTTAGGCACTTTAAGTCTAAGAAAATCATAAAATTCTCCTGAATTTTCTAATCCTTTAGTTGAAAAATCATAATTTGGTAATTCTCCTTGTAAAAACAAATCAAAATCTCTTACCAGTTCAAAATAATTTCTTATATAAGGAATTGCTTCATCTTCTTTTTTTCTTCTATAAACTGCTTCTGCAGCTCTTGTAAACATTGCTTTTTTGCCAAATGAATTATTCATAATCAATTAATCTAATTTTAATTTTTATAGTTTTGTATTTTTCAGAATATATTATAATCAAACCTTAACCATTTCAACTTCAAAACTTTTCTTTAGCAAATCTATGAATTCACTTTCTTTTTCCTGAAGAATCATGCAACCTGCTGCAGCATCATGTCCACCCACATTTCCTCCAACTTTCTCGACGATATCATTAAGTATTTCTCTTAGATTCCTTGGATTTTCTCCTACACTTCTCATTGATACTTTTATCTTGTTTTCATAATAAGCAAGAGTTGTAATTACTGTTGCTTCTGGATAAATTGAGGAATTTGCAAGAATACTTGCTATTGTTCCTATCATTGTGTCTTTAATCTTATTTTTTGTATTGATTATAACAAAACCATTTCCCTGTATTTTTTCCATTTCAGAAACGAACTTTAATCCAGAAACCAACGACTGCCTGTATTTTGCATGAAGATACTCTGCCTTTTTCTTGGCAGGAGGAGCCTCCATGCAGAACTGCAATGCTAATCCTGTATCATCTAACCTTGAACATGCATTTATTGTTGCACTTAATTCTCTTGCATCTTCTAATTGCCCAAAAAAGTTTATCAAGAAAATATCCCCTACTATCTTCTTATTTTTAGCTTCTGGATTTCTCAACATTATTGCTGTTACGAGCCTTGACATCTCTTGCTCATCTAATTCCATCAAAGATTTTATTTTTCCATTGGAGGAAAGATTTACTTCTCTTAATAATTCAAGAACTCCTTCTGGGTTTCCTGTGACTCCTGGAATAAATGGGTCTGAGCAATATTCGAGAACACGATTTAGTGGGCGAGTTGAGGGATAAATCAACAGCCCTCTTTTTCTTTTCATTTCTCCATCTTTAAGAATTTCATTGTTCATTTTTTCAATATTGCTTTCTAATAAATCACCTATCATTCCAAGAATTGCCAGTTTTGCTAACTCTTTATTGCTCGGATTAATTTTTCTGCAGAATAAATAAGTCAAGCCAGAACTACTAATTTTTTCTTTTCCATTTAATTCTGGATTTATTATATGAACATTTTTTGGAATTTCCTGAATCACCTCATGATGGTCTATTATGAAAATGTTTTCTATTCCTGAAGCAGATAATTCATTCAAACTTCCTGAACCCAAATCAAGAAAAATTATCAGCTTATCTTTTGGAAGATTTTTTATTGTGTCTTCTTCTATCCTTTTTAGAATTTTTACAGAAAATTTCTTGTCTAATTTTTTCAAAGTTTTAGTCATGATTACTGCAGAGGTTATACCATCTGTGTCAAAATGACTTATAACTTGAATTTCTTTTTCTATTTCCAGAAATTTCTTAACTTTATCTTCGATTTCAATTTCTAAAGAATCTCCCTCTTTTGTCATTATAAAAATTTATTCGCTGAAATAAGCCTTTGTTCTTCTAAGTTTTGCGAAAACCCTGTCCTTGTCTCTTAAGGCTCTTTTATCCTGTTTGTTTTTTTCAGCATGTTTTACTATATTTTCAAGCTTTTCCTTAATGTTTTTTATCTCGGGAACAACATATTTGTTTTCTTTTTTGAGTATTTCAGATATCTTTTTCTTGTATTCCATTGTATGAATTCCTTGTTTTCTCAAGGCTTCTCCTATCTTTTCACTTGTAAGCCCTTTTCCAGCTAGTTCAAGAACTTTGCTTTCGAATTCTTCTTCTGAAAGCTTTTTCTTCTCTTCTGTTTTTTCTATTTTTTCTTCTGGCATTTTAAGGAAAATTAAAACAGGCTTTTAAATTTTATTGTTTGGGTTTTTTTTGCTTTTCAAATGGGAAATTGATATAACCTTTTTTCAAGGGAAAAATGATAGTGTATAACTGCTGTTCATTGACATCTTTAATTCGTGAGCTCACTTAAACAAATGTTGAGGCGAAACTCGTGAACGTCACTCACAACTTAACATCATAGTTTTAAATTAATCTATTCATATCGAGCCGAACAATTTCACGAGGCTAATCCACAAGTGCTTGAGTGAGATTGAGAGTTATAGCGAGACAATCTTAAGTAAATAAATTTAGCAAAAGAATTTAAATTTGATTTCATTGTGTTTTTTATGGGGAAAAGCTTTGGGATAATATCCCTAAAAGGTGGTGTAGGCAAGACTTCTGTTACTTCGTCTTTGGGAGCTGCAATTGCTGATTTTGACAAGAGAGTTTTATTAGTTGATGGGAATTTTTCTACTCCTCATTTAGGACTTCATTTCAATATCATTGAACCAAAATTTACTCTTCATGAAGTTTTGGGAAAAGAAGCGAATATTAATCAAGCAATTCATAGAGTTGAAAATTTTGATGTTATTCCCTCTTCTGTTTATCCTTCTGAAAAAATAAATCCTTTTCAATTAAGAGATAGAATCAAATTTATCAAGAGAAGTTATGATGTTGTTCTCATTGATTCATCTCCTGCTTTAGGAGAAGAAACTCTTTCTGTAATGCTTGCTTCTGACTCAATAATCATTGTTACAACTCCTGATTATCCGACGCTGAGTACAACGTTGAAAGCAGTTAAAATAGCAAAACAAAGAGGAACTCATATTACAGGGTTAGTAATAAACAAAGCATATAATAGAAAGTTTGAAATTTCTTTATTAGAAATTGAGAGTTTTGCAGAAGTTCCTGTTTTGGCTGTTATTCCTTATGATGTTAATAATTTGAAAGCATTATCAAAGTTTACTTCTTCAACAAATTTCAAGCCAAAATCTAAAGGAAGCAAGGAATATAGAAAACTTGCTGCTACTTTAATTGGAGAAAAATACAAACCCCGCAGTTTGAAAAATCTTTTTGGATTAACTCCTAAGAAGCAGGACATCAATAGAGAGTTATATTATCAAAAGTGTTTTGAGGAATAATAACCCTTATAAATCAAAATTAGTTTTCTTTTCTGACAGAGCCCTATGGTTCAGCGGTCAAGAATTCGGCCCTTTGAAGGCCGAGACCCAGGTTCGAATCCTGGTAGGGCTATTAAGGATAAAAAAAATGAAAAAGAGTTTTCCAAAGAATAAATCCGTATTTTTGAATTTGATTAGTTTTTATCAAGAACTTTCTAAAGAGTTTGAGAATGATTCTATTAAATTGGTTGTCTATGGTAGCTTGGCTTATTTTGTTTTTACTAGAGATAAAACTATTGAGGTGAAAGATATTGATTTAATCGTCGAAGAGAAATATTTTAAGAGGATTATAAGTATATTAAAAAATCATAAAATTGATTATAAATATTCTAAAAAATGGCATGTTATTAAAGCATATAGGGAAAAACTAAAGATTGATTTTGATTCAAAAGAATATTGGCATAAAAATCTGCCCCTAAAAACAAGATTATTTAGTTTTAATGGCGTTAAAATAAATTGCTTATCATTAAATCTACTTACAGATGTTTATAAAAAGGCATATGAAAATGCTAGAGATAAGAAAAAAGAGTATAAAATTAAATATAATAATCTCAAGAGATTAATGTCTATAACGCCCCCTTTTTTCAACTGCTTTTAATCTTTCAAGAACCTTATCTGCTTCTTTTGAACTGCTATATCCTTTTAGAAATTCATTAAACAAAGTTTCCCAATTCTTGAAGTGTTTTGCTTCTAATGCTTGTCTTATCAAATGCAAGTCAACTGCTTTGTCTTCTACTTTTTGGCTTATGAAACCTAAACCGAAGTCAATGAAGAAGATTTGGAAATTGATATCACCTCTTTTTTTTGAACGCTGTTTATCATTAATTGAGTTTTCTTTATTATCGTTTAATTCATTCTGCGTAGCAGACATGTTGTTTTCTACAAGAATAAGATTACTTGTAGTGAGGTCCCCGTGAATAATATCATTATCATGAAGTTTTGCTGTTTCTTGTCCGACAACTTTCATTATTTTTTTTTGTTTTTCAATAGGAAAATTATCTAAATGTTCTGAAAGTTTTTTTCCTTTAATATAAGGCATTTGAATTATATTAAATTCTTTTAATGGAAGAGGATTTGGAGCATTGATTATTTTTGATGCTTTCTCAAGAAGTTTTTTTTCTGATTTTGTTCTATGCTTTATTATTTTTTCGTCTAGTTCTTTAATGCGATAAGATTTTGGAACTCTTTCTTTGATAATTAGGTTTTCTTTTTCATTCAAAAGGATTTTTGCTTCTGCGCCTTGATAGAGAAGTTTAGGTTTCATGGTTTTAATTCTTTTTTCATCATTTTAAGTAGTAAATCTCCCCTTTGTTTATTTGAAGAGATTAATTCTTGGAGAAAACCTATTTTATTTTTATCTCCTTTTGAAATTGCTACGGCTATACCAAAAATGCTCATATTTTGAAGAATAAACTGACTTAATAATCCGGTGAGTTTAATTTCTTCTTCTAAAAAAAGAGAGGTTCCATGAAACTCTAGTTTGTTTATTTTATTATCTTTTTCAAATCTTTTTAAAATTTCAATTAATTTTTTATTTATATCTTTTTCATTTATGCTTTTTCGTGAATTTATAATATGTTCTGCTAATTTTTCTAAATTTTCTGATGAACTTAATGAATATATCATGGCATAACTTCCTATAGCATCTTCAATCGCTTCAGCTATCTTTTGGAAAATTGATAATTTTTTATTATAGAAAACTTCTTCTTTCATAAATCTTAATTTTTGTCTATGTTGTAAATAATTTGAGATTATTGTTCCTAATAAAGTTACAATAATTCCTCCTAAAAAGAAAACTCCTGCTAATAAAATATCATTAAATTCCATATTAAAACTTCATTTTCCCCTTCTTCATAAACTTCTTAGCAAACTTCATCATTTGCTTTTGTGACATGCCTTTTGACATGTCCATGTCATTCATTCCCCCCTTTACCATATCGCTTAACATTTTGTATTGCTTTAGCAAAGAACGAACATCACTCGTATGAACTCCTGCGCCTTGGGCAATACGGGCAATTCTTGAAGTTTGTTTTTCTAAAAGTTCTGGGTTTTCTTTTTCTTCTGCTGTCATTGATTTTACAATATGTTCCCACTTTGCTATTTTTTCTTGCTGGTTTTCCAATGTTCCTTCTGGAATTTTATTAGCCATTCCTGAAAATCCTGGAATCATTGATTTTATTTTATCCAATCCCCCTAAAGAACCCATTGATTTAACTTGCTCAATAACATCATCCAAAGATAATTTTCCTTCTTCTATATTTTTTTGTGTTTTTTTAATTTCATCTTCATTTGTAACTGATTTTACTTTTTCAATCAAAGCTTGCAAATCTCCCATATCTAAAAGTCTTGAAAGGAAAGATTTAGGATTAAATTCTTCAATATCATTTATTTTTTCTCCTGTTGCTATGAAATAAACAGAAGAATTTGTTTCTGCACAAGCTGTTAATGCTCCTCCTGCTTTTGCTGTTGAATCCATTCTTGTTATTATTATTCCTGAAACATTAACTGCTTCTTTGAATTCTTTTGCCTGAGTTTTTGCTGCTTGTCCAATATCAGCAGGCATAACCAAAATTTTTTCTGTTGGATTTATTCTTTTATCAAGTGCTTTTAATTCATCAATCAAATCCTTGTCTAAACTATGCCTTCCTGCTGTATCAACTAAAATCATTGTATAATTTTCTTTCTTGTTGACTTTTTCAAACTCTTCCCAGATTTTTACTGGATTTTTTTCATTAAAATCAGTAAAGAAGTTCAACTTGTTTTTTTCTGCAAGTTGTTTCAATTGCTCTTTTGCTGCAGGACGATGAGTATCTAAACCAATTAATACTGCCTTGAAACCACGTTTTGCATAATAATTTCCTAGTTTAGCAATTGTTGTTGTTTTTCCTGCTCCATACAAACCTAAAAACATTATCCTGTTTACTTTTTCTAATTTTATCGGCTTATATTCTCCAAGAATCTTTAACAATTCATCATGCAGAATTTTTATTATATGTTCTTTTTTTTCAATTCCTTTTATTCTTTCATCTAGAGCTTCTTTCTTTATCTTGTCGCTTAATTCTTTTACCAAAGCAACGTTTACATCTGCTTCAATAAGTGCTCTTTGTAAGTCTCTTATGATAGAATCAACCAAATCCTTGTCAAGAAATATGGCATTCGCTATCTTGTTAGTCGCTTTTCTTAATACTTCGCCTAATCTTTCCAACATAAAAGAAATAGTATTTTAATGGTTATTAAATTTTGGGTTTTGAAGAAGAATTATTTTTTAGCCCAAAAGAAAGCAGCAACCAATCCTCCAACAAATAGAACTGCTCCGATTATGCTGGAAGTTGTGTTTGTAAGATTACCTATTACATTTCCTGTTAAGTTAGAAGATAAAAAAAATAGTCCTGATGCAAGTCCAATGATAGCTCCTAAGGGTTTTCCTGCTGTTGACCAACCTAAGGGTTTTCCTGCTGCCCAATCAGCAATACCTGAAGCAAGTCGGTCTAATCTTCTTGGTTTTTCTCTTCTTGCCTCAGTTAGTATTGCCTTTAGACTTCCTTTTTTATTTAAATCAAACTGTCTTTCACCAACAAGAATCGTGCCATAATATAATCTCATACGGCTTAAGTTAATGCCTTGTTCTCTTGCTTTCTGATAGAGATCTTGAAATACAATTGCAGTATTAAGAAGTTTTTCAGTTGCGTCTGCATTATCTACCTGCTCTTTATGACTATCATTTTCTGGTTGTATATATTCTTTAGCAAGGTCTAAGTATTTTGACGGGATATCCATTTCTATTTCTGCAGATGGTTTTAACTCTTCTGCTAATTCCCAATAAGAAGTTTTTTGATTCCTTTTGCTTCCTTCTGCCATTATAATTTTAATAATCCCTATATTATAAATTTAATTACAACCCCAATCTCTCAATAAACTTCTGCTTATTGAAAGGTTCAATTGAAGAATATGCTTGTCCTGTTCCAAGATACAAGATAGGTTTTTTTGTTACATAACCTACAGACAAAGCTGTTCCGCCCTTTTCATCGATGTCTGCTTTTGTAAGAACAATACCATCAATTCCTATTGCCCAGTTGAAACTCTTTACTTGTTCAATAGCATCATTTCCTGTTATGCTTTCTCCTACAAAAATCTTTAAGTCAGGCTTGCAGACTTTCACAATTTTTTCAATTTCTTTAAGAAGATTTTTTGCAGTATGCATCCTTCCTGCTGTATCAACTAAAACACAATCAATTGAATTCTTTTTTGCATATTTAACAGCATCAAAAGCAACAGAAGCAGGGTCACTTCCATAATCACTTGAAATAACTTTTACTCCTATTTTTTCTGCGTGTTCTTTTATTTGTTCAATTGATGCTGCTCTAAATGTATCTGAGGCAGCAATCACACAGGAAATTTTCTTTTTTACTAATGAATCTGCAATTTTTGCTATTGTAGTTGTTTTACCACTTCCATTTATACCGCAGAATAAAATCACATATGGTTCTTTAGCTTGGTCTGAAATTTTTTCTCTTATTTTTTCTGAAATATCAAAAGGAGGAACAAGGATTTCTTCAACTATTGTTCTTAAAGAATCTTTTATTTCATATTCAATCTCTTTCTTTAGAAGTTCTTTTCCAATTACTCTTTCTTTTAGTTCTTTTATCATCTTCTCAGCAACTTCTAATGCAACATTATTTTCAAGGAGAAGCATTTCGAGTTCTTCTGAATAAATTTCAAAATCTTGTTCTGAAATCTGAACCTTGTTTACTTTAGAAGCTATTCTTTTGAAAAATCCTTCTTTTTCAGGAGCAGGAGTTTCTTCTTTTTGCTTTTCCTGTTTTACTAACTCTTCTACAGTTTCCTTTAATTTGTCCAAATCAGGCTCATAGACTCCGGGCAAAATTGCCTTCATAGGAACTTTTATTTCTTTTTTTGGCTCTTCTTCTGGTTCCTTTGCCTTCTCAGTAATCTTTTTTGTCCAATTTTGGATTCTTTCTCTTAATTTGTTAAACATACTTTTCTTAATTTTTGAGAATTTATAATGCTTTCTTTGTTCTCTTTTACTCGTGAATATAAATTTTTATAAAGAAAAGCGTACATTTAGTTTTATGAAAGGGGTGTTTGTGGTTATTGATGGAATGGGTGACTTGCCTTGTTCTCAATTAGGAGATAAAACTCCT
>JAUSIC010000008.1 GCA_030648285.1 Nanobdellota archaeon | reverse complement strand
AAGAACAAGATACGGAAGCAAGAAAAATCGTGGAATGAAGCCAGAGAGATTTGTAAAAGCAGGCGGAAAAATATTGAGAGTAATTCTTCAGCAATCAGACAAAGCAGGTTTCACAGAAAAAGTCAAGGACAATAAAGTTTTGAGAACAAGAGCAGGAAGAAAACTAACTTCTAAGGGAAGAGAATTCTTGGAGGGAGTAAAATAATGGGACAAAAAAACTTTGCTAAAAAAGTAAAATTATCAAAGAAAGGAACACAGACAAAGTGGGCTCCTGTTTGGGCTGTTATTAAGAAATTCGGTCCAGGAAGAAAAATTCATCCTTCTGTAATAACTCATGTTAAAAGAACATGGAGAAGAAACAAGTTAAGAATTAAACCAAGAAAACAGAGAAAGTCTCATATGGGATAAAAATGAAAAATGGCTAAAAAAGAAACAAAAAAAACAGAAAAAATTGAAAGAGAATATATAATTCCCTTGAGAAAACAAGTAAAGATTGTTCCAAGATACAAGAAAACAAACAAGGCAGTAAGAACAATAAAAGAATTCTTAGTAAGGCACATGACAATCAGAGACAGAGATTTGAAAAAAGTAAGAATAGACAGATATCTAAATGAATATTTATGGCATCAGGGAATAAGACATCCTCCTGTAAGAGTAAAAGTCAGGGCAGTAAAAGAAGATGACTTAGTTAGAGTATATCTCGCAGAATCAGTAACTCCTGCAAAATTGAAATTCAAGAAACTAAGAGAAGAAAAAATAACAAAGAAAGCAAAAGAAGCTATTGAAAGCAAGAAAGGCTTGATGGAAAAAGCAAAAGAATCTATTCAAGGGAAATCTGAAACAACAGAACCTGAAAAATCAGAAGAAAAGAAAGAAGACAAGGAAAAAGAAAAAGCAGGAATAGAAGCAACACAGATGATTGAAAAAGAAATGGCAAAGCAATCAAAGCATCAGGAAAAAACTGATTTCAGCAAGCCAAAGCATCAGTTCAGGCAAGCGTTGGAGAAGTAATTAATATCCCCACCCGCCCTAAGAAAAAGGTTAATCTATATTGCGGTTCATTGACATTTTGAGCATTCTAACAATTAATTTAAATCAGCGAATTTAGATTATTAAATTATCAACCTTGCGAAGCAACTCTCTTTATTCTGAAACCTGCGGATACCTAAACTCTCCTTTCTCGAAATTTCTTAACTTGACTTCTTTGTCATTAATATCTAATATTGCATCAGGCATGACAGGGATTTTTCCTCCTCCTCCGGGTGCATCAATAACAAAATGGGGAACACACAAACCAGAAGTGTTTCCAATCAATGTGTCAAGAATTTCAAAACCTTTCTCAACTTTTGTTCTGAAATGATTTGTTCCCTTTACTAAATCTGTTTGGTAAATATAATATGGTTTCACTCTCATAGCAACCAAACCTTGCATTAATTCTTTCATTGTTTCGGGATTGTCATTAACTCCTTTTAATAAAACAGTTTGACTTCCTAACGGAATTCCAGAATCAGCAAGAAGAGAACATGCCTTTCTACTTTGTTCTGTTAATTCAGCAGGATGATTGAAATGAGTGTTGAGATAAATCGGCTGGTATTTTTTTAGCATTGAGCAAAGTTCAGGAGTAATTCTTTGAGGCAATACACAAGGAATTCTTGTTCCTATTCTTATTATTGAATTTTTCCTTTGTTTTAATATTTCATAGACAGATTTTATTATTTTTTCAAGAACAGCATCATCAAGCATTAATGGATCTCCTCCAGAAAGTAGAACATCTCTTACTTCTTCATGTTCTTCAATGTATTTTATTCCTTGAACAACATCATCCCAGCTTGGATTTTTTCCTATGTCTCCAACTTTTCTTTTTCTTGTGCAGAACCTGCAATACATTGCACATTGATTTGAAATTCTGAACAAAACTCTATCAGGATATCTATGAGTTATCAATCCAGGAACATTCTTTCTTTTCTGATTTTCAGGTTCTTCGTGAAGTGGATCTTCATCTCCGAAACTATCTGTTATTTCTTTAATATCAGGAACACATTGCTTGTAAACTGCATCTCCTTTTTCTTGAATTAATGAAGCATAATAAGGAGTTATTCTTGCAGGATATTTCTCGCAGATTTTCCTCGTTTCCTCCTCAGAAATATTAAATAATTTAGATATCTCTTTTGAATTTGATATGCTTTTCCTTAGAATTTTTTTCCATTCAGGAACCTGTAAACTAATGCTGATAGAACTATGCCCCGAAGGAGGCTCATCCTCTTGTATTGTTGTAGTCATGTTTTTGTTTAATGATTGTTTTTTTAATACGCTTTTATTTTTAAATCTTTGTTATTATATTATAAGGGAATGTAGAAAATTTATATACAATAAAAGAATAATTTTAGAATTAAATTTCAAAGAATCTTTCTAATCCTGTGATAAGATGGGGAGTGTAATTGCTTGAATTTTGAGCAATATTTCTTTTTAATTCATCTTGGGAAAACCATCTCATTTCTTCTATTTCTCTTTTATCAAAAGGAAATTCTCTTTGTGAGGTTACTGCTAAAAAAACAGCTCTCCAAGCTTTGTCTGTTCCTTCATCAGATGTAAAATATTTGAATAACTCATTCAAAGGAATAGAAACTCCAAGTTCTTCTTTTACTCCTCTTTTCATAGCTTCTTCATAAGTTTCATCTTTAACTGTCTCGCTGACAGTATATTCCCACAATCCAGGATACCATCTTTTTGTTCTTGCTCTTTTTTGCAAAAGAATTTCCATTATTGGATTTTGAATGATTAAATGAGATGCTCTATGAATAAGTCTCCCACCATAAAAGTCACTTCTTGTTCTTAAACCAAGAACCTTATCTTGTTCATCTACTTCAATATTCATTTCTTCAGGCATGATTTAATGTTAGATTAGTCATTTAAAAGAATTTATATAATTAAATATAAAATAAATCATATGAATCTAGATAAACTAAAACAACAAAAATCCCTCAGCGAAAAAGATAAATCTTTATCACTAATCGACTTTGCCAAAACAAAGTCAATTAAAGAACTTCTCGAATTTGGAATTCTAAATATTGACAAGCCAGCAGATATGACAAGCTTTGATGTTTCTGATTATATAAGAAAAAAGTTAAAGTTAAGAAAGACGAGTCATTTTGGAACATTAGACCCAATGGTTACAGGTGTTCTTCCTATTGCATTAAATCGTGGTGTAAAACTGACAGGATTTTTCTTAGGAGAAGACAAAGAGTATGAAGGAACAATGAGAATTCACAAGGATGTTCCTATCGAAGAAATAAGAAAAGCAATTAGTGAAAAATTCACAGGAATAATAATTCAAAAACCCCCTGTAAAATCTCGTGTTAAAAGACAGGAGAGAGAAAGAGAAATAAAACTTTTTCAATTATTAGAAAAAAAAGAAAAAAACATCACATTCAAGACAGAAGTTCAAGGAGGAACTTATATTAGAAAATTAATTTCTGATTTAGGAGAATACATGGGAATTAATATGCACATGACTCAATTGAGAAGAGTAAGGGCAGGAATATTCAAAGTAAAAGATTCTATTCCATTGAAAGATATTGAAAATCTTTCAGAACAAGAATTAAAAGAAAAAATCATTCCAGCAGAAATTGTTTCAGAAGTTTATGAGCCTGTTGAAATCAAAAAAGAAGTTGTAGACAAAGTTCTTCATGGAAAACCTTTGTTCTATGAGGATTTAAAAGAAAATAAGAAATTTGAAAAAGATAAAATAATCAGCATTTTTTCAGATAACAAGTTTATAGGAATGTTTAAGGTAATAAATGAAGGAGATGTATTTGCTAAAGGAGAGTTTGTGAAAAATTAAGGTCTTTTTAATAAAACAGAACCATCATAATCTCTTCTAATCTTGCTAACTAAATCTTCATGCCCAACTAAAGCTTCATCTGCTGTTTCGTACTCTTCTCTAGGGTATCTATCTACTAAACTATGAATCCAAGTCGTTGATTTATCTGAATGATTAAAATCTATTGGAGGACTATGTCTAACTTCAGTATAATAAGGAGGATTACCGGATAATTCATTAATATGAAAAGATGTTGATACTAAAATATCTCCTACCTGATGTTCTGAGCCTGCGTCAGTACCCTGAAGTTTAAGTAACCAGGGAACAGGAAATCTTAAAGTAGTCTCAAGACAAAAACCTCTTTTGTAACCTGATTTTTTAAAATCTTTTTCTTCTAATACAGAACCAACTTTAATCATAGAATAAACAAGGTGCAATCTTTTTAAAAGATTTATATGATTAAATATATAGGAAATAGTATGTAATTAATTTATGGTATTTTTACTAAACCAGAGTTTGTTTTTCAATCAATAAAATGACAGATAAAATAAGATGCGATTGGCCAGGGAATAATCAATTAATGATTGAATATCATGATAAAGAATGGGGAAACCCCAGTCATGAGGATAATAAATTATTCGAGTATTTGATTTTAGATACTTTTCAGGCAGGATTAAGCTGGAGTACTATTTTAAACAAAAGAGAAAATTTCAGAAAAGCATTTGATAATTTTAATCCATTAAAAATTTCAAAGTATACTGAAGAAGATGTAAAAAGATTGATGAATGATTCTGGCATCATAAGAAACAAGTTAAAAATTTTAGGCGCAATAACAAATGCAAAGAAGTTTCTTGAAATTCAAAAAGAGTTTGGTTCTTTTGATAAATACATCTGGCAGTTTACAAATTATAAAACAATAAAAAATAGTTTTAATAACACAAAAGAATTACCTGTTAAATCAAAAGAATCAGATGACATGAGTAATGATATGAAAAAAAAGGGTTTCAAGTTCGTTGGCTCAACAATCTGCTATGCTTTTATGCAAGGAATTGGAATGGTTAATGACCATCTAACTAAATGTTTTAGGTATAATGAATTATAAAATGAGACACTTTCTATACTTTTCAGGAACAGCAGTAACAACAGGAAACTTTAATTCCGCAGAACTAATGAAAGCAGGAAGAATGGATATCGCCTTACATGTGATTATCTCAAGCTTTTTTTTATCCCATTCTGTTCGAGAAGATGTCAAGCTTCATCTTGTTTTTTATGGAATGCCAGATCCTCCAAAACATATTGAAATAACAATTGAAAAAGAAAAAGGAATTCCTTCTCAGGATGACAGGGAAAGATTAGACATTTCAAAAAAAGATTTAGCTTCCCTTATTAAGAAAATTCTTTACAAGTACAAGCCAGGACAAAAAACAGAAGTATTTCCGGGATGCTTTATTGAGAAAAAAAGCCTGTTGAATGTTGTTGAAGAATTGCAAAAAGAAAGTGAAGTTTTTATTCTGGATAAAAAAGGAACAGATATTCGTGAAGCAAAAGTCCAGGATAATTGTGTATTCATATTAGGAGACCATAAAGGTTTACCTTCCAAAGAGTTAAAGAGATTAAAAAAAATAGCGATTCCTGTTTCAATCGGAAACAAGATGTATTTCGCGAGCCAGGTTGTTGCGATAGTTAATAATGAGTTGGACAGAAGAGGAATTTAACTGGCTCGCGATTTAAAAACTACATCTTTTATATAAGGGAAGTCTGAACCTAAGTCATAATATTCACAAGCTAATTGTTTCATTACAAGAGGGATGTTTCCTTCAGAGGAAAATAAATTTTCAAGTTCTTTGCACACCATTTTTTTCACCATGTTTTTATTCCCCTTATCAGGGGTTGATTATAAACCCCCTTCCGGCGTGGAAGGAGGAAGAGAGACGAACACTGAGTAGGAACCTCTTCCGGCGAAAGAAGAGGAGAGAGACGAAACGTTTACTATTTGTTTCTAATCTATCTAGAAAACTGCCTTATAAATGAGTTATGAAAAATTGATAAAGAAAACCAATACAGAAGATTATTTCATAAGCCTTTTAAACAGTGAAAATATTTTTTAAAGATGAAGATAGTTCTTACTCCTGATTGGTTTCTTGGTAAAGACGTGATTATTGATGTTTTCAGCTTCATCGTGCTTTTTTTATTCTTCATATTATCTTTCAAGAATTACAGGCTGGACAGGAATAAAAAATCTTTTTTCCTAGGACTTGGTTTTGGTTTGATTTCTCTTGCACAATTAGCAACAATAATGACTAAATTAATCTTGTACTCAGATACTACAATAGTAAGACAGATTGGGCAGGCAATAATAACTTACAACGTGATTCAGTCTGTGGATATTTTTTATTATCTTGGATTTTTCTTTTATCAATTTTTCACTCTTCTTGGTTTGTATATAATTTACAAGCTTCCACTTGAAAAAGAGCATAAGAAAGATTTCTTTCTGACTTTGTTTTTTATAACAGTAGTTTCAGTCATGAGCAAAGACTTGACTTATTTGTTCAGGCTAACCTCTTTAATTTTGCTTTTGTTCATAACGAGAAATTATTATGTTGTATATACTTTAAATAAATCAAAGAAAACCCTGCTTTTGGTTCTGGCATTTGGAATACTGGCTGCTTCTCAGGTTATGTTCATATTGGCAAGCCCAGGTTCACTCATTGCTGTTGTCGCTAATATATGGGAATTAATAAGCTATATAATTTTATTAACCCTAATTATTAGAATAATTCATCACCATGGAACGAAAAAGAAGCAGAATGGATATAATATCCGATATCTTGGCAATAGTCCAGGAAAGGGGCGGAAGCATTAAGCCAACGCACTTGATGTATAAAGCTAATCTTTCCCATACTCAGATGAAATTATATCTGGAAGAATTAATGAAAAAAGGGCTTATTCAAAAAGATAATTCTGAATCAAAAGATATCGCTATAACAAAAAAAGGAAGAGATTTCACGATTAAGTATCATCAGATGAAAGACTTTGAAGATACTTTCGGGTTTTAAAATTCAGAATCAAACATAATAGTCTTCTCTTTTTTGACAAATCAAACTTTTTCTTAAATCTCTAGAAGTTTTAAATAATGCTAAAACCTTTTGCCCTTCTATTCTTTCTTTTTCTTCTCTTCCATTTTTTCTTCTGTACATTATATCATGATAAATATCTCTTCCTACAACATATAACGAACCTAACAAAGCCAATCCCCCTAATGTTATAACTGCAACTTTTTCAAGATTTACCATTTCTGTTTATTTTCTTCTTTATTTTTAAAGATTATTATAAAAACCTTTAATAATCCATCCTCTCTATTTTCATTAGATGAAAAAAGCAGTTCGATTATATCTTACAGGAGTTGTTCAGAATATATTTTTTCGCGCATTCGTTAAAGAAAATGCAGAAAAATACAATGTAAGAGGTTTTGTTAGAAATCTCGAAGATGGAAGAATAGAAATTTTTCTTGAAGGAGATTTAGAACCTGTTGACAAGATGATGGAGTTATGCCAGAAAGGCCCAAAATATTCTCAGATTCAAAAAGTTGAAATAAAAGAGGAAAAGTTTCAAGGCTTCAAAGAGTTCAAGGTATTGCATATATAAAATGGAAGAAGATAAAAGATATACAATGGCAGGATGGTTAATGAAAGAAAGAACAGAAAAAGGTTATGATATAGAAATTCCAAGTCTAGGAGTAGTTATTCCTGGAAATAGAAAATTATCAACAGATAGAACTCAATCTTCAAAATATGAAAATGTAGAATTAAAAAAGAGGTGATATATGATTTTCACAAACTCAGACGGAGGTTCAAAAGGAAATCCAGGCCCAGGAGCAATCGGAGTTATTGTTCGAGATGATGAAAAAATTCTTACGCAATACAGTGCAAAAATCGGCGAGGCAACTAGCAACATTGCAGAATATACTGCTCTAATAAAAGCACTTGAGTTAGCATCAAAATTCACAAATAAAGAATTAACTTGTGTTTTAGATTCAGAATTAGTTGTAAAACAGCTTTTAGGGGAATATAGAGTTCAAAATTCAAAACTTCTTCCGTTATTTATTAAGGTTCAAAAGTTGCAGGAAAACTTTGAAAAAATAAATTACAAGCATGTTTCACGGGAAGACAAATTTCAAAAAGTAGTTGATAAATTGCTTAATGATGAAATGAAGAGGGAATAAAATTTATTTTTTAGGGAAAATTTAGTTAATCTGTATTGTGGTTCATTGACATCTTGAGCAGTCTAGCAATTAGTTTAAATCAGTGAATTTAGATTATAATATTATCAATTTCTGCGAAGCAGACATTTATCCCAATAACTTATACACCAAGAAAGCAGGCCATACAAGAGCCTTTAGAAAACCAACAACTCCTTGCCAGAATGTTGTTGACTGCTGAAGATAATACACTAGAGAACCTAAAAATCCCAAGAAATAAAATCCTCCACCACAAGCAGTTCCATTTCCGCAACTGCATTTCATTTCTTTCTCTCTTCCTCTTTTAAACCATCTTTTCATTTTAGTTTATATTAATCTGTATATTTAAATCTTATTGGGTTAAATATAAAAACTAATTCCCCTTATTTTCATTATGGGTAGAGAAGAAGAAATAGTAAAGGAAAGAATAAAGAAAATAGAGGAATTAAGGAAAAAAAAGATTAATCCTTATCCAAATAAATTTGACAAGAAGAAAAGCCTTGTTGAATGTTCAAAATCAAAGAGTGGTTCTAAGGTTCAAACAGCAGGAAGACTGATTTCAAAAAGAGATATTGGAAAAATTGCATTTGGAAAACTTTTGGATTTCTCGGGAAATATGCAGGTAGTTTTCCAAGACAAGAAAACTCCTGAAAAAGTTTTCGATTTTTTCAAAAGTTATATTGACATAGGAGATTTTATTGGAATAGAAGGAAAAACATTCAAGACAAAAACAGGAGAATATTCTATCTTAGTAACCAAATTAGAACTTCTTTCAAAATCAATTCTTCCTTTGCCTGAAAAATTTCACGGCTTGTCAGATGAAGAAGAAAGATTAAGAAAAAGATATTTGGATATAATGATGAATCCAGAAGTAAAAGAATTATTTGTAAAAAAATATCATTTCTGGAAATCTGTTCGTGACTTCCTGACAAAAAAAGGATTCATGGAAGTTGAAACTCCTGCTTTGGAAACAATGCCAGGAGGAGCAGATGCCCGTCCTTTCATAACACATCATAATACCTTTGACATTGATGTTTATTTGAGAATTTCAATGGGAGAATTGTGGCAGAAAAGATTAATGGTTGCAGGATTTGAAAAAATATTCGAGTTAGGAAGACAGTTCAGAAATGAAGGAATATCTTCTGAGCATTTGCAGGATTACACTCAGATGGAATTTTACTGGGCATATGCAAATTATGAAGATGGAATGAAACTTGTTGAAGAAATGTATAAATATATTACAAAGCAAACTTTAGGAACATTGAATTTCACTAGTAGAGGATTTAAGATTGACTTGTCAAAGCCATGGAAAAAGATAGATTATGCTTCTGAGATAAAAAAGCAGACAGGAGTTGATTTTTTCAAATCAACTGCAAAGCAGATAGAAGATAAACTAACAAAACTTGGAATTGGTTTTGAACCTAATTTGGAAAAAGAAAGATTGATTGATTTGCTTTGGAAATACTGCAGGAAAAATATTGGTGGTCCTGCATTCTTGGTAAATCATCCTGTTGAAGTTTCTCCTTTAGCAAAGAGAAATCCAAAAAAACCAGGTGTTGTTGAAGAATTTGTAATTATACTTGCAGGAAGCGAATTAGGAAAAGGTTATTCTGAATTGAATGATCCTATTGACCAGGAAAATAGATTTCTTAGGCAACAAGAACTTAGAAAAGCAGGAGATGAAGAAGCACAGATGCATGACAAGGATTTTGTAGAAGCATTGAAATACGGAATGCCTCCTACATGCGGTTTTGGATTGAGTGAAAGGCTTTTTGCTTTCTTAGTTGACAAGCCAGTGAGAGAATGCCAGATATTTCCTTTGATGAAACCACAAAGCGAGGAAAAATAAAGTGTCTCTGATAATAAAATCAAATATAAGAAAAGTTGTGAAAGAGTTGGACAAAGAAAATTCTATTTCAAGTGTTGCAGAAGAAGTTGAAACAGCTCTTGATAGAAAAGTTGAAGATATTTTGCTCGACGCAATAAAAAGAGCAAAAGCAAATAATAGAAAGACTCTCCAAGCAAGAGATTTGTAATTATATTCATTAAAATGAAAAAAGTAATAGTTGTACCCGGATTTCTAGAACCAAAAAAAGACAAAGGTTTAATCAAGCCATTGTTTAAGGAATTTGATATAATTTTTTTTAATTATGACAATAAACTAAATGAACCATTAGAAGAAAGTTCTAAAAAACTAAAAAAATTTGTTGATTCTCTGAAATTAAAGAAAAATGAAAAAGTCAGTATAGTCGGATTGAGTGCAGGAGGAGTTATTACAGATTATTATCTAAAACATTTTTCTCATAAAAAAGTTGATAAATTTATCTCTATATTTTCTCCATTCAAAGGAAGCTTTTGGGCAAATATTTTTTCAAGAAAAAGAAAAGGTTTGAATCAGTTAAAACCAAACAGCGAGTTTCTGGAAAAACTTTCAAGAAAAAAAGCAAAACACGTGAAAAGAATGAGTGTCTGGTGTTTTTTTGACCCTGTTGTTTCTGGTTTTTCTGCAAAAGGACAGAACCCAAACCATAGTTTGTTTTTTCTTCATAATTTTAGATTTATGCAAAACAAATTTCCAATAGTTTCAAAAGTAAAGAAATTTTTGAATCAGAAGTAAAATTATTCCTTATTTTCTTTTAAATACAAGTTTTAACATCTGGATTAGAAAGAATACTGAAGCTATAAGAGAAATTATCATTAAAACCAAGTAGATTGGATTGTAGAGTGGTTTTCCTATTTTAGTATAAAACATATAAAAAATAATAGCCAACGCAAGAAAGAAAGTTCCCGAAGTAAATATCCATCTATCTTTAATAGCCCCCTAAACTTCTTCCATTCCTCTTTTGAACTCATAATCAATTATATGAAATATTCTTTTTAATTTTATCTAAATTTAAATAGTTTGAACTACTTTTACAATCATGACAATAGAAAAATCAGAGATGGGAAAAAAGTCTCGTGCTAAAGGACAAAGATTTGAATTAAAAGTAAGACAGGATTTAGAAGAATTAGGCTGGATTGTTTCAAAGTGGATGAATACTGTTGATTATGATAGATTAGGAAAAATGGGAAAATTAGTTTCTGCTAAGAGAAAATACAACCCCTTTATGAAGGCACTATCCATAGGGGTGGGCTTCCCAGATTTTGTATGTCTCAAAAGAAAACCAAATGGAGATTATGAAGTAATCGGATTAGAAGTAAAGGGAAATGGATATCTAGACAAGACAGAAAAAGACATGTGTATCTGGCTTTTAGAGCATAAAATATTTTCAAGAATTCTTATAGCAAAGCAATCAAAAGAAAGAGGAAAAATTGAGTATATTGATTTTAATGTCAAGTATAACAAAAAATAAAAATACTTTTTATTTTAATCTTAAATGAAGAGGATAATGTTTCTTCTAGTTTCCTTATTTCTCATTTCAACTATTTCTGCATCCTGCAATGAATCTCAAATTAATATCAATTCTGCGTCTTTAGAAGAACTTGATAAATTAACAGGCATTGGACCAGCAAAGGCACAAGCAATTATAGATTCAAGACCTTTTAGTTCTCTTGATGACTTAGTAAACGCAAATGGAATTGGAAATATAACCCTTGAAAAAATAAAATCTCAAGGACTCGCCTGTGTTGGAGAACAAATAATTAACGAAGAACAAACTCCTGTTGAGCTTCCTGTTCCTGAAATTAATGAGCCCACAATTCTTTCATCAGTTGAAATTCCTGAAAACTTTAGCATGCCAAAAATAATAGCACAAACTATAAAAACTCCTGAAAATGAACAAAAAAGTAGCAAGATTAATCCTGCAGTTTATGGATTAGCAGGATTTTCATTTTTGCTTGCAGCATTGTTTGCAATTAAAAAATTCAGAAAAAACAAAAATGAGTTCAGAGAATAAAGAAATAACAACAACACTGATTTTTGATATAATTGGAACTCCTTCAGAATATTTGACAGAATCATTAAACAAACTTATTGATGAAATAAACAAGGAAAAAGGAGTTAAAGTCTCAAGCAGAAAAGTCAATGAGCCTGTTTTGATGAAAGACCAGACTGATTTTTATACTACTTTTGCAGAAGTTGAAATAATAGCAGAACAAGTTTCCCAAGTTGTTCTTGTCATGTTCAAATACATGCCTGCTAATGTAGAAATTGTTTCTCCAGAGCACATTTCAATTTCCAACAATGCTCTTTCAGATGTTCTTAGTGAAATAACAAGAAGACTTCATAGTTATGATGAGGTTGCAAGAATAATGCAGGTTGAAAAGAATGTTCTTGAAAATAAGTTAAGAGAAATTTTAAAGCAAAATCCAAAGCAGGAAGAAAAATCAGAAGAGAAGAATAATTAATCTATATTGCGGTTCATTGACACTTTTGTTCAACTTATAATTAGCGTTTTTAGATTATCATTACTATCAATTCGAGCGATAGCGAGACAATCTTATTCCCTAACATCCTTACGCCATTTCCTAACAATAATCACAAACCCAATTATCTTTGAAGTGTAATTCTTTCCTAACTTATCTAAGATTTCTTCAGAATATTTTTTCACTTTTTCTCTTTCTCTTCCGGCTCCGCTTAAAACACTAATTCTAATGCTTACATGTTTTTTGAAGTCATTTTGCAAACTTGTAATAAAGCCTTCTGTTATTCCATTTTTTCCTAGTTGTGAAAGTCCGACTGTCATTATGCAAAATACCTCCGATATTTTTCTTTTTGAAAAAGAGCGTGAAATGAACTTCCTGTTCGTTTCCATTCACTCCTGCCGATTTTGTATTTGTGGTGAGCGACTTCACGTGTAATCCATGTTAGTGGGGTCGCGAATTGAATTTCCTGTTTGCTCATTTTATCTCCTCAATATCTTTCTTTTTAACTGTTACTGTTTTTGATTTTTTAACTTTCCACATTCCTGTTTTCATTCCTTTTTCCTTGCTGACATTTTTTCCATCAAAAATACTTACTTTTACATTTCCTTTGTTATCTCTCCAATCCTGGCTGTATCTTGCACAAAATGCAGATGCTTCATTAACATCTTCTTTGGATTGTTCTAAATTATCAATTACACAAAAAGGACTTCCAGGAGCAACAGTATGCATTATTATGTTTTCTTTTCCATGAAACTTCTTCACGAGTTCATCATTGTTTTCTGCATTTCTCCCAAGTAATATCTTTGTTCCTGATTCTAATGTTTTTTCTCTGAATTTCATGATAGAAAAAGATAAGATAAGTTTTTATATTTAAGGTTTATCTTTCATCTTTAATAAACTCTGTTCGATAAAATAATTAATCAATTTGTCTTTACTATAAGGTTGAGCCTCTTTGAAATAATATCTATTATCTTTAACTTCTATACAATCAAGTTCTCTTATACGAGCAGATAATAACCAGTGTTCTTCATCACCATGAACTAACCATTTAGCAGCTTCTTCATTTCCGTATAATTCATTTACTTTATTTGATAATTCATCAAGAGTTAATCCCGGACATCTTTTAATCGTCCAAAATGTTAATAATACCTGTGAAACTAACATAAAATTAAAATAAAATTCTTGTTTATAAAGATTTATCTCGTTTTAACCCAAAGATTAACAATATTCAAGCTTTGTTTTTGATTTTTCCATGTGAGCGTTTTCATTGCTTCTTTGAAATCCATCCATTTGTAATCAGAATGCTCTAACTTGTCAAGTCTTGCGTCTTTTCCTCTTGTTTCAACAGCATATAAATAAAATGTTTGTCCTGTGAATCGTCCTCTGTCAGGATATTTTTTGTCATATTTGTATTTTCCATGAAAATTAAATTTCTTCATGCTCAAAATTCTCAATCCTGTTTCTTCTTTCATCTCTCTTCTGACCGCCATTTTCTTTGTTTCAGCAAGTCTAACTCCTCCTTTTGGAAACTCCCATCCCTTCCAATGAAGTTTTCTTTTTAGAATGAGATATTTTACTCTTCCATTATGTTTTGAATATATAACAATAAAGACTGCACGGCGGAATTTTCCTCTTTTCATCAATTTAATACGAATTAATTACTTTTAAATTTTTTTTATTTCTTTTCTATATAAATAAATGCAAAGATGTATAAAGGAGTAATTTCTTGATTTTTTATGGTAATTGAAAAACAAAATATTAAGCCATATGTGTTCGATACTTTAACACATTTTATGACAGAGCATACGGTAGACTTAAAGAAACCTCTTGGAATAGCTGGCTATATGTCTTTTGTAGATACTTGGAGCAATCCAAATATAAGGGCAATTAACTTAATGTCTGGGGCTTGCCCAAAATATCAGAGAGGAAATAAAAAAATAATTCCCTGCAAATGGGAAATCAGAGATGGAAGATTAGAAGAATTTGCTTATGAAATCGAGGGTGATAAAGTCATAGAAAAGCCTGTGGAAACTGATTGTTATCATGAAGTAGATGAGATTGTACAACAGAAATTAAAAGCAGTTTCTAAAGAACATCCAGAATTAAAATTATTTTATTCTTCAATGGTTCATCCAAAAAGAACAAGAGTAGAAGATTTGGAAAGATTAATTGAAGAAACAGGAGAGAATCTTCTTGGTATTAAAGTTCATGGCGTGCTAACTGCTTCAGGTCCTGACGATTTTAATCCTGAATTAGCAAGAGCAATAGCAAAAAGCAGAATTCCTTTATTGATACATACGGATTATGATAGCAGAGATGTTCCTACTGAAATTAAAAGTATGAATGATGCAAGAATCTATGTTCAAAGACTCAATAACTCAAGAGACTGGGTGAATTTTTGCTTAAAATATGGAATAAGAGCTGCATTACAGCATGGAGCAAGAAATGACAAAGAAGTTTACAGAATTGTAAAGAGCAATTCAGACCAGTTCATTGTTGGATTAGGGCCTGTAATTGAGGGACAAGGTCCAAGGATGGTTGAAAAAACAGATGATTATGTTAAAGCAGTATTTGAGAATTTAGGGCCAGAACATGTTGTATTTAATACAGATTATCCTCATAACGACCCCGGAGAAGATTTAACAAGAGACATAGAAAAATTGTTATCATCCAGTGAGCAAGAAAAAGTATATCACCAAAATGCAGAAAAGTTTTTTGGAGTAAGTATCTGAATAAAAAGTTTTATTTTTTCTTTACCCATAAAATTTTCTTGATTCCTTCAACCTTATGAGTTTTAACTTTTTTAAATCCACAGTTTTTTATAACTTTTATCATTGCTTTATTAGATGCTTTACATTGAGCAAACACTTTTTCGAGCTTCTTTTTGCTAAAGCCATATTTAAGAATCTCTTTCCAAACTTTAGTAGCCAGCCCCTTTCCTCTGAAATCAGGATGAATACAAATGTGCATTCTTCCTTCACTGCTCTTCCTATCCCAGTTTTGATATTGTAATACTACATAACCTGCATATTTCCCCTTGACTACTATCGTAAAATATTCTGAACCCTTTTCTTTCATTTCCTTAATATCCTCTTTAATTTCTTTCTTAGCTTTTTCAAATGAATATGGAACACTCATAAGTCCTTTAATTGTTTCTTTATCTTGCATTGTCTCCCAATATCCCCCGGAATCAGAAATTCGCAAGGGTCTCAGAATAAATCCATTTCCTCTTATCATCTTACCTTGGTTTCAATCTTCCCCATTTATTCAACGCTAACTGTAACTCTTTATGTGATTTTGCATATTGTTCCAAAGAAATCTTTTCATTGTAAGCATCAATTGCCTGCCTTGTTGCAATTGCTCCTTGCCTTGGTCCTTTTGGGTGTCCATGAATTCCTCCTGAAACAAGCATTATAACGTCTTTTCCATATATTTTCAATTCGTCAGGAACTAATCCAGGATGAAGTCCTCCTGAAGAAACAGGAAATGCAGGTTTTATGTTATACCAGTCTTGTTCAAGAATAATTTTCTTTCTTTCTTTGACTTTCCTGTCTCTTAAAACAGAAGCAATTGCTTGAACTTCTTCTCGTGTTCCAACTAATTTTCCAACTCCTGTTCCAGAATGTATTTCATCAACACCGACTAATTTCATTATCTTTGCCAGGAATTGCATTGTTATTCCGTGCTTGTCATCTCTGTCAAAAGCAGCGTGCATTGCCCTGTGTGCGTGGATTGCCATGTTATAATCTCCAAGAACATCTCTCATTGTCTGAACAGAAGCAACACCAGCAACAACAACATCAATCATTGCATATTTGAAATCATGATTGTGAAGCATTTTTGCTCTTTTTTCCATTTCTTCTGTCTCATCTGTGATATTAATAAAAGCGTCTTTTATTTCTCCTGTCTCTTTTTCTGCCTTGTCTCTCATTTTTGCCATTAATCTTACTCTGTCATAAAAATTATTAAAACTCTGGCTTGTCAAATTTTCATCGTCTTTTACAATATCAAAACCACCCATCCAAGTTTCAAATCCAATTCTTGCGTGTTCTTCTGCACTGAATCCTACTTTTGGTTTTGGAACAGCACCAAGCAATGGTCTGTCATAAACATGAAAATATTTTCTTAATCCTTGAATTCCTAGATTAGGTCCTGGAAAACTTTTAATATATTCTCTTGGAAGATTAACATCAACTAATCTCAAATGTTTTATTGCTTTCATTCCGAAAATATTTCCTGCAATTCCTGAAAGCAACTGAGGCATGTTTCCCTTTTCCCATAAATCAAGAGGATAAGCAATGTGAACAAAATTTCCTTCTACTTTGTAAGCAGTCGCCATTATTTTTCTCATTCTTTTCGGCATTTCAGAAAGTGTTGTCCATGTTCCTGTTGAAGATTCAGAAGCAATTCTTCCAATAGCATCGTCCTTTGATGTTCCTGGTGCAGGTTCGAAATAATAAAGAACTTTCAAGTCTGTCCTTTTAGGCCTGTATTTCTTGTCAATAAACTCATGATACCATTCAACTTTTTTCATTATGCAAAATACCTCCGATATTTTTCTTTTTGAAAAATAGCGTGAAATGAACTTCCTGTTCGTTTCCATTCACTCCATACCAATTTTGTATTTGTGGAAAATTTCTTATTTTTCACCATAGTAAACATTCTGACATCTTGTTTAAATCATTAAGCTTATCTGCTTGTGATTTTATTTCACTAAGAGATGAAGAACTAGCAGCAGAACTGCTGAAAGAGAGCAATTCTGTTCCCAAATTAAAATCACATCCTCTATCCAACAATTTTTCTCCTTTATCGTTGTATAATGAGGCAATTTCAGAAGCTCTTTTCATTAGTCTGTTTAATTGGCATTCATAAACTTCAGGAGATGAGAAAATTGCAGCATACATTAATGCAATGTTTCCTTCATAATATGAATTCTTGTTCTGTTTTTTTACATAATCTGCTTTAACATTTATATCACAGTTTCCAAAATCAAAACACACTGTTATGCTTTCCTCTGGGCATTCTGCAACCTTCAGGTTTTCCTGATTTAAATTTGAAATTTCTTCCTGAACTTCTTGGGGAGAGTTGACAAAACAATATGTATCTAATGAAGATGTGAGATAAATAAGATCTGCAATTTTGAATGGAAATTCAAATTGTTTTGAAAAAACATGAAAAGTTTTTCCTTCTACTTCATCTTCAGAGAAAAAGTATTTGTTCTCAAAAGAAACATCGACTCCTGTTTCTTTCCATTGGTTAAGGCTTTTCTCAGAGAGGGATATTTTTTGTTCTCCAAAAACACCAGAATAACTGTCGCACTTGTTCATTATTCTTGTTTCAAGAGGAAGAGTGAAAGAGCTTGTTTTTGCCGATTCAAAGCCTGTTTCAAGGGGATTTGTAAGGATTCCTATCTCTTTTGTTGTTTCAACTCCGCTAGAGGTTCTTTCAATATTTATTAATTTCGTGGAGAAATAAATGGCAAGGAAAATTATGGTTATTCCCGCAATAATTGCGAAAAGCCAGCCAAATGATATCTCTAGATAACCTTTTTTTTCCATTATGCAAAATATCTCCTTATCGATTTTGTATCTTGGAAAATTTCTTGTTTGCTCATCTTATTCTGAAATTGTAACCAACACATCACTAAAATCTTTGTTTAATGTCATGTTAACTTTTCCATTGGTGTTTTCAAAGCACACAGAATCCTTTCCATTCAAGGTAGCAATAATATCTAAATGTTCTATTTTCTTTCCCGTAATAATTCTTTCTGACTGAAAATAAAGATTTTCAAATTCATCATCTTTAAAGCAGACCCCAGTTATTTTTTTTGGAAGATTATATGAAACTCCATAACCTTCTTCGTTTCCAGAACTTCTCCATAAATCATCGATATTTGTTTGCAATCCAGCCTTGAATTTTTCTATATTTATTGTGTCTTGAAATTCAAGAAATTTTCTTATTGCATAAAAAGCAAAAACAAGAAATGCAATAATCAATATGATTGAAAAAATCATTCCAAAAGACAAATTCAATTCACCTTTTCTTTCTCTCTTTTTCATTATGCAAAAAACCTCTTAACCATTTTTGTATTTGTGGCAAATTTCTTATTTGCTCATTATAAAGAATAGAAACTTTAACTTATAAATTTTCTTAAAATTGCTTCGTGCCTTCAGCACTCAGAATTAATATAAGTTTAATTGATAACTTGGGTGTTCAACTTTTATGATCTATTTAATCAGCGTTTAAAATTTTTTACACATTAACCTTTTAATCAAATTATATTTGTTGCTCTTAGAATAATACTGCAACCAGAAGCAGGTTGATTATTATATTTGTCTTTGCATTTCACGTAAAGATTATTTCTTGTGTTCCAAGATGTTGTGTGGCTTAATTCATCTTCTGAATCTGTCATTGCTGTTCCATCTCCAAAGTTGTAATTGCAGTCTAATACATCATAAACACATTCTGCAGGTTCATTTGTGACTAATTTCAATAAATTATCTTCGTTATATGCTCTTGCTACTACAGGGGCATTTTTATCAACTTCAACGCTGTATGTTGTTGTTTTTATGTCTGTATTTCCTCCCAAGTCAATGCATTTTATTGAACAAGTATAACTTCCTGCTGACAAGAATAAATTTTGTGAGTGACTGTATGTAGAGAATGCTTGTGATTCAGGAGGATAACTGAACAAAGTATAACTTTCTGCACTTCCTGTATTGCTCCAGCATCTTCTGTTGTAGAAACAATTTGCTGCTCCTTGATTATATCCTGCAGAAGTTCTTGCTTCTAATGTTACCTGGACTGCAGTGCTTGAGCCTTTCTGTATTCCTGTTGGCTCTACAGAATCAATAACCAAAGGTTGTGTTCCCAAAAGAGTGTATTCATAGTCTGTTGTCATTACATTCTGAAGAGGACTTGTATCTTTGCATTTGAAATAAAATTTGCTTGTTCCGCTTGTTAATCCGTCCAATGTCCCTGAGCATTTGTAAAGCATATTATTATCTGCAGTAGTCAAGCAAGTCATTGTTCCTGCCATTGTATCGTAAGTCTGTCCTCTTGTATGACTCCATTTACATTGTGAAGGTTCTAATAACCAAACATTAACATTTGTAGAAATTGCTCCGCTTGTAATTGGGAACCCATTCAATGGGTTTGTTAATATAATCTCAGGAGCACTTGTATCTGGTTGCGAGCTTATGCAAAATTTAAATACAAAATTTTCTGAATTTGTAACTTGATTTTCACTCTTGCATCTTACAAATAATTCATGTTCTCCTGATTCAGATACAGGAACAGTTCCTTCTTCTCCTGTTAAATCAGGAATACTTAGCATAATTGAATGATTATATGTGCTAAGTCCATTGCTCGAAGGGAAGAATAAATCAGGCATGTTTTCATATGAAGTTTCTCTTTTATCTAAAGAATACTTGCATTGTGCTGGCTTGTCTAAAGATACACCAAAGCTTATTGGTGTGTAATAATCAGTGCATCCATCTCCTGCCCCACTATTAACAACTTTAACTCCTCTGTCAGGAGGTGAAATTGCAGTAGTCGGATTGTAAGCATAACCTTCTAATAATGCACTATTCCAAGGACTAATTTCAGGAGGATTTACATCATTAGCACTTACATAATCACAAGTTGCTAATTCTGTATTTTCATTTAGATATTTGCAACCTTGTCCTAAACTCTGGCATTCATAATTTGAACAAGGCAATCCATTTTGTCCACATTGTCTGCAGATTCCTGCACTACCTCCAGCAGGCATCCATGAATAACAATTAAAGATGTAAACTTCCTGCATCTGTTTTTTGTAAGTTAAAAATGCAATAAGTGCACCAACCACTGCCCCAATTGCTCCTCCAATAAGTGGTCCAAGAGGGCCAAAAAAGATTCCTAATGATCCTGCACTTGCAGCAGTTACTCCTGCAAGACTAGCAATAGTAGTAGCTATTGTCACTACACTTGAACCAACAAAATATCCTATTCCCAATCCTGATGAAAGTATATCAACGAGACTAGTATCCCAATTAGGAAATAATGCAGATAATCCCCAACGAGATAATTGATATAAACCAAATGCAATTCCTGCGTTTGCTGCGATTTGCAAGACTCCTCCTACTACAACTCCCAAAGGTCCATGTAAAGTTATCAATCCAAGAATACTTGTATCTCCTGGTGCAACAGGTGTTGGAGTGACAGGCGTTCCAGGTACAGTAGGTTTTGGAACTAATTTTCCTGCAGCATCAAATACCATTCCTAATACAGGTGATATTCCTGGTGCAGGTGTTTGTGTTGATGAAGGAGGAGTTGGTGTTGTTGGAGCAGAAGGTGCTGTAGTGGGAAGAACACAGCAGAACATATCCTCACCAGAACAATCAGATTTACCTTGAGATATTCCTCCTGCTGTTGAACAACCTGCAGAAGTTATGCATTCTCCATTTAAACTATGACAATCATCTCCATTAATTGCACTCACTTCTCCCATTCCTTCTCCAAGTGCATAAGCAATTGCAATAGTTCCTAATAAAAGAATTATTATCTGGCTTAATGCCATTCCTTTTTTTCTTTCTATTTTCCTCTTCATTTTATTATTTTATAATGTTGAATTTGCTGCTGTTATAACAACAACTTCTCTTATTTCTCCTGCTTTTCCTATTAGATTATTCTTTGTTCCGCAGTCTCCTAATGAAATGCACATTGAATTCATTCCTAGTGCCCAATCTGGTTGCAGACACTGGCAATTTTTTCCTTTGTATTTCTTGCAAATATCAATCTTTTGTTGTAAGGTTAATTCGCTTATTTGTTTTGTAAGTGCTCCTTGTCCTAAAGGTACATTATAAGTTACAACACAAGCAGAACTTGCTAAAGTGCAAATCTCTGCCCCATTCTTTTTTGCATCAGAAGATGTTCTATCAAATCCAGGAGCATAAAGAGGAACACAAATTCCATTAGGAATTTGTGCATTGTTCTTTGTTTCTTCTGTTTCTGTTTTATTTATTAATCCATTTGTAGAGAAAGCATACCCTGTTTCCATCCATCTGCAATCTCTTAGTTCTTTGTTCTCACAATCTTTGCTGCTATTTTGAAAATAACATTGAGTATAAACTTGCATTTTACAAACAGCATTTCTGAATACAGCATCTGTTTCATCCAAATCTGACTGAACACAAACTTCATCTCTAAATTCTGCGCAAGGTGTTGTTATTACCTCGCTGTTAGAACATGTTTTAAAATAATATTTGCTTCCAGGAAGATTATCTGTCAAAGAATTGCTTCCTCCTGTTATTGTCACATCAGTTCCATTTGTGGTAGTTGTTATTTCTCCAACTCCAGAAGATTTAGCACACCATTTTTCTCCGTGCTTAGGATGATTATCTCCTGTAAATCCTTCATCTGCATTTGAATAACTCAAGCAATCCAAGTTTCTGCATATGAAATTTCCGTAACTGGTTGCCTCTCCAACTTTTTTCTGCCTGCATATACTTCCTGACAAATAATCACAATCACCACAAGTTGAGCTTCCCTTGTTTCCTGCTCCATCATCACAACTTGGTTCTCTCAAATGTGTCCAGTAATCATCAACATTCAATTTGCTATTATCATAAACATTTGCCTTGTTATTGCAAGTGTCTTGAAAATAAACTTTTCCGTCATCTCCGCAAACAGTTCCTCCTCTTGGTCCGCATATTGTATTTAATTCCTCAGCAGAACATAAAAATCCAGCATAAAAAGAAACGCCTAATTCTGACAATGCAGGAGTTTCTTCTGTCCCTCCACCAAATATTCTTTCAAAAAATCCTGGTGTCGATTCTACTGGTGTAGTTGTTGTTTGTCTTGATTGGCATTCTTCTCTTGTTATCATGTCACAATCTTTTTGATTTTTGTCATTGGTAAAAACACAAGCTCCTTTTTCGCTTGGGTTTGCACTTGCCAAGCAGGTCATTTCATCTGTGATATCTGCCCTGTAATTTGATTGTTGTCCGTATTGTGAAGCAAGACTTTCACATCTGACTTGTGTTACAAATGCTGCTTGTTCTCCTATAAGACAACAGCCTAACTGGCATTGTGGAATTTCAGATGTTGTTCTTATATCCCATGAACCTCCTTCATCAGCGCATGTTCTTTCAGCAGTGTTTGGCATGCATAATCCATTATTATTATCAATGCAGGTTCCTGTTCTGCAATAACCTGTTGCTTCACAAGAAGTCTGGACACTATCATAACTTGCATCACAACTTTCTTCGTTTTCTTCTGGCTGGCACCAAGCTCCAGAATCTGTTCTTTCACAGCAAAAACTTGCAGACAAAAAAGAAATTAAAAAAATACTCATTAAAAGAATTATTCCAAGATTTATTGTCCTCTTTTTTATTAACATTTTAGTCATATCCTGCTGGCAAAACCTGGCTTCTCGAAGCGAACTGGAATTTGTTTCCTGTATTTAAGTCAGTGATTATGTAGACTTTTGTTCCATCTGATTTTATTTTCTTCTCTACTTTTAAATCAGTATAATAAGTCATGTAAGTGCTTGTATCTGCATTTCCTAAAGTTGTTTCCCATTCAACAATGCTATTTGCAATTCCTGTTAATTCATAAAGATTATTGTTCAAGACAACACTAAATGATTCATATCTCTGTGTGTCTACTTTTGTCAATGTCAAGGTATAATTAAAATTTGCAACAACTCTTTTAGGAAGAAGTTCAACATTCATTGTTGTTCTCTTCAAATTAACTTCATAACCTTGTCTTCTGTAATTTTCTTCTAAAGAATCAAAGCAATCTTTAGTTTCGTCTTCAATATCTGTTTTTATTTCATTTTCAATATGAGGTTTTAACATTGGTTGTTGCACAATACAAGTTTTGTAATATTCACTTGTATAACATAAATATTCGACTTTTTCGTTGTCATGAAGAATAGAAAATCTTGGTTCAACACTTCCCCCATGAAGAGAAATCTCTTGCACTGTATTTTTTATTGTATCCTGCAAGCAGGTTTGAATGAATAATGAAGGGCTTGTTCCTCCTAAACCAAGATTTGTTTTAATCTTTGGAAAAACCAAAAATCCAATAACAATAAGCGCGACAATCACTATAGCAATAATTATGAAAATAGTCACCTGCCCTCTTTTAAATCTCATTAAATCTATACGATATTTATATTTATAAACTTTAATAAAACTTAGTCTTCAGTTTCAACTCTTGGAGCAAGAAGAAAACTTAGTTCCAAAGAATCTGTTCTTATATCCATTCTCATAGGATGGTCTTCTGCAAATCTCAGAGTTGTCTTGCTAGCAAGTTTTGAACCCTTTATGAATTTGAGAAGATATTCAATGCTGTATTTTGATTTGCAGTTCTCTGCTTCTATTCTTGCTTCATCTCCTGAAAATTCTGCTCTTGCTGAATTCAACCCTTTTGCTTCAATTACAAATTTCCCATCTTGAACAATGAAGGAACATGCATCTGCAACAACAGCACAGTCTTCAACAGAAGCAATCAAATCTACAGAGTCAATTTCAATTTTTGAACTGAATTCCAAAGTAGGCATTTCTTTGTCATCGCTTTCAATCTCAATAAGACTTAGGTTGAAATTTCTTTTTATTCTGTCCTGAATTTGTATGCTAAGGAAGTTTTCTTTTCTTTCAAATGTCAATGAACTTCCAGCAGAACATCTTTTCAAAATCTGCTTCAAGCTGTCTAGATTAACTCCTAAAACTTCTTTGTCTGATTCAAAAACAGAAAAAGAACTTCTTGGAATCTTAAAACTCACCATTGCGACATTTGCAGGGTCAATTGCAGTTATTCCAAGTCCAAATTCACTCACTTTTATCCTAACTTCTGTGACAAGTTCAGATATGAGTTCAATAGCCTTTGATACTAAAGCAGGATTTTCAAGTTTAATAAGCATTTTATTCAAAAGCGCATTTATTTTTTAAGTATTGTTGTGTTTGAAAGGATAATAAGACTTTTAAACTAAATGAATGAGATATTTTTATGTTATTAGAAGAAATAGCGAAGAAAGAAACAATTAGATTTGATCCTCATAGTCACGGACAGACAGGAGACAAATATAGAAGCAAGAACTCTCTTTTAGGAGAAGGTTTTTCAAAATTAACAGACTTATTAGAAAGAGTTGCAAATTCTGGTTTAGATATAATCTACATAACAGATACAGTAGTTCCAAACAAAGATAACCAAAGGTTTGCAAACTGGACAAATCAAGAACAAATTCAAAAAGCAGTTGAAGATGGCTGGGAAATAGAACTTGGAAATTATTATGTTTTTGCTGCAAAAGGACAAGGAGAAAATAGAAAAGTAATTGCATTAGGGCATTCTGTAGAATTTGAATCAAAAGAGATGCACTTTGTTGCAGCAGGAGTTAAAAGAGATAGTAAATACGAATTCTCAAAAAAATTTTCTTTAGACGAAGCGATTGTAAAATTAAATGATAATGAACTTACAATGGGAGAAAAATATAGTAAAAAACTCAAGGCAGTTCAAGTGGATTCAAATTTTTACCTTCCTTTTTCAATCAGAAGCTGGATGGCTAAAAGAAATGGAAGAAAAAATAAAGTTCCTGTAGTGTATAGCGGAGACGGACATCATCCGAAAGACATAGGAAATACTTATAATATTCTTAACCCAAAGAATTTAAAATATAATTCAGAAAAAACTTTCAGAGATTCAATAAATTCTGAAATTATGAAAAATGAGTTCAGTCATCATTATAGTCCTATTCCTCCTTGGAGAATTTTTCATCATGTCTTCATGATGGGTGTTTTTGGAGCCAGAAACTTATATAGAAAAATTTTGAGGAAATAATTACAATAAACAATATAAAGTTCTCGTATTTTGTTTTTTTATGGAAGAAAAGAGCATAAAAGAAGAGAGAGTGAGAAGCATTACTCATTTGTATTATTCAAATCCTGAAGTACAAAGAACTATGTTTGAATTTTCAAAAAATCGGGAGATTTGTCCTCGTTATTTTGAAGGATTTGGAAAACGTCCAGATAGTCTCCAGTACCAAGGAGATGTTTTTGAACTGGTAAAAAAAGGAGCAACTTCTTTTCATTGTTCAGAAGAACTTTGGGGTGATGCTTTAAAACTTTCTACAGGAATGAAACCAAAAGAACTAGATGATTTGAGGATTGGCTGGGATTTGTTGATAGATATTGACAGCAAATATATTGATTACAGTAAAATAGCAGCACAATTGATAATAAAAATTCTGAAATTTCACGGAGTAGAAAATATAGGAATAAAATTTTCAGGAAGCAAGGGTTTTCACATAATAATCCCTTGGAAAGCTTTTCCTCAAAGAGCAAATGAAACAAAAACCTCTTCTATGTTTCCAGAATGGCCGAGAGTAATTGTCCAGTACTTGAATGAGCAGATAAAAGAACAATTGATTGAAACAATCAGCGAATTTGAACGCCCGAATAAATATATTAAAGACTTTAGTGTTTCAGAACAAGTTATTCCTGACTTGGTTCTTGTTTCCTCAAGGCATTTGTTCAGAATGCCGTATTCTCTCCATGAAAAAACAGCATTGGCAAGTGTTGTTCTTTCTCCAGAAGAAATTGAAAACTTTCAGTTGATAGATGCTTCTCCTTTGAAGATTAAAATAAAAAATTTCATGCCTGATGCGAAGGAAAATGAAGCAAAAGAATTATTAGTCCAGTCTCTGGATTGGCACAGGGAAAATTTTTCGGCTGAAGAAAAAAAGGGTGCAGTTTCTGATTTCAAGCCATTAAATATCAAAATTTCTGATAATATTTTTCCCCCTTCAATTAAAAAAATTTTAGAAGGAATAAAAGATGGAAAAAAAAGAGCGTTGTTTGTCCTGATAAATTTTTTTCGCTCAATAGGAATGGAGAAAGACGAATTAGAAAAAAGAATTTATGAATGGAACAAGAAAAATGAAGAACCATTGAGAGAAGGATATATCAAGGCACAACTTTTTTGGAGCTATAAAAACAAGATAGTTCTTCCTCCGAATTATGACAAAGATTATTACAAAGGAATAGGAATTATTCCAACAGAAGAAGAATTAAGATACAAAAATCCAGTGAATTATACAGCTAAAAAATCTTCAAAAAATTAACAAATTTTAAAAACAACCTTTGAGTTATTAAAGAATGAAAAAAGAGGCGATATTTTTTATAATAATATTATTTTTAATTATCAATCTTTCTCTTGTATTTGCAGCAGAAAATACAACTGTTTCCAAGAAAGGATATGACTGTTTGGCTGCAAAAGTGCAAGGCAAGTGTTCTTCTCTTGCAATAGAGGAAAAAATATTTTCTCTTCTTGCTTCTGGACAATGCAAGGATGAACTTGTTTCAGATTCTTTAGGAGGCGAATGCTGGCCAAAATCAGGATGCAAGATAAAGACAACAGCACAGGCAATTTTTGCATTAAAAGAAAATAGTGCAAACGTTGAAAAGGCTATTAATTGGATTTTAACAAAAGATGCTCCTGCAACGCAATTGCAATGGTTTGTTCAGATTGATAGCACAAAACCTGTAAAATGTAAAGTCTCTTATTCAGGAAAACCATATGATATTGAGATTGATTCAGAGAAAAAAATCAATACTCGTGCAGGCTCTTGTTTGGAATTATCAGATGGAGATTACTGGCTTGAAGTTTCTTCTTCTTGTTATGGACAGGACTTTGAGATTTCCTGCAATGAATCATTCGTGACTTCTCTTCTTTACAAGCAACAGGAATCCTCAACAATTTATGTTTCAGAAAAAATACATTCTTCTTCTGCAGATGTAACAACAACAGAAAGAGTTGAGTCTATGTGCTTTAAAGAAGGAACATCTTGCAATTATGAAGCAACATTATGGGCTTCTCTTGTCTTGAAAAAATTAAGGCAAAATACAACTGCTTATATTCCTTACTTGGTCTCAATGGCTGATGAAAATTCAAGATATCTTCCAGAATCATTTCTTTATATTCTTCTTGGAGAATCTTACAGGAATGAAATTTTATTAAAACAGAAAGAGAGCAAGTGGTGGCTTGAATCAGGAGACAAATTTTATGATACTGCTCTTGCATTATATCCTTTTCAATATGAAGAATCTGCTGAAAAAACAAATGCAATAACTTGGCTTTCAGAAGTTCAGGGAACAGACGGATGCTGGCAGGGAAACATAAGAAACACAGCTTTTCTTCTTTATTCTATCTGGCCTAAAAAAGCTCAGGTAATAGAAGGGCAAAAAGATTGTGAAGATGAGAAAAATTTCTGCATGTCTGTTCCAAATTGCAAGACAGCAGAAGGAACAGAATTAGAAGGCTTTGCTGGTTGTTTCGGTGCAAATATTTGTTGTAACAGGCAATATCTTTCTCCAACTTGTGGAGAACAAGGAGGAGAAAAATGTTCTGCAGATGAAATATGTTCAGGAGGACAAAGCATTCCTGGTTCTGATTTGATTGGAAATGAAATTTGTTGTTTTGAAGGAACATGCCAGACAGGAGCACAAGAAGCAACTTGTGGAAGATACAGCGGAACCTGCAGAACAAGCTGTCTTTCAGATGAACAGCAATCTTCATATCTCTGCATAGGAAACGATGTATGTTGCACTGAAAAAACAACAGCAGGAATAAATTACACAGGAATAATAATCTTTTCAATACTCATTGTTTTGGTTGCTCTTGGGATAATTTTCAGGAAGAAACTGAAAACATTAATAACAAAGAAAAAACCTGGAGAGCCAAGTCCAAGTCAGTTCGGACAGCAAAGACCAGGTCCGTTTGGTCCAGGTAGCCTTCCTTCTTCAAGTCCTCCTGGAATGCCTCAGAGAATGATGCCAAGAAGAATAATTCCTTCACAACAACAGCCAGTAAGACGTCCTCTGCCTCCAAGAAAACAAGAAGGAGAGTTTAATGAAGTTCTTAGGAAATTGAAAGAGATGGGAAAATAAGTTTGATGAGTATTTTCTACTATAATAAACCTTAAAAATTAAAAACAACAGTTTATTTTTATGCCTTTTAGACGAGATAGAAATGGATTTGAATGGTTTGATGTTCCTAGAACAAAAGTTTCTTTTCAGGAAGGCAGAGCAGGAATTTTACAACTAGATGCTCATAAAGAATTTTCACCAAATCATACTCTTGATTTGCTAATTTGTAAGACGACTCTTTATGAAGGTTGTACTATTAGTTCAAAACTTCTTCCTCTTGTTGTTGCTATGTGGGAAAGGAAAGAAGATGAAAGACTTAATGATTTCTATTCTTTTGATAACAATGGTGTTTGCTTATCTCATGGTTATTCAAGAATTAAAAATGGAAAAAGAGTTGTAAATGAACAGCACGATATAGACATAAGCAGACTTGTTGAATATGGGGAAATCATTAAAGAATTGATTAGGGATTATCCCTTTATTTCTCAATTAGCAGGAGATAGAACTGTAATGGATTTAAGAGAGAATACCTTGGGGCAGAAAACTGTTTAAAACAATTACAAAAAACTTCAATTATTCTATTAACCCTTTCTCTCATATATCCAAATCTTTTTAATCTCATTTGTCTTGTTTTCTCTATGAAAAAGAGCATTGCATTTATTTTAATCTTATTTCTAATTCCTTTTTTATCTGCAGTTACTTTTGACATGAAAGAGAATTTAATGTCTGGAGAAACGCCAATCATAAAAGTTACTGGTTATTTTTTTGAACCAATTCTTCCCGAAAACATTTTACTTTACAGAGAGCATACAAGAATTCCAATGCAGTTTGAAGTGTCAAAAATAGGAGAGGATTACTATATTTATGCAGATTTTTCAAAAAGAATGTTTGGAAATTATTCAATCCTTATACAGAATACAAGGCATGTAAGTTTAACAGAAACAACAGAAGAAGATTTTGGACAGAATTTCACAATAACAAAAGACCTGGCTTCTTTTGTTGTAAATCCAGGAGTTATAATTACCTCAGAAAATTTTTTGGTTGAAACAAAGAGCCTTACTGACAAAGATACAGAAGTGGGAATTTCAATAAATCCGGCAGAAGAGCAAGAATCTGAAAAAGGATTTTTTGCATCTATATTTGGCGGAGGAGAAGCAAAAAAAGAAAATTTTACTTCTTTCACATTATCTCCTGGACAAACAGAAGATATTCAGTTTCCTCTGAATCTTTTCAAGCCAGGCATTAATTTTGTCGGAATAAGTTCTGGAAATCTCAGTTACAGGATTCCTGTTTCTGTTTTCACTCCTACAGAAACACCAGAAGAAAAAACAGAATTCAGGTTTGAACCTTCTGAATTAAATATCACTCTAGGAACAGATGCAGAAACCTCAAAAATGATTTACCTTTATAATTCAGGAAAAACAAATATTGAAAACATTTCTATTTCTCTTTCAAACTCTTTGCAGGGATTAGTCACAATCTCAAAAAAATATATAGACGAGTTAAAAAATGGTTCAAGTGTTCAGGTAGAAGTTTATGTTCTTGCTTCAAAAGATAAAAAAATAATTGATGGACATGTAAAGGCTAAAATTAATACAGGAACTCAGCAATTGGCTTATTCTCAGATACATTTGTCTATTATTCCTGGTTACGTTGTGAATAAATCAACTAATACTCCAACTTCATTAAAAACATGCTCAGATATATCAGGAAAAATCTGTCAGGCAAATCTTGAGTGTTCAGGAGAAAAAATACAATCCAGCGACACGAGCATATGTTGTCTTGGAAATTGTGTTACTCCAGTTCCAAAGAAGAATAATACAGGAAAAATTATAGGAATAATCCTGTTTGGAGTAGTAGTTGGATTTGTTGTTTGGTTTTATTTGAAGAAATTCAAGAAAAAGACAAAGAAAGAAGTTAATCTGTTAGATATTGCTAAAGAAGGAACAGAGAAGAAGTAAGCTTTATAAACCATATTTCTATCCAATTTTAGGTTAACATGTCCATACATGTCTAATTCCGTTACGGAATGCCTAATAAGCGCGATGACAGAAGAAAAATTCAATCCAGTATATGAACTGAATAGCCAGGAATATAATAACAAATTAGCAGAAGCTCTAAAACAAATTCCTGAATTTCAATCTCCAGAATGGGTTGAATTTGTCAAATCTTCTCCAAGCAAAGAGCGTCCCATTAATGAAGTAGATTTTTGGTATA
>JAUSIC010000003.1 GCA_030648285.1 Nanobdellota archaeon | reverse complement strand
AGATTCTCCTTCTCCAGCAAACATTATTGATTTAACTCCTTTTTCACCCATTTCTTTCAAAGCTTTTAACATTACTTCTCTGTCTATGAAATTTCCTTCGTGCTTCAAAAAATCTAAAGCACAAAAAATACATTTATGGTTGCATAAATTAGTAAGTCCTATTTCTACATATATCGGATAACAATCTCCCTTTTCATTCCATTCATAAACCCTTTTTGGGTGATACATTAATTTATGGTTTGATATATCAATTCCCATCTTCAAATTCATACAAATCTTTTTTTTCTATAATCATTACAGGTGTATGTGAATTTTTTGCTTTCTCGTAACATTCTATTATTTCCTTGGGAGTTTTTGGTTCATAGATAGGAAATTTAATCATTTTCTTGAAAGCTTCTGTGAAATCCTGGGTGTGTTGTGGTCCTGGATTTAAAGGAGCTGTTGAACCAATCACTGCTCTTATAATCACAGGCATATGAAATTCTCCTTTTGACATGCTCTCAATCTTGTCTAGATGATTGACTATGCCATCAAGAGCAATTAGCATGAAATCATGTCTCTCAAAGAAGATTATTGGATGATATCCTTCTAAAGACATGCCCATAGCAAGTCCTATCATCAAATTCTCTGCTAAAGGAGTTTCTATTTTCTTTTCATCAGGAATATCTGTCATTGTTCCGTATCCTTTTGAACCAAAGCAGATATTATAACCTAAGAAAAGGGTATTATTTTCTCCAGCTAACATTTCCATTGATTTCTTGACAGCTTCTTTGTATTTCATTAAAAACTTGAACCTCCTGCTTTAGTATTTCCAAAATTAACCCATTTTTCTGTTCCAACATGAGGGTAATTGGATTTGTAGTAATATCTTCTTACACAATTTGGCCATTTTATCTCAGATTTTCCATATCTAACTTCTTTTGGAGTTTCTACAGAACGATTATTGTCTTCTATGATAAATGTGCAAGGCAAATTATGCCCTTCAACATATCTTGCTGCTTCATAAAAATGCCCTTCATCTTCTGCTCCATCTCCTATGAAACACCACACGTGCTTTTTACTATTTTTTTTCTTTAATGCAAGAGCTGTTCCTACTGCAATAGAAGGAACACCACAGACAATAGCAGATGTAAAAAAGTTGAATTCTTTGCTGAAAATATGCATGCTGTCTCCACGCATTATTATTTCCTTTAATTTTTCAGGAGAAATTCCTTTTAAAAGAGCATGATAATGTGCACGATGAGTTGAAAATACATAATCTTCAGGTTTTATTTCTTTGAATATTTCAATAAGCTGTTCCTCATTACCTCCGCAAAAGTGAACAGGATACGGAATCTTTGCCTGTTCCCACAAATCGTTTATTTCTCCCTCAAATTTTATCAGCTCTTCTTTTGTCATGTTCTCCATTTTATTTTAATCTAGTAAGTTTATTTATAAACTTATAGATACTTATTCAAAATCCAAAAACTCTTTAAAAAGATTGTGAAAGAGAGATGCACTAAGGAGTAAACCAATAGCAATCTCCAGTATATCCACATTCTTCAAAAAATTTTTTCCAATCATCAACATGCATATATGTTAATGCAGTTAGATTCCACGCTTCCATTCTTTTTCTTTCTTCTTCATTCCTCCAGGCATCTACTGTAACAAACGCATTTTTTCCAACTCTTTGTATTTCCCTGACTGCTTGTTTGCATTCTTCTCTAGGAAGATTATGGATTGTGGTCGTGGAGATTACCAAATCAAACTCTTTGTCCTTGAATTCTCCCAAATATTTAGCATTTCCGACATTAAGAAATTCTTTTATTTCTTCTTTCCCATTTTCAACAGCATATCTGGAAATATCTATCCCTCTTATTTTCATCCCAGGAAGAGCTTTTTTAAAATCATATAACATAAATCCTTTTCCACACCCCACATCGAGCAGACTGCTTTCCTCTGTTAATTTATAATGCTTGATTATGTCTTGAACAACATCTGTCCAAAACCTTGGATGATAACTATATCCTCCATAACCATGTTTCCTGTCTCCATCAAAAAATTCTTTTCCGAATTCTCTGGCAATCTTTCTATCTTCTTCTGTTTTTTCTAAAGCCCTTTCATCAGGATTTCTTTTTGATTGAGGGTATCTCTCCATTAAATTTATTTCTGTCAATCTTGGTGTTTCAAAATATAATTTTAAGCCATTTTTCAAGTTAGTAAATTCAAACCAAGGAAAGTTTTTTTTCAACAAAGAATTGTCAAAACGCAGTTCTTTGGCTCTTTTCTGCCCAGATTCTTCTTTGTACTCTATAGAAATTCCGTAAGAGAGATATTGTCTTAACAAGTTAACAATTTCATTTATAGAATAACTTTCTCCTGTTGCGACATTTACTAAAGAATCTTTTTTTTGCAAGATTCCATTCCATATTAATTTGCAGACATCTTCAACATAAACAAAGTCCCGTGTATCACTTCCATCTCCAATAATAGTTATTTTTCTATCTCTAACAGCAGATTCAAATAACTTGTTTATCGTGCTTTTTCCTTCATCTCCTTTTCCGTATAAACCAGACAATCTTAAGATTAACAGAGGAATATCTTTTTCCGCGCATACTTTTCTTAGTAAAAATTCACTGGCTAATTTAGACAATGAATAATAATCGCTTGGATTGGGAAAATTAGTTTCTTTTACTGGAATTTGAGGGTTAGCACCATAAACATCTATTGTGCTTAGAAAAACAAAATAACCAGGAGGGTTTTCTTTTATGAATTTAGATATATTATCTGCCATCAGAATATTTTTTTCCATTGATTCAAGAGAATTTTCTTTCAATCTGGTTATTGAAGAAACCATTATCACTACGTCTTGCTCTGTAAATTTCGGCAAGTTGGAAACTGATTCCAGACTTAATAAATCGCAGTCAGAAAGAGAATATCCTCTTGTTTCTGCAATTCCTGAAAAAAACACCATTAATCTTTTTCCTACAAAGCCATCAGAACCAAGAATATGTATTCTCATTTTCAATTTAAATTCCTGTTGAATTTATAAGCATTTATTTATAGAAAAACAACTCTTTTTTATGGTATTTAATTGCATAATCTTTATAAACAATTTTTTTCTGCAATAATCATGATTGCTCAGAGGTATGGTGGATTAAAGATAGTTCTGCATCCTAAAAAATTAAAAGCATTAAAAGAGGGAAAAATAATTGCTCCTATTTACATTAGATTCAAGCCGACAAATATATGCAATCATCGTTGTAGTTTTTGTTCTTATGATCCTGAAACAGGAGATACTGATGTCAGAAGTTTATTGAACAGAACTTCTGAAATTCCAAGGGAAAAAATTCTGGAAATTTTAAAGGACTTTAAAGAAATGGGAGTAAAGGCAATTACTTTTTCAGGAGGAGGAGAACCGCTAATTTATCCTTATATAGAAGAAGCTATGAAAAAAACACTGGAGTATGGAATTGGTCTTTCAATTATCACGAATGGGCAGGCATTAGAGGGAGAAAAAGCAAAAATACTTTCACAAGCTAATTGGGTGAGAATATCTGCAAACTCGTGTGATTCTAAAACTTTTTCACTAATAAGAAAAAGACCAGAAAGCTGGTTTTATGAATTAGAAAAAAATATCAGAGAATTTGCAAAGATAAAAAGACAAGGATGTGAGTTCGGAATAAATTTTGTTGTTCAGTTAGAAAATGCATCTCAAGTTTATGACTCTGTAAAATATTTCAGGGATTTAGGGGTTAATCACATTAAAATAACTCCTATGTGGAACCAGGATTTCAAAAAATATCATGAGCCAATAAAAGAAACTGTTTTAGAACAGATTGAAAGAGCTAAAAGAGATTTTCATTCAGATAAATTTGCTGTTCATGATACCTATGCAGGAGATTTTTCAGGAGCAAGTGTTCCTCAGAGATGTTATCAGAAATGTTACATCATGCAGACTGTTCCTGTAATTGGTGCTGATTGCAATGTTTACTTTTGCCATGACAAAGCATATTCTGAAACAGGAATTCTTGGTTCAATAAAAGATAAATCCTTCAAAGAATTATGGTTTAGTCCAGAAGCAGCAGGAAAGTTCAAAAATTTCAATCCAGAAGAAAATTGCAAGCACCATTGCACAAATGATGCTAAAAATCTTCATATAAAAGGCATCATTAACAGAGAACCAGGTTATGAAATACTTCATGATGCTTTGGATTGTTACGGGGATGACATAGATTTTATTTAATTTCATTGTAATCTCTTACAGTTTCATCAATTATTTTTTTCCATTCATATTTTCTTGCATATTGCCTCACATTTTTCTTTTTCCATCTTAAAATTTTTCTTAATGCATTTACAATGTCTTTCACATTGTTCTGTCTTATTATTATTCCTTCTCTGTTGTTCTCTATCATTAGCTTAACCCCTCCAACATCGCTTACAACAACAGGAGTATTTCTTGATAATGCTTCCATTACAGTAACAGGTGCTCCTTCTCTTCTTGAAGGAAGGACAAAAGCATCAGCACTGCTTAGATATAACATTTTCTTTTCTCCAAAAACACCGCCTAAAAATTCCACATTATCTAAATTATTTTCTTTCACATATTTTTTGAATATTGGTTCTTGAGGTCCGAATCCAATTATTTTCAATTCTATGTCTCTCAAATCTTTCATAGCCTCTAATAATAAATCCATTCCTTTTATCCTGTCAACTTTTCCTATGAAAAGAATTATTTTTTTATCTTTAGGCAATTTCAATTTTATTCTTGCAACCTTTTTGTCTGTATTTTTAAAATATTCTTCTTCAATACCCATTGTTTGAAATTTCAGCCTTGAATTTGGAGCTGTTTTTTTCAAATATATCTTCTCATAATCGCTTAGAGTGTAATAATATTTTATATTCTTCAAAACCTTGTTTTCCCATAATTGTCCAAAAAGTAATAAAGGAAAAAGAAATTTTTTCATTCTTGCTCCCTTGAGATGCTTCATTGGATTGCTTCCCCCATGATGCTGGACAATCACATTTTCATTCTTGAACAATGTAGCTATTGTTAAACCATGAATGTTATGAATCTCGTGGAAATGAATAATTAATTTGTAATTTTCTTTTTTGCTTTTCTCAACTTCTTTTTTTAGTTCCTTTATCATTGGAATTGAAAAATCCATTGCATATCTCAAAGCAAAAGTAGTTGGAAAAAACTTGAATAATACTCCAAATTCTTGGAATCTCTTTTCTTCCTTGTATATCTTTTCAGGAGCCCAGCATTCAACTTCAATTTCAGGATAAAATTTCTTTATTTGTTTAGAAACTCTTGCAGGCCAGTCATTTATGACAAGTTTTTTCAGTTCTTTTTCACCTTCTCCTAAAGAATAAGACTCAGAAGAATGAGAAATTTCAATTATTTTTATTTTTTTCATACTTTTGTTTAAACATCTTTTTTACCAGAACTAATACAGATTTAGGATTATAGATGAATCTTCTGATTGCTTTGTCAGGATGTTTTAATGCAACTTTTAATAATCTTTTTGGGGAGGTTTGTGCATTTCTTTCAAGAGTAAGGTTCAAGAATTCCCTCCATAGTTCGTCTAATCTTTCATTTGATATTTTGCTTAAATTGAATGTTAATTTATTTGTATTGAACTTTCTCCAGTCTATATCTTTAGGAATTGCTCCTTGTTCTTTAAACATGTCCCATAACTTTGTCCCCGGTAATGGTGTGGATATAGTTACTCCAAATCCTTCCAAGTCATTTTCTATAATAAACCTCTTTGAATCCATAACTTCTACTTCTGTTTCAGTAGGATTTCCTATCATGAAATTTCCTGTAGCAAATATCCCTACTTTTTTTGCAAGGAGAATTGCACTTTTGTTTTTTTCTATTGTTGCAATCCCATTTTTTAACATTTTTAAGATTCTTTCATTTCCAGATTCAAGCCCGAACATTATCTGCTTGCAATTTATCTCTTTTATGGCTCTTAAAATCTCTTCATCAACTGAATTCACGCTTGCAGAGCAACCCCAGATTATATTGAGTTTTTCTTTCTTGTATAATTCACAGAACTCGTAAACCCTTTTTTTATTAAATAGCAAATCATCGTCCATGAAAAAAATTGCTTCTGTTCCATATTTTTCTTTCAAATCTTTCATTTCTTCTATTATATGTTTAGCAGAATTTATTCTAACTCTAAGCCCTCTCCAGCTGTTATGGCAAAAAATGCAATTATAAGGGCAACCTCTTGTTGAGAGCATTGAATTGAGTTTTGTATTTGAGGGAACAAAATGAAGATGAGAGCCAGGATTTCTATCTTTTCCTGCTTGATAGTATCTCATATTTATCATGCTCCTGTCAATCTTAGGCAAAGAATCTAAATCTTCTATTACTTTTCCTGTTACAATGCCTTTTTTTGCTTTTCCTTCAAGTATTTTTATTAATGCATCTTCTCCTTCTCCTGCAACAACAAAATCTCCATGTCTTAATGCTTCTTCAGGCATGACACTGACATGTACTCCGCCCAAGATTACTTTATATTTTTCTTTTCTGCACCAGTCTGCTATTTCGTATGCATCAGTTATGACTGCAGTTGTTCCTGTTATCCCTACAAAATCAGGGTTAAGTTTTTTTATTTTTCTGAAAACATTTTCTCCTGCAAGCTGGTCTGCTATGAAGACCTCATGCCCAAATTTTTTTGCGTAAGCTGCTAGACATAGCAAGTTTATTGGTTCATGAACCCCATATTCATAATTTTTCCCAGCATTGACTAAAACTAATCTTGTCATAATTCTTCACTTCCTTTTCTAAACTTAAACTTGTAACCAAATTTTTTAATTCTCTCTAGTATTCTTTTTTCTAATCTTGGAGATAATTTGTATAGTATTATTGAAATATTGCTTAAAAGAAATAACCCCTGATAAATAAATTGAATTATGAATGGATTCTTAAATCTTCTCTTGGTAAAAATGTAGAGGTTCCATTTCCCCATTAGTTTGTAAAGCTTGTCTATTTCCCTGAATTTGTCTTTATCAAAATTGAAAAAATTATTTTGAAGATGATCCCAATATTGGTGATAATATGCCATGAAAAAAGGCCTGTAATCATCTTTGAATATAGATCTTTTTTGAAGCCACCATTTTTCAAAACCATATTCTTTTGCATATTCTGTATACATCTCTGTGCCTGGCTGTGGTTGAAGAATTCCCCCATAAAATCCAGAAGTCACATATTTTTTTGTTTTATTGATGTATTTTTGCATTTCTTTCATGCCTTCTGCTGTTTCCCAGGGAAATCCAGTTAAAATATTCACAGCAACTCTTATTTTTTCTTCATAACACCATTTTAAAAGATTATCTGTGTGCTCAACATACCATTTTGGATTGGCTGTTTTTTTCATTTTCAATAATGTCTCTGGAAGCGCGCTTTCAACTCCGAAGTTTATCATTTTGCAACCTGCTTTTCCCATTTTAATTATTAATTCTTTATTAAGAAAATCAACCCTTGTTGCACAAGACCATTCAATGTTTTTACCCATGAGCAAATCACAGAGTTCAATAAGCCTTTCCTTGTTGATTGTAAATGCATCATCAATAAAGTTAATGAAGTTTATTCCATAAGTCTTTTTCAAATCCATTATCTCCTCAAAAACTTTCTGAGCAGACATATATCTGTAACATTTGCTGAACAGAGAAAAACAATATGTGCATCTCCCAGGACATCCCCTTGTGGATAAAATCTGCCCAAAATTATTTATCTCATCTTTTATTTTTATATAATCAGATTTTCTGTTAAACCTTTTATCTGGTATTGGAATTTTGTCCAAATCAAAAATTACTTCTTCTTTTCCTGTTTTTATTATCTTTTTATTATCTTGAAATACAATTCCCTTTAAATTTTTCAGGCTTTTGTTGCCCTTTATATTTTTTAAGAATTTTCTGAACGAAATTTCTGCTTCTCCAACAAAGGCAACGTCTGCTCCCATTTCAAGTGTTTCTTCAGGACATATTGTCGGGTGTGGACCCCCAACAATCAATAATTTGCAATAAGGCTTAATTTTTTTCATTAATTCATAAGAATACTTTGCAGCATTAGTGAAGATATGAACTCCCACAATTGTCGGTTCTTCTTTTTTTATCAATTCCACAATATCTTCGTTTGTCTTTTCATTATACTGCGCATTTAAATTTTCAACAAGAACTTCAAAACCTTCTTCTTCTGCAATGCGTCCAAGAAAACTAAATGACATAGGAGGAGAAGGGTCATCCATACCTGTTCTTGCCTTCAAGAACAGTATTTTATTCTTTTTCATAATTTTCTAAGTAATTCTTCAATTTATAAAATTAATTGAGATTTTTAATGAACAAATTCTCATTCTTCTTAATCCAGTCTATCAATTTTTGAATGCCTTCTTCAGGCATGACTTTTGGTTCCCATTTTAGATATTTTTTTGCTTTTGAGATATCTGAAACATAATACCTCAAGTCTCCAAATCTGTCTTTGCCGAATCTTAAATCTGATTTTTTTCCTGTTATTTTTTCAATTAGTTCAATGCACTCCAATAAAGAAATCATGGTTTTTCCTCCTCCGCCGATATTGTAAATTCCTGAAACAGGATTCTGGTAAAAACACCAAAAAGCTTCTGCGACATCTGTCGCATATAAAATATCTCTTAATTGTTTTCCTGCTCCAAAAATTGTCAAAGGCATTTCTAAAATATTACGAATAGCAAAATTCGCAACCCATCCATGGTCTTCTCCACCGAACTGATTAGGACCATAAATTCCAGTAAGTCTGAAGCTTGCTGCCTTTAATTTGAATGTGTCTATGTAGCACCTTATGTAATTTTCAGCAGAAGTTTTTGATGCGTGCAGAGGAGTCACAACCCCTTGCAATAAGGGTTCATTTTCATCAATTGCAACAGGTTCTCTGACAAATCTTGTTTCTCTTTCAGTTATTTCAGAATTAATTTTATCTGGCCCATAGCAATGAATTGAATTACAAGAAACTACAGGAATGTTAAACTTTCTTGCAGCTTCCAAAACATTGAATGTTCCTATAACATTAGTTGTAAAATCTCTTTCTGGTTCTTCCCAGCTTAAAGTCATTGTTGGCTGAGCAGCAGTATGGCAAATGTAATCACACCCTTCTGTCCATAGAAACAGAGTCTCTTTGTCTCTCACATCTTCAATTACAACTTTCACACCAAGGTCTTCTAATAATCTCTGGTTGTGATATCTTGATTCTGGTTTCATGTAAGCATTTTTCTTGAATTCATAAGTAGTCATGTTATCATAAGCAATAACATCCCATCCTCTTTTTTTGAATAATTCACAGATATGACTTCCTAAAAAACCGCATCCTCCTGTAACTAAGACCTTTGGCATAAAAAATAATCATGATTTAAGTTTAAAAGAATTTATGTAATATTATCACTTATATAATAAAAGACAGATATCTTTTTAAGTAATTTTTATATGAAATTTTATGAAGATTCAAACAGAACAAGACATGTTGGAATTCTGTGGAACAGTTAAAGATAATTTTTCTATTACAATATGTCCTAATATGCCTCCCTTGTCTACACAGTTATGGTATGAAATAAATAAAGAGATGATTTCTACAGGAGCGGTAGGGAAAGGTTCTCATCTACAACAAGGAATCTTTGAGATTGACAGAGCTACAACAGGAAATGTTGTTTTGTATGAAGTTCCAAAATTATACCCTTCTGCAAAAGTTTTAGCAGAATATCCTGATTTTGTAGGCCCTATTACAGGAGTGTTAGTAAACTGTTATGATCCAAAAACAAAGAGTTTTTTATTTCACATGAGAGGAAAAGATGTTTCTACCCCCTTTGCATTTCAAGCAGCTGCAGCAGGTATGGGTATTTATGGACAGCATCCTTCAGTAACAGCAGCATTAGAACTGCAGCAAGAAACAGGTTTAGAGAATTTTAGGCAATTTCCAGGAAATGGTATTGCTCTTGGTATTTTTCCATTCATGAAAGCAGGAAAAATTCCTCAGCCATTATTCAGTTTTGGATTTTTTGATGATTTATCTAGATTTCATGTTGAAAGAAGTTTAGAAGAAGTAATCGAGTTTGAATCAGAAGTAAAGAAAGATATACAAAATCAAAGAATTCATGGAGTAGAAGCACATCATTTTGCTATTCCTCATAGATATGTTGAAAGAGTTGTGGGAGAATTAGATGAATTAAATAGATTCTATGGTCCAATTTATGATTCAACAACGAATTTTGTAAGAACTTTGAAAGATAATCATTATTTAGAATAATCTTTATAAATCGGTTTTATCTTTTCCACAAATGCCAACAATGTCTCTTTCTCATAAACTGAGATTATTTTCTAACTTCATATTGGCAGGCAGGTTCAGGGAAATTTACAATATGTTCTGGGTTTATCCTTTATGGTGGAACAGGAAAACAGCATCTTTTCTTTTGAACAAATTCTTGCCTAAATTAGGAATTGATTTGTTTCCTCCTTTCTTGGAAATAGAACCAACAACTGTCTGCAACTTCAAATGCGTCTGCTGTGAGCATAGTTATTGGAAAGAACCTTCTAAAAATATAACTTTTGAACAATTCAAAAAAATATTTGATGGTTATGGAAAACCAAAGTGGCTTGGATTAACAGGAATAGGAAGTTCTTATCTCAACAAAGATTATCATAAGATGATGGCTTATGCAAAATCAAAAGGAACAATAATAGAAGTCTTTGACCATTTTGCTCATTTTAAAGATGACAAGGAAATAAAAGAATTAATTAAGATTGGCCCTGATTTCCAGTTCATTTCTACTTATGGGGCTACAAAAAAAAGCTTTGAAAAAGTTTGTCGTGGAAGCAATTATGAGTTGATTGAAAAAAATATAAGAAAATTTGTTCAAATTAAGAAACAAATGAAAGCAAGGTTCCCAATTTTGAGTTTCCATTACATTATAACAAAGGATTCTAAAGAGGAAGTTTTACAATTTTTAGATTTTATTCATTCTCTTAATACAGATATTGGAGAAGTTCTAATAACTCCTATGTTGCATAATTACAAAGAAGCAGAAAAATATGCAGTAGAAATAGATGAATCATATGTTCGCATGGTCAGAGAAAGAGCACAAAAATATAAAATTCCAGTCACAGTTAACATGGCTGCAAAGCAGGATTCAGAAGGATTAGAAAGAAAACCTTCAATAAATAATTGCAAGGAATATATCATGCCGTTTATTTTTGTCACAGGACATGTTACTCCTTGCTGTGCCCAGAATGAAGACAATCAGAGAGACTGGCAAAAGAAATTATCTTTAGGAAACGCTTTGGAAAAACCATTCAGAGAAATCTGGTATTCTCCAAGATACAAGGCAATGAGAAAAGCAATAAGGCAGAACAAGTTTTCTCCTGCCTGTAGTCATTGTCCTGCTTATGAATTGAGAAACCCTATTTTTTAATACACCACCAGTCTCTTTTATTGATAAACAAATCTAAATTGTTCTCTGTTGCAAATCTCGAGACTGCATTTGGAACGCCATTACCCAAACTTCCAGACTTTCCATTATCAATATCGTCTCCTGCAATTATCCCTCCTTTTTTTAATTTTTTATAATAATTTTCTATTTCTTTTCTTATTCCCTTATCTTTCCTAGCACCAAATATATCCATATAAACAAAATCCAATTTGTCCTTAATATCTTTTAGTGCTTCTGTAGATGATTTTCTTATGATTACTACTTTATCTTTAAACTTAGACATTCTCTTTATTGTCTCTCTTTCTGCCTGTCTCATCTCTTCTTCATTAATGTTATCTGTTAAATTTTCTATATTTTTTGCTCCCTCTTCAACATCCAAGTCCCAAGGGTCAATTAAATAAATTTTTTTTATGGGAAGGTATTTTAACATATCTTCTGCATTTTCCCCTTTCCACACACCGACTTCTGCAACTACTAAATCCTTGCCTAATTTTTCTTTGACAAACATCAAAGAAGGTCTGTGCAATTTTCTTATTTTATATCCATTTAAATTAGATAGAATCTCATACTCAAAAATATTCAAAATTTTCATTATAAAATGTTTTAGGGTTACAAATTTTCCTCTTAGCACTCTATTCATCACGCATATGTGCGTGAAAAAAGTTAATAAATCTTTCCACTACCTGTACTTGATGAGAGTAAGATATGTTAATATCTCTATTACAGAAGATTTAGCTAAAATGATAGATAAATATATGGAAAAGTCAAAAGAGGGTTATCGTTCAAGAGCTGAATTCATCTCAGAAGCAATAAGATTAAGGTTAGGAGTAGCAAAGTTAAAAGAGTAATTAATATTTTTCCTTTCCCAGTGCATCCTTATAAGCTTTAATCATTTTATCTGTAAATATTTTCCAAGATAAATTCTTTTTTATGAATAATGAAGCCTCTTTTGCTTGTTTCACATAATCCTTCTTGTTTTTATGAACCTCTAGCAAGGAACTTGCATAATCTTTTGTAACAACCCCTAGATTGAAATTTTTTATCAAAGAAGCAGCACCCATCTCTTCTGAAACAATAACAGGATTTCCAGAACAAAGCATTTCAAATGGAGCCAACCATCCTCCTTGTTTTCCAACAGGGAACAAGCCAACATCACTTGCTTTGTATAAGTCTCTCAATTCTTCTCTTGATAAATTTCCTGTGAATAAAACATTTTTTTCTAAATTATTTTCTTTGATATAATCCTCAATTATTTTTTTGTATTTTTCATCAGCAACCTTTCCTGCTAACAATAAAAGAACATTTGGAATACTTTCTTTTACTTTTTTTATTGTTTTGACACTCTCCAACTGGTTTTTAGTATCAATAATCATTCCTGATTGGAGAACAACAAAATTATTCTTCAAGTTGAATTTTTTAATTGCTCTTTCAGCTTTTCCTTTAGAAAAAAAATCATGATTAACTCCGTAATATATTATCCTTGAACTTTTTTTGTATCTTTTTTCTGCTCTTGTCTTATTGAATTCATCAGCAGTGCAGATTATATCTACACTCTTCTTGATTATGAATTTATCAAGCCAGTTTCTTGTTTTGTTTAGTGTTTTTAGCAATAATCCTGCATTTGGCTTGCTCCATAAATTTGGAGGTTCATTCAGCATCCAGACACAAGGTTTTTTTCTTGGAAAAAGAGTCCAGGTAACAGGAAAATTATGAAAATTAATTACATCATAATTTTTTAATATTTTTTTCAGTTTCTTTCTGTAAATTTTAATGAATTGTATAACTTCTCCTGTATTTTTGAATCCAGGAGGTTGCAAATTAATGTTATGTTTGGGAATTATTATCTCTGTATCAATAAGAGAGTTTTCAACTTCTTTTGATTTGGATAATGCTAGAATATCATTTTTTACTCCATTCTTTGTAAGCCAGTTGCATAATTCAACTATCAATAATTCTGCCCCTCCTAAGAATTTCATCTGTGTATGAACAATCAAAACTTTTGGATTTGATTTTCTTAAAAGTTCTTTTGCTAAATCATAATCTTCTTTTGTATTTACATTTACATATCCAATTCTACTTATTGGATAAACATAAACTTCTTTTCCATCATCAACAGCCACTTGAATCCAGTCAACTAATTCTCTTTCTCCTCTGTTTGCATTGATAGGAGTTCTCTCAAGGTAGTTAAGCATGTCATTCTTGAGAATGCAGTGTCCTGTTCCTTTTATCTTGTTGATTACTACTTTTGGTTTTTCAATCAGTCTAAACACCCTGTTTTTTTCATTGACCATTGCAGAATAAGTTTTGCCTATGCTTGCTGTCTGTTTTTCATTTATTATTCCACATATAGCAAATAAATTTTCTTTCCTGAATTTTTTAGCCATCTCTTTTATTTTTGATTCAGGAACAATTTCATCTGCGAGCATCAGCAAAAAATCAGAATCTCCTATTGTGTGTCTTGCACATTCTATTGCATGTATTACTCCTCTCTGCTCTTTCTGAAGAATATACTTTATTGGAATTCCCTTGTATTCTTTTCCAAAAGCTCTTTTTATTTCTTCTCCTTTATAACCAATAACTATGATTATCTCTTTGACTCCTGCTTCTATTGCATGTTCAAGGTTATACTCTATGATTGGTTTTTCAAAAAGTTTAATCATGCTTTTATTCTTGTTTTCAGTCCAATCATCTAATCTTTTGCCTCTGCCCCCTGCAAGTATGAGTGCTTTCATCAAAATAGCCATTGAGTATGGTTTTTAAAAGATTTCCGTGTTCCTGTAAATGAATAAAAATTTAAAAAGAACATCTATTTTGCTCGTTTTATGCAAGTAACTCTCATTTCTACATCAACATATCCTTCTGACCAAGGAATAAGGACAATTTCCTCTGTTTTAAAAAAACAAGGACATAAAGTAAAAATCGTTTTTATGACTCTAAGTGAAGATTATTCTAAAAATTATTCAAGAGAAGAATTAATTCAATTATTAAATCTGTGCAGAGAAAGTAAACTAATTGGAATAAACTCCTATGCTTCTACAGCACATAGGGCTTCAAGATTAATTTCTTTTTTGAAAAAAAATACGAACATTCCAATAGTCTATGGAGGAGTTCATGCAACAATCTCTCCTGAAGAATGCATAAGGCATGCAGATATTGTCTGCGTAGGTGAAGGAGAAGATGCAATCATTGATTTGGTTAATGCAATTGAAAAGAAAAAAAGTTTTGATAAGATAAAAAACCTCTGGATAAAAAAAGCAGGAAAAATAATAAAAAATCCAGTAAGAAATTTGATAGACAATCTGGATTCTCTTCCTCTTCCAGATTATGATATTGAAGACCATTTTATTTTAGAAAAAAGAAAAATAATAAAATTCAGAGAAAGAGATTTGGGAGGGCAGATATTTTTCCTAACAGGAAGAGGCTGTCCTTATGGTTGTGATTATTGTTCAAATAGCTTATTCAACCAACTTTATGAAGGAAAAAGAAAGAAAGTCCTGAGATGGCATTCTCCAGAATACATAATAGAGGGTGTTTTGTACTTAAAAAATAAATTTCCTTCTCTGGGTTATTTTGATATAAGAGATGATACTTTTTCTCTCCGCCCTATAGAAGACATAAAAAAATTCTGCAAGCTTTACAAAGAGAAAGTTAATATGAGATTCAAATGCCTTGCAGATCCGCATACTGTGTCAGAAGAAAAAATAAAATTGCTAGTAGATGCAGGCTGCACAGATATTATTGTTGGAATACAAGGAAGCGAAAAAACTAACCTTGAGATTTATCATAGGAATCAGACAGATAATCATGTCTTGAATGCAGCAAAAATAATTAATAAATATAAAAACAAATTGGCAATCATGTATGATGTAATAACTTGCAATCCTTATGAAAAACCAGAGCATATTTTAAATCTAATAAAGCTTCTTAGGAAACTTCCAAAACCATATTATTTGTCTGTCAACAATCTTGTATTTTTTCCAGGTTCAAAATTAGATGTAAGAGCAAGGAGAGAAGGAATAATCAAGACTGAAAAAGATGCAGCTTATCAATTGAATTATTGGGATAGAAGCAAGCATATCTTGTTGAAAAAAAGAAACATTTATCTTAATCTAATTTTGAATTTGATGAGAGGTTCTGTGACAGAAAAAAGATACGGGTTCATGCCTAATTTTCTTTTGAATTATCTCTTAAAAGAAAAAAGAATCAGAAAAAATCTGAAAAATCCCCTGATGTCTTATTTCTCACTCTATGCAGTATCAATTTCAGATTTAACAAGAGAAAAGATAATAAAACCAATGTATCGCTCTTTGCCAATTTCATTCAAAGTTTGGTATGACAAAACAAGGTATAGGGTATAATTATTCGGCTGTTCGAAAATCTTTCAGTTTTTCTTTGTAAATTGTAGGATCCTTGACATTTGCCCAATAAAATCCCTCTTGCCTTAATCTGCACGCCAAGCAATATCCGCAATGTTTTCCATTTAAACTATTATAACAGCTAAATGTATCTTTAAGATTCACTCCTAAATTTATTCCTAATTTTATGATATCTTCTTTATCTTTTCTTATTAAAGGAGCATTAATCTTAAAAGGTTTATAACAGCTAATTTTGCTTAGCTTGTTCATCTCCTCAACAAATTCAGGAGTTGTATCTGGATAAGATTCTTTTCCTTCATTTTTAAATCCAGTAAAAATATCATAAATTTCTTTCTTATCTTTATACAGAGATTCTGCCAAAGCAAGAGAATAAACTAAAAACAAAGTATTTCTACAAGGAACATAAAGTTTTTCTGATTCTTTAGAACTGTTTTTCAGTTCTTTTCTTTTTATTTTTTTTATTCTAACACTTTTATTTATATGTGAAAATAATAATCTTAAATCAATTTCACTGAATTTGGCTTTAATGTCTTTTGCGCATTTTTTTGAGGATTTTCTTTCTTTTATGAGGCTCTTTTGATTATAATTAAAGAACAGGATAATAATTTTCTCATATCCTAGTTTTTCTCTTACATAATGAGAAGTAACAACACTGTCTAATCCTCCTGAACAGAGTATTATCGCATTTTTCATCCCTTTTAAATTTTAACAATCTTTATAAATTTGTTTTATCAGAAATAATCAATGAGAAAACCAGCATCAGAGTTAAAAAAAGGAGATAAAATCTTAATAGCTAGCCAAGAATATTTTATACATGAATTTGAAATTTCAGACATGGGGAAACAGGGAAAAAGAAAAGTAAGGATTCTGGCAAAAAACGCAAAAGAAGAAACAATTGTTCTAATAAGGCCAGAAGACTACCCTTTTGAGTCTTTAAATTAAAATGATAGATGTTATTATCACTTCGTATAAAGAACCTGTTTCTACTTTGAGAGCTGTTAATGTTTTTTTAGAGCAATATAAAGATGAAGATTTGAGGGTGTTTGTTGTTGACCCTTTTGAAGAAGTTGAGAAATTTTTAAAAGAGAATATAGACGACAAGAGGTTTAATTTTTTTCTTGATCCAGGAGAAGGAAAATCTTATGCATTAAATCTTTTATTTCAGGAATTTCCTGGCACAGAGAAAGATATTTTTATTCTTACAGATGGAGATGTCTATGTTTCTCAAAATACAGTTAAGGAAATTTCAGATGCATTTCAAGATTCAAAAATAGGATGCATAACAGGAAAGCCTGTTTCAGTGGATTCCAGAGATACAAAATTTGGATACTGGTCTCATCTTCTTTTTTCAGGGGCTGATAAAGTGAGAAAGAAGTTATCGCAAAAAGAAAAGTTCTTTGAATGTTCAGGATATTTGTTTGCAATTCGAAAGGGAGTTATTGTTGATTTTCCTATAGACGCTTCAGAAGATTCTGTTATTCCTTATCTTTTCTGGAAAAAAGGATATAAAATAAAATATCTTCCTGATGTGGAAGTTTTTGTGAAAAATCCAGACAATATCAAAGACTGGGAGAATCAAAAAATAAGAAATATAAAAGGGCATGAAAATCTGAACAAATTATTTCCAGAAATGCCAAGAACAAAATCTTTTTTCAATGAGATAAAATATGGTCTTTTTCATTCCTTGTTATACTCAAAAAAAATGAAGGAATTTGGCTGGACAACAGAATTGTTAAAAGCAAGATACAGCATCTATAAAAAAGCCTTCGAGGATATAAAACAAAAAACAAATTATTCTGATGGCTGGAGAGAAACAGAAATACAATCGACTAAGCCTCTTGATTAATTTTAAACCTTTCTAATTCCTTTTTCAATTCTTCTAAAGAATTTACTATCTTTGTAGAATGAATTATTATTGCACTTAAACTATCCAATGCATTTTCTATTGGCTCGTCTTCTTTGATTCCTATTACAGGAATTCCTTTTGCATAGGCATATCCTAATTCCCATGCAGTTCCTGAACCAATATGCAATCCATTCAAGTCTGCAATAACCAAAGAAACATCCTTAAATCCGTTTATTATATCTCCATTAAATATTTTCTCAACATCATATATATTTTTAGCTAATCCTATCTCTCTGTGGGGAAGAAATGTCTCAAATCCTAATTCTTCTGCTAATTTTGCAAGTTTTTCCAAGAATTTTCTTTCATCTTCATTGCACAATTTTCCTGCTATGTAAACTTTCATATATTTTTCTTTCATAATCTTTATATAAGGTTTTCTATATAAAAATTCATGAAGGTACTGATAATCAAATTAGGTGCGTCTGGAGATGTCATAAGAACTCTTCCAATAGCTCAGGCAGTTAGGAAAAAATATCCTGATTCAGAGATAACTTGGATAACAAAAGAGCATAATATGCAAATATTTGAAGCAAATCCTCATGTTCAGAGGGTATTTTCAATTTTTAATTATCCCAGAGAATTTTTTGACATCCTATATAATTTTGATGTTGATGAAGAAGCTACAAGAATAGCAAAAGAAATTAATGCAGAAAAAAAATTTGGTTTTTATAATGAAAATGGTTATCCTGTTGCATTTAATCTCTCTGCAGAATATTATCTAAATACCTTATTTGATGATAATCTAAAAAAGACAAATAAAAGAACATATCAAGAAATGATGTTTGATGCAGCAGAATTACCCTATTCTAAGGAATTGCCTGTAATTGTTTTAACTGATAAGGAAAAAGATTACGCTGAAAAATTCTTGAGAGATAATAATCTTACTCAAAAAAAACTAATCGGAATCTATGCAGGTTCTTCTCCAAAATGGCCTTCAAAAGTTTGGAATTTTGAAAACACAAAAGAATTTATTAGAAAAATAAATAAGGAAGTTTTGTTGCTTGGAGGACCTGATGAAAAAGGTAAGTATGAAGAATTAATTGAAGAATTAAAAGAGCAAGGGATAAAAATTTATACGCATGATTTGAATTGCTCTCTTAGAGAGCTAATTTCTTTAATAAGTTTATGCGATGAGATTGTTTGTCCAGATAGTGTTTCACTGCACATTTCTCTTGCATTAAAAAAACCAACAATAGGCTTGTTTTTCTGTACTTCTCCTGATGAAATTGAAGGATATGGAACATTAAAAAAAATAGTTTCACCAAAACTTTATGACTTTTTTCCAGAGAAGCAGGATTTGTACTCTGAAGAGCTTACAAAAAGCATATCTGCTGAGGAGGTTTTAAATGCTCTATCACAATAACTTTTTTAAAAGGCTTATTATTTTTAGTTAAATGTCTGATAAAATAAAGACTTATGAGGAATTGCTGATTATTGTTCCTCAGTTGAAAAAGCAGGGAAAAACAATAATTTGGACAAATGGGTGCTTTGATATACTTCATGTAGGGCATATAAGGCACTTGAATGAGTCTAAAGAGAAAGGGGATTTTTTGATTGTCGGCTTAAATTCAGATTCTTCTGTCAAGGCAGTTAAAGGGCCAGACAGGCCGAAAATACCCCAAAGAGAAAGAGCAGAAATACTCTCTGCTTTAAGTTCTGTTGATTTTATCTTAATTTATGATGAGCAGAGTCCTGTTGGCCATATTCAGTCTCTCAAGCCAGATGTGTATGTCAAAGGAGGAGAATATAACATAGATACATGCAATCAGGAAGAAAGAAGAGTTGTTGAAAGCTATGGCGGAAAAATAGCATTCACCAGCGATAAAGTTAATTCTACAACAGACATAATTAAGAAGATAAAAAACGATTAAAAAATAATCAATATAACAAATCATATAATGACAGAAATAGGAAATTTCACTGCAGACAAGAAGTCAGCCGTTCGTTCGTCAAAGCCGAGCGACAGCACAAATAAAAATTCAGAAGAATTTTCATAATGAGCAAACAGGAGATTTGCCACAAACATAAAATAGGAGATTTTATGTAATGGAAGAAATAATAGCAATTAAATCAGAAGAAAAAATTATTGAAGAAAGAAAAAAGACAATAAAAACAAAACTATTTTCTTGGGTTCAAGATAATTATGATAAGGCATTTATTGGAGTTTTAATTTTAGCATTTGTTATTAGGGTTGTAGTCTTTTTTATAACAAAAGACCAGGCAATGTGGTTTGATGGTGCAGAATACATGTCTACTGCTAAATTATGGGCAGGTGTTGGTAATATGACTGATTTGTGGTATTACAGAAGAGGAGCTTTGTGGCCATTATTTGGAGCCTTATTTTTTAAGATTGGATTAGGGGAAGTTGGAATAAGATTTTCAGAAGTTTTGTTTTCAACAGGAATTATCGCAGTTTCTTATTTTTTAGTCAGGGACATGTTCAATAAAAAATATGCCTTATTCACAGCAATAGGACTTACTTTTTCATGGGTTGCTTTTTTCTTCACAGGAAGAACAATGACAGATATACCTTCTACTTTTTTTATTCTTTTGACTTTGTTTCTTTTTTGGAAAGGATATGAAATGGAAAAGGGAAAAAAATATCTGTACTTGTCTGGACTTTTCCTTGCTGTATCTGTTTTAATCAGAATGCAGAACCTAATGGTTCTTCCAATGTTTTTCGTACTTGCTTTTATTAAAGAAAAGTTTAAGTTTCTAAAAAATAAATCTTTGTGGATTACTCTTTTAATATTTGCCTTAGCCTTAGTGCCTCATTTTATTGTTTATGCAAAGCATTTTGGAAATCCTCTGATAGATATACTCTCTTATGACTTGGGTATTATCAAGACAGCAGCTGCACCAGTAGCGAGAACTTCTGTTGTAAACTGGCCTATTTACTTCTTGGATTTGCCATATAATCTGACTCTTCCGATATTCATATTGTTTATAATCGGTGCTGTTTATTTCTTTGCAGATCTTTTTTTAGGATTTGACAAGATATTCAAAAACAAGACAATTCAAAGCAAGTTATTTGTTTTTCTCTGGATAGCTCTTCCTCTTTTGGTATTAGGCTATATGCAAATGGATCCGACTGCTCAGCAGAGATATACCTTAATGCAGCATCCCTTCTTGTTTATGATTGCTGCGATTCCTCTTTTTGAATTAGGAAAACTAGTAGAAAAGCATCTGAAGATAAATAAAAAAGTTATTGCTATTTTGATTTTAATTATTCTAGTTGCTAGTCTTATACCTAATTTAGTTTGGGGTTATCAGCTAACAGAAAGTAAAAAGAGTTCTTATTATGAACTTAAACTTGCAGGAGAATGGATAAAACAGCATTCAAATATTGATGATACAATTATAACCCAGAGCTTCCCACAGATTTCTTATTATTCCGAAAGAAGAACAGGAACATTTGATGACGGATTTAAAAATCCAGAAAGTCATAGCGGGGATTATTTCAATGAAACAAGCTTTGATGAATTTGTAAATAAAGAAAAACCAAAGTTTTTAATTTTGTCAATATTTCAGAAACATGATGATTGGATGGTAAATTATCCAATGGTTCATAATGATACATGGTTTCCTGTTCAGGGTTATCAACAGGACAATCAACCAATTTTAGTCATATATCAAGCGAATTATAACTAAATATTAAAATATGGCTAATTGTGAAAAAATTAATTCTCTTTTTTATAATAAAATTATCTTTTAAAATTTTAGTTATCTCTTGATATTTTGTGATGTGTTCTTTTGGAACTTCTGGCTTGCCTACGAATTTTCTTATTTTTCTTGAAGCTAAATTTTCAGTAGGAACAGAAACAATTAATATAAAATTATTATTTAATTTTTTAAAATTCTCAACTATTTTTTTGATTTCTTCTGTTGGAATATGCTCAAATACGTCCAGAACAAAAATCTTATTGGGTTTGATTGTTTTATAATCTTTGATAAATGTTTTCTTAGGATTAATATCATATCCATATATTTGATAACCCTTGAGTTTCTTTTCCAGCCACCCTCCTCCGCATCCAAAGTCTAATATAATATCTTCTTTTTTTAATTTTGCAGTTCTTACTGCTAACCAAACCTTTGTTCTGAAGTAAAATCTTGTTAAAAGATTTTTATCTTCATAAGTGTCTTCTAGTTTATTTTCTTCCAATTTTCTCTTCCTCCTTCATTTTATTCAATATCTCATGCAATTCTTCTACCCCCAAATTTTTCCTGTTTCCTTGTTTTTTTATTATGTAAATCCCATTTAGTTCTTTATTATCTCCATAATAACCATGCATAGCCTTTGCAGGTTGTTTTCCTTGCCAATAATTAGGCAAGATTAAAATTCCTGGCTTGACAATAAAAATCAGATCTCCATAAGATTTATCTTTCCAGTCAATTATCTTTCCATCTTTCATTGGAAGTCTCTTTTTTATCTCATTTAATTCCTCTTCATTTCCCCAGTATCTTGCCATGTCTGAATCAATAAAGCAATTCTCACTTAAAGGAACATTGATTGTTTTTTTAACATCAATCATTCCATGGTCTGAAAATATTATATCAAAATCCTCTTTGGATATTTTTTCATCAACTTTTTTTATTGTGTCGATTGTCCGCTGGCTTTTTGTCCCATATCTATGTGCTACATTGTCTAAATCTCCAATATATTCAAATTCTATCTCTTTTGAAGAGTATAATGGTTCTTTAACACAAAAATCAAATTTCCCTAATTGGTTAATTGGAACTTTTCCTGTTTTGAATAATTCATAACCTAAGATAAACCTTGGAAAATTTATCAAGGCATCAATAGCTGTTCTTCCGAATAATTTCTCGAGCCAAGCAAATTTTTTAGTCCATTTTAATGAAGATTTCTCTTTTTTTTGAAAAAGAGCAAGCTTGTCAGATTTTCCATGAAAGAATACTTCTACTCCTCCCCAATGTCCAATTGGCATTTTTAATTCTCCCCATTGATATTTTTTTGTCAATGAAGAAAGATAAGGGGCATAGTTTAGATATTCTTCTTTGAATGCGTCTATCATGATTATTTTTATCATTTATTTATTCCAAGAAAAGCAATTCCTGCATTAAAGTAAACTTTTATTTTTCTAAGAGAATTCATGCTTTTCAAAGCCTTGAAAACTATTTTTGGCCTGAAATAAAATTCCTTGAATGCTTTCGTTTGCATTTTTAATAATGTTTTTTCATTCAGTTCTCCGTGCTTGAAGATAACGTTTCCATATGCAATATAATCCCTATAATTCTTTGGATATATTTCTCCTTCTTTTTTTACAATGTTCCAATATTCTGTATTTGGAAAAGGAATTGTTATATGAAAGGATGCTGTATCTAAATTAAGGCTTTTTGCGAAATCTATTGTGTCTTGCATTGTTTTTTCATTTTCCCCGAGATTACCAAACATGAATAACCCTCTTGTTTCAATTCCGACTTCATTGCACCATTTAACAGCCATTCTAACTTTTTCTAGATTAATGTCTTTCTTCATATTTCTTAGAATTTCTTCATTTCCAGATTCTATTCCAAGAGAAACCATGTAACAGCCTGCTTCTTTCATTTTTTTCAATAATTCAAGAGTTATCCTGTCAACTCTTATTCCATTTGCACATCTCCAGCTCATTTTTTTATTTAGTCCTTTTTGTATCATCAAATCGCAGAATTTTTCAACTCTTTCATTAATTAAAGTGAAATTATCATCGATAAAATCCCAGTCTTTCACCCCTCTTTTATGGAGTTCCTCGACTTCTTTAATTATATTTTCAGGGCTTCTAAACCTAAATTTTCTTCCATGGACAAGATGGTCTGCACAAAAAATGCATTGGTAAGGGCATCCTCTCGAGCTGAGTATGTAATCGCTTGGTGTTTGTTTTGCTCCTGCGCTGAAATATTTATCCATTGGCAAAAGTTCTCTCGAAGGGAAAGGGAGTTCATCGAGTTGATTGTTTAATTCTCTTGGAGCATTATGTTTTATTTTCCCATTTTTTCTGTAAGATAACCCTTTTATTTTCTCCAAGGGTTTCTTTTGAACAAGTTCCAGCATTGCAAATTCTCCTTCTCCCCTTACTAAAAAATCAAATCTCTCGAATTTTTCCAGTGTTTCTTCTGGAAGAGAACTTGCATGAACTCCCCCTATTATTACTTTTATTTTCTCGTCACAAAGCAGGGCGATTTCATGAGCTTCTTCAATCATTGAAGTTGTAGAAGTAATTCCAACAATATTGGGATTATACTCCTCAATTTCCTTTTTTATCTGTTCATGATTTAAATCAAAAACATTTGATTCTAATATCTTAACAGGAATATTATTTTTTTTCAATACTGCTGCGATATAAGCAAGTCCAAATGGAGGAAAAATAGGAGTAATCTCTTTGTTTTTTGCGTATGCATAGATTCTTCTGTAATTTGGTTGAATTAATAGAACTTTTAATTGACTCATTTTAAATCCTCAAGCTTGTATTTATTTATTGTAAAACGGAAAATGTTATCTATTTCCAAATCATATTTTCTCTTGTAATAGACAAAAAAAATCAAGGAATCTTTTACAAAGATTAAGCCTCTTAACTTTAATCCTTCTAAAAAATATTTTTTAACCTGGTACATTCTTATTTTATTGACAAAATTTTTGATTTCTTTTCTTGACACAAATTTTGTTCTTACAACAGGATTAGTGAACATTTCATGCGAACTTTTGAATTTCTTTCTTTCAATGACTCCTTCTTCTTCGCAAAGTTCCTTCATTTTTGTCGAAGGAAGAGGAATTAAGACAGGAAACAAGACATAATCTGCTTCTGATTTTTTTGCCATTTCAAAGCTTTCATTCATCATATCAAGGTTCTCATAAGGAGCGCCAATTATGAACTGCAGTCTTAGTTGCAACCCATATTTTTTAATTATTTTAATAGCATCAAAAATTTGCTTTTCAGACATATTTCTCTTATAGATTTCATTTCTTATGTAATCATTTCCTGCTTCAACTCCCATTCTTACTTCATAGCATCCTGCATCTTTCATTGCTTTTATTATTTCATCTGTAACGAGATTTGCCCTTACATTCACGTTCCATTTTATTTTTTTATGAAACCCTTTTTCTTTGAATTTCCTGCAAAATTCTAAGACAAAATCTCTGTACATTATGAAAGTATCATCATAAAAAAATAGATATTTGAATCCCTTGTTGTGGTATTGCTTTATTCTCAATTCTATTTCTTCTATTATGTTGTCCACGCTTCTGAATCTTACATATTTTCCAATCAAATTTTCTCTTAATGCATGATTACTGCAGTACGTGCATTGGTAAGGACATCCGCGAGAACCCATTATCGGAAGATTGTTTCCGCTTATCAAAAAATATTTTTTTAAGTCAAAATCACTCCAATCTGGAAACGGAATACTGTCCAAGTTTTCTATCAGTTTTATTTTTTGATTTTTGATTATTTTTTCTTCTTTTTTATACCATATCCCTTTCACATCTTTGCAATTTAGTTTTTTATCCAAAAGATTCTTTAATACTTCTTCTCCTTCTCCTGTGCAGATTATATCCACATCTTTATTTTCTATAACCTCTTCTGGAGAAAGAATTACGTGCACGCCCCCGAATATTATCTTTGTTCCAAATTTTTCCTTTATGAACTTGGCAATTTCCAAAGCAGCTAGATAATTGAAGCTTAAAACAGACATTCCTATTAAATCAGGTTTTAATTCTTTTATCTGTTCGCTTAAATATTCTTTCCAATTTTTTTTATGAAATATCAAGTCTATTACTCTTGCATTATGCCTGCTTTTCTCATTTATGTATGATTTTAGTATTGCCAGAGACATTGTGGGCATTAGTGCGTATCCTTGGATGTTAGGTTCAATTAAAACTAGTTTCATAGGGGGTTATCAATTAGAGGATTAATAAAGATTTTTATGATTTTATATCAATTTTTGCAGATAATATATAGAATATAACTCTAAAATTCTCTTTTTTAGTGATTTTCTGCTGTTTGTTATTTTTTTAATGTATCTTTCTGCTTCATTCTCTTCTTCGAAAGAATAGAGTATCATTGCAGTTCCTATTATCAAGCCAGCATCTCTCCATCTCATTAAGCTTTTAATTAAAAATTTTCTTTTTCTTAATCCAGAAACAAAAAACATAATATTTAGGTAATACTGTCCTAAAAAGAGATACTTGCTTTTCAGATAATCATTAAAATAAATATAAGGAAGTTTTTGATACATTTTTCTGCATATGACTTTCCAGTCTTCTGAGTCTATTTTAAGATATTCTCTTAATATCTTTTTTAGTGTCCATTCCACCCATTTTTTGGATTCTAAAAAAAACCTTTCAACATTTTTTATAGAATAGCCATAAAAAAGCTTTGATTTGGTTGCTTCTGAAACAAGTTTTTTCAACCTGTCAGGAACATTTAATTCCTGAAAATTTTTCTCCCTTTCTTGATATTTTGAATCATACTTGTCATAAAAGATTAGCAGGCTAGAACATAAATCAGTCAGCCCCTTAACAGCATATATGGATTTTATTATATTTGAATTCCCTTCTGCAATAGCAAAATGATTAAGTTTATTGAATAACAAGCGTATGGCATCTGACTTTGATATTTTTATTTGGGGAATCTTATCAAGCACATTTTTATCTCCCCAAATAACAAGACTCGTTTTCAAATCAAAGCTTCTTTGGGTAGGATATAATTTTTCCAACTTTTTATATTCCAGAGAATGCAAATCCACATGAAAGAATTTATCTTCATCATAAGTATCTTGGAATTTTTCAACAATTTCCATTCCTCCTCTGCCAAGCGCTTTTGAGCATTCTTTTCCTAACTCTTCTAAGATTGGATCATTAATCTTATTATTCATAATTATGTAGATGTCATAATCATTCAGAGGAATAATTTTTTTGTTAAGAATCTTAAAACTTCCTCCTCCATGTCCAAAACCCCCAAATAGAACTATTGCTCTTGGGTTTAATTTGCCAAGAATGATTTTCTTTATAATTTCAATATCCTCTTGTATCTTTTTATCTGCTATTTTAGAAACTGTATAAAGCATATTCGGGGTTAGAATTTTCGGTTAAAAAAGATTTCTATATATTAAACTACCATAACTATTTTTATAAATGAACCGGAATAAAAGACTTTATGAGGAGTCTCTCTCTTGTAATACCTGCCCATAATGCTGAAAGATCAATAGAAAAATCTATCTTAGAATATTTTAATGTTTTTTCAAAGCATTTTAAAAAACTTGAATTTATCATTGTTTGCAATGCCTGCAAAGATAAAACTTTTGAAATATGCAATTCTTTAAAATCAAGATACCCTTTAAAAATTATCAATGTTCCTGAAAGAGGAAAAGGGAACGCATTAGTAAAAGGTTTTAATCAGGCAGAAAATAGCATAATTGGTTTTTTAGATGCAGATAATCCCTTTCAATTAGAAGAAATATTAAAAATGATAAATTTTCTTGAGGATGCAGACATTGTTATAGGGACAAAATTCAAGCACAGAAGCATGAAATATCAAACTTCTACGAGCAGGAGATTTTTCTCAATTAGTAATGCACTTGTCTCAAAAATTCTTTTCAGGATTTATCTTTCAGACACTCAGGCAGGAGCAAAATTCATGAACAGGTATGTATGGGATAGCCTAGAGAAAAATTTTATATGCACTGGCTTTGAATTTGATATAGAGCTTTTGTATAGAATTCAGCAGAAAAAATTCAGGATAAAAGAATACTTTCTAATACCAAAAGAATCTGATTATAGCACAGTTAAGTTGAGGATTCTTCCAGGAATGCTTAAAAGGCTCTTTATTTTAAGATTTTTAAAATGAAACAGGTATTGCTTACTTTTGATTTGGAAGAATTTGATGCTCCTTTAGAGTTTAGTGGAGAAATCAGTGAACAAGAACAATTTGAAACTTCCAAGCAAGGACTTTTGTTAATACTAGGATTACTATCTAAATATAATATCAAGGCAACTTTTTTTACGACATCGAATTTTGCAAAACATTATCCTTCTTTGATAAAAGATATTTCAAAAAAGCATGAAATTGCCTGTCATGGTTATGTTCATTCTGATTCTTATTTTAAGGATTTGTCAAGAATTCCGCTGGCAAAACAGGAAATTGAGAAAATTATTAAAAAACAAGTTCATGGTTTCAGAGCACCAAGATTTGAAATAAAAGATATTTCTTCTCTTTCTGATTTCGGTTTTTCTTATGATTCTTCTGTCAATCCTACTTTTATTCCTGGAAGATATATTAATTTGTTTAAGAAAAGAAAGCCGAATAGAATTGGAAATATAACAGAATTTCCTCTTTCAGCGCTTCCAATAATACGTCTTCCTCTCGAATGGCTCACCTTCAAGAATTTCCCCTTTTTGTATTCAAAAATTTTCACAAAAATAAATTCTCTTTCTTCAGATTATACGATGTTAATTTTTCATCCATGGGAGTTTGCTGATTTGACAAATGCACAAATTCCTTTTTTCATGAAAGCAAAGCACAGTCAAAAACTATTAAACAAACTTGAAAAATATATTCAGTTCTGCAAAGCTAAAGGTTATGATTTCAAGACGATTGAGAGTTATCTAAATATTTAAAAAGATAACATAAATGTTAAGGCTATGGAAAAAACATCAGGGCTTGAAAGAAAATCTGGCTGGAATAATATAAAAGAGTTAGGAGTAGTTTATGGTTTAACTTTAGGAAGCACAACTCTTGGAGCAATCGGAGGAGCAATATATTCTCTTTTTACAAAAGATTATTCTTTTGGGCAATGTATTGCTACAGGAGCATTATTAGGAGCAGCAGTAGAACCAGGTGTTATTCTTGGAGGTATTATTCAGAATATTGATGTTTGGTAAGAATAAATTATAATAATCCTTGAATATACTTCCATGAAGCCCCTCTCTGTTCTCTTGACGGACTTACCTTTACTTTTGATTCGTCCCAATTTATATCAAGTTCAAGATTAAAATAGCCTTCATAATTTCTTTCTTTTAATAACTCAATAAGATAAACAAAGTCAATATTCCCCTCTCCCAATATCAAGTGATTATCTCTATCTCCCCCATTGTCATGAACATGTATATTCCAAACTTTCTTTAATTTATCAAAAAATCTCTCTGGTTGCATTATTGTATTAGCATGTCCTGTATCAAGAGTAATACCAACATTCTCTAAATTTTCTGTGAGTAAATTTAAATCTTCAGGAGATTTTGGAATTTCTTCAACCTTATTTCCGAAATGGTCCATTACAGGCATATTTTCCAAGCATAATTTTACACCATTAGCATATTTATTTAATTCTTCTAAAGAAGTTCTCAAGGCATCAAGGTTTTTTTGGTACTGATTTTGATTTCTGCAAAATCCTCCATGAATAGTAACAATTCTTGCTCCTAATTGCTTAGCCATGACAAAACTTTTTTCAACCTCTTGTATGCTGAATCTTCTAACTTGTGAATCTAGTGAAGCCAAATCAAATGTTTTTCCTTTAAGTTCTGGAACTTGATCGTACTTATTTGGTGTAAGATATCTATGAGGCATGAGATGAACTATTATCTCCAAATCTCCAGCCATTCCCTTTATTCTTTCAAGAGTTTTTTCATCATATGTTGAAGGTCCAAGTAAAGGATAATCTAAAACAAATTCCACACAATCACAATCTAATTTCTTAGCAAATTCAAATTCAGAACTCCAAGAATCTTCACCATATCCAGATAACTTAACAAATATTCCTTTTTTCATGTTTTTATTCAACTTTTTCTTTTTTTAAGCATTTATATTATTTTTACCTCTTGAAATCATTCAAATGACCAAAGACAGCCTTTACTCCTCGTATGTTTAATTTTAAATCATCTATTGTTCTTATCCTGATAAGTCTCTGAAATATATAATTAGGAGTGAGAAATATAGTATAAATTTTTTCACAGATAGCTGCAATCTCCTTGGCATCAGAGTCTTTTGTCTTTAAGACAGGCTCTCTCATGTCATATCTCTCGTAATCTTCTTTGTCAAACAAGAACCAGTCATTTTCAACTGCTTCTTTCCATAATGGTGTTCCTGGATAAGGAATTAGAACTGTTGCCTGAAGTAAATCAGCCTTGCCTGTTTGCATAAGCATTTTTGCGAGTTTAAATGTCTTTAATGCATCTTCTTTTGTTTCCCAAGGATAACCAACAATCATTGTTAAATGAACTGTCAAGCCTGCTTTTTTAGCCCTCTTGCATCCTTCAAGAATATCTTCTACTTTTATTCCTTTGTTCAGTCTGTCTAGTGTTTCTTGATTAGCGCTTTCCAAGCCAAATTTTAATAATCTAAATCCTGCTTTTTTCATTAGATTATAATCTTCCTGCTCTAAAGCTCCAAACCTCATATTGCATGAATATTTTATTTTCTTGTTATACCCTCTTTCAATTAATCCATTGCACAAATCTTTCAGCCATTTTCCAGTGGCAAGTGTTCCAGAATCATCAAATATCTCTCTTGTGTTGTAATTTTTTATCAGCATTTCTATTTCATCAAGGACATTTTCCACGCTTCTTACTCTAAATCTTGGGTAAAGCCTTGGCCAGGAACAGAATTTGCATTTCCCCCACCAGCAGTCTCTTCCAGACATTATGTAAAAATAAGGCTCTCTGCTTATGTTGTATTCTTTTTGATAAAGTCTCCATTTTGTCAATTCCCTGTCAATAAAACCAGCATCATCAAGGTTATGCTTCAATTGAAAATCTCCTGTGTCAATAATTTTTTTACCATCTCTGTACATTACTCCTTCTGGAAAATTTTTATTTTTCCCAATAGACTCAACAAGCTCATCTAGTAAGAAATCATAATCTCCTCCTTTTAGAACAAAGTCAACTTTTGAGTTCTCCATACTTTCTTTTGGAAAAGATGTAACATGGTCTCCAAGAATTGCAATATTCATTTTTGGAAATTTTTCTTTTAGTTCATCAATCAATTTCCAATGCTGTTTTATTACAGGTGTTTTTGTTTCAAAAACAAACAAGTCTGGCTTTTCTTTTTCTATCTTTTCAAAAAATTCCTCTTTTGATATTTTTTCAGCAACACAGTCTATCCATTGAACTTCATGATTCTTTTTTAAAATAGTCGCTGCAGATGCAAGTATTACAGGAAATAAATAAGAGGCATTGCTGAACCATTGAAATTGCCTGTTTTGCGAAAGAAGTGCAATACCTTTTTTTGATTCTGTAGGAGGATATCCTATAAAAATTTTCATAAATTGGCAATATTAGGTTTGTTTATAATTTTTATTGTTTTTCAGACTTAAAATCCAACCTACTGCAGAAGGAATAACAGCTCCTATGAACAGATTTATCATGGACATTGAAAATACTTTTGTTTTATCAATTCCCACTAATCCGAATAAAGTGATTAAGATTGCCTCTCTTGTACCTAATCCAGAGATTGTTATTGGTATCTGTGCAACTAAAGTAGCTATTGGAAGAATTGCTAAGAAATAAAAGAAAGAGAGGTTTATTCCAATAGATTTTCCAATAAAAAAGCTTATAGAATATAAGACAATCCAATTAAGAATGTTTAAGAGAAAAAATAGGAAAAAATATCTTTTTTTAGGCATATCTTCATAGAAAGAATAAAATTCTTTTCTTGCTCTTTCTTTCCATCTCTTTGGAATGAATCTTTTATAGACTATCTTTAGAAAAAATCTGCTCTTCCTCATATCAAAAAAGATGAATAGAAATATTATCATCAATGAAAGCAGGGCAATTGAGTAATAGAAAAAATTAATTGGAAGAAACTCTCTAAACACAAAAGAAAATAATATTGCTAAAAACACTAAGGAACATACATCCAAAACCTTGTCCAATATAAAATTTCCAACTCCTTTTCCGACATTGTTGTTGTATTCTTTCAAATATTTTGCACGTATTACCCCCCCCACTTTTGAAGGAGTTATGAATCCATAAAAAGAACTGATTAGATTTACTTTTACTGCCTTAAAAAAAGGAATATTAGTTTTTTGCACTCTTGCTATTGAAAACCATTTTAATGTTTCTGTTAAAAAGGAAATGAAAATGAATAATACAGCAATTAACAGAAAATTTACTTTTGCCTGGCTGATTTCTAATAAGACTTTTCTTATATCTAATCTTATTAAAATGTACAGAAAGATTAAAATTCCTATTATAGGCAAAAGTTTTCTAATTTTCATTATGCAAAATACCTCCGATATTTTTCTTCGTTATTTTTTCCTAAAAATAATGTTTCTTTCTTGTCATTCACTTTTTGAAAAAGAGCGTGAAATGAACTTCCTGTTCGTTTCCATTCACTCCTGTCGATTTTGTATTTGTGGTGAGCGATTTCACGTTTAATCCATATTAGTGAGGTCGCGAATTTAATTTCTTGTTTGCTCATTATTAAGGTCTCCAGAATAATATCATTCCTAATATTATTATAAATATCTGAAACCCATTTATGAGATAAACAACATCTTTCTCATAAACCTTCTTTTTTACCTTTTTTAAAATAAATATTGCCAAATGTTCCAACCCATAAATTTTTTCATAAGGCACTTCCAAACTTCCGTCAGGATTTACCCTTGCAAAACTTTGTTTTTTTAATTTTCCTCTAACTTTCAGGATTGTTTCTAAGATATAGGGGATGAAAAAGAAGATAGCAATTTTTTCCAAATTTCCAAGTATAGCTATCATTGCAATTAAACCTCCTACAGAATAGGTAATTATATTCCCTGGAAAAACTTTTGCAGGATATTTATTAAAAAGATAAAAAGGAATTAAAGAAGCAACCATGCATAAAATAATTATTGAAAGCCATTTTTCTCCTGTTGTAAATGTTATTAATGAAAGACTGGATAATATCAATATTCCCTGGCTTGTTTCCAATCCATTATAACCTGCTAAGAAATTAAAGGTTGCTGATGCTCCAATTATTCCGAGAGGGATAAAAACCAGAGGATATATCAATCCTAATTCTACATTTCCAAATATATTTGATTCTCCTGCATTTATTACAATCAAAGGAATAGATGCAAACAATAACAAAGCCAGTCTTGATTTTGCAGATAATCCTCCTTTTCTCCATCCTAACAAATCATCTAAAATTCCAATAAATGAAATTACCAAGATAACACTCAAAGAAGCAAAAATTTCTATTAGATTATCTTTTGATTTGAAGTAAAATGTCTTTATGGCAATATATGTTAAAACTCCTAGTATAAATGCTAAAAATACTGCAACCCCTCCAGAACCAGCAACATTCTTTGGATGTTCTGGCTTGTTCATATCTTCCCATACAAGCCCAATCTCTTTAGCTTTTTTAATCCAAAACGGCATTAAAAATAAAGCCATTAAAAAGCTTAGAAGAAGGGGAATTACCAGTATAATTTCCATTATGCAAAATACCTCTTATCTATTTTGTATTTGTGGCAAATTTCCTGTTTGCTCATTTTAGTATCTAGCAGGATCTGTTGTTTGAAATTCTTTCGGATAATTTATATTTAAATATTCTTGCTTTAATTTTATATCTGAAGGATATGTTATTGCCCATATCTTTATTGGTCCTTGGAATCCTTGGTAATATAAAAATTCTCCCTCATAAAATCCATTACTTTTTAAATCACTCACAATAGCATTGCTTTCCACATGTGCTATTTTGAAATAATCTGATTTTTGCTCAAATAAATATAACTGGGCAATGCTGGAGTGAATTGTTCTTGGGCTTAAATAAAACCCTGCTCCTATCCCATTTTGCTTTATTCCTGTTGAAGTAGTTTCTATCCTAGGGTATAGGAATATTCCTGCATCTAATCCTGAATTGAAATCGTTGAGATTTCCCTTGATATAAACATATCTGAAAGGAATCCTGTATTGTTGATTATTATATACAAAAACACCAGTAGGCTGGGATATCCTATTATCTGAACTTTTGCTTAAGATTACTCCAATTAGGTAAGAGCTTCTTCCAGGAAGCAATATATCTTTTCCATTTTCACTCCAGAGAATATCTTCGTCTGTTGCAGTACCTCCTCCGGGGATTATATAAACATACATGGTTTCATTATTTTTCTCTACTATTTGTTTTTCATCCATCAGGATTTCAGGAATCCAAGACATTTTATCATAATCTCCATCAGAGCCAATGCTGGAAAATGCAGTATATTTTCCAATTTCAGAAGAGTCTATGAGTAAATGCGTTGCATTATGTGCATAAAGAAAATCTAAAGAATCTTTTTCATTATTTCCTGCAAGCACATACCTTCCCATTAAATGATTCCAATATCCTACACTATTACCTCCATCTACGATTGTTGCTCTCTCTCCAATGCTTTGAACCCAATAACCATAATCCCACCAATGAGCAAATACAGCATTGACTGATGTATTTTCTCTCACCCAAGCCATTGCTTTTTGCCATTGCCATTGGTATGGGCCAGGAGCAAAATTCTCTCCAGTAGCTCTGTCAGCCCTATAATATGTCCATAGAGTAAAAACAGCAGCGATTATTATGATTAATGCAATTACTGCTATTGCGAATTTTTTAACATTGTCTTTTTGCTTGAAATAGTCTTTTGAAGTTTTGTAAACTAAAAAGCCAATAGCAAGCGGACTTATTGCTCCTAAAACCATTATAAGTCTGACTGCTCCTCTTGCTGCCATTATTGCCATGGTTAATACAATAAAATAAATCAAATATGAAAATTCAAATTCCTTAAATGCAGATAATTTGCTTTCTTTATATCTCTTAATGTAGAAATATCCAAAACTAATAAGGAAAACCAGCACTCCTCCAAAATAAACAATTAAACTCGTGGTGCTTTCTCCGTTTAATACTCCTGAAGGAGAATATTTGCTGAATATTAATCCTGCTAAGAAGATAGTATAAGCTATTGTCAAAATTATTCTTTCTTTCTTTTCTAATTTTTCTATAAGATTAGCAAATAAGAAAATAGAACCAATAAAAAAGAGCCAGAAAAATAAAGGAATATTCCATATAACAGGCCCGAAACTGTCTTTCCAGTCGCCGACAAAAGAAGGCTGTTTATTTTCTGCTACAGTAACACTGAATCTTGTCTGGTCTAATGGATGTATTGTCTGGCTTATGACATCCTGAACCTGATGCGGAATAAAAGATATTCCAAAAGCAAGGCTTCCTAAAATTGCTATTAAAACAAAAGAAATAATCAGAGAAATAATCTGTTGTGGAAGTTTTATTTTTATCTTTTCATTGAGTTTAAAGATTTTCTTTTTGAATATGAGGATGTCAACTCCAAGAACTAAAAATAATAGATAAGTTACAGCTGTTGAAGTTGAAGTCAATAAATTTTCAAGGGCATATCTTGTTGAAGAGGGAATCATGATTAATGTAAAGCTTAAAACCCATAGCCCATAAGAATAAAATTTATGAGTATCAATTTTTCCAAGAAGAAAAGCGAACAAAACTGCAGCAGGTATAGTGAGAAAGACAAACCCTGCTCCTCCCCATATGAGCGCAAGCAGTCCTGTAGTTATTCCTGAAAGAATTCCAAAGATGAGTTTTCCTCTTAATTTTTCAGAAGTGAATGCTTCAAGGAAAAAGTAAAAGCTGAGAAAAATGAAGAAGAACGCAGCAGATTCTTTTTCAGGTATTCCTGCGATTGTTCTTGGTAGTAAAGAAGGAACTACAGCGAAAAATGCAGTTGATATCAAGGCAATGATATTTCTTGATTTTACATCCATCTTGTAGAAAACTTTTCTTGCAAAAAGGAAAAATGCGATTATTGTCAAAACGAACATGATTACAGGAAAGATTATAGCAGCATAAGTTACACTTGCTTCTTTGAAAATAGATAAAAATTTCCAGACCCAAACTATCATGTAAGATAGTAGTTTCATGTCTCCTGAAGTATTTACAGGATTACACTGTATACCAACACAAATATCTGCCAAAGGAACAGACCTTAACTTGTCCAAAATAAACAAGCTTCCATGCTGGGCTATATATTTTGCCCATCTCAGGAATAAGAAAGGGTCTAAATCAGGTCCTAATGTCCAAGTTCCTGTTGTTATGTCTTTTAATTTAGAGATATTTCTTGTTCTTACAAAAGTTGCAATAAAAATTATGAATGCAAGTATTGCATAATAAATCCATTGTCCTTTTTTCTTCAAAAAACCAAGAAGTTTCTTCTTTCTGTCTGCTAGTTCATCTGATACTCCAGAAAAATCAGGAGTTAAAACATTCTCTTTTATTTCTTCCATATGTAATTTAATCAGCAATAAACCATTTTTAAATATTGTTTATTTGAAGAACAATGGTGTTAAATAGACTTCCATCAACCCTGCAATAACCAAAAGAGCCAAAGAAATAAACAGCAGAATTGTGACATTCTCAATTATATGCAAGAACCTTTTGTCCTTTATTCCATGCCTTATTATTCCTGTTCCCAAGATTCCTCCTGCAAGAGCTGTTACAAAGTAAGCAGCAATTTCAGGAACTCCGTGTATCATGTATCTTAAGAGTCCTATTGGAACCTGAGCCAGGTGATATCTTGTGAATACCCCAATAGCAGAAGCAATAACACTTGCATTCCAAGCCAAAACAAAAATTGCACCTGCCCCAAAGATTAATGATAACAAAAGAGTAAAAATCATAACATAGATATTATTTTCTATTATTGATAAAAAATTAACTACACTTGTAGAAGCTCCTGACATCATTCCTTGTATATCTGAATATTTTGCAACACAATTTTCAATTCCTCCTGGGCTGTTAATCATGCAATAAGTTTCCAGTTGAGCATTGAACAGACTTGTATTTTGCAGTAATATATACCAGAATGAAAATGCGATTAAAAAACCTAAAAACAGCCACATGAATGCAAAAATAGCATCGCTATGGGCTTTCCAGACATGCAACACTCCTTCAATTTGTTCATCCTGTTTTTCTTCTTTTTTAATAACATAATATATGAAAGGAAGAGAAAACATCACACAAAAAAGAACAACAATCATTCCTGAAAATTTTGATAAAACAGCATCTCTTGAAAAAAACCAATGAACTAAAAGAAGAGATAATGAACCATAAAGTAAACCTATAAAGAACATTTTCCAAGAACCTTTCTCAACTCTTTTTGGATTCACTAACGACTCAAGCATATAGTATAAAGAAGAAGAGGTTTTTTAAACATTTAGAACTTCTTATCAAAAAGAGATGTCAAAACAGCAAGTTTTCAACAAAATTGCGAGAGATATAAAAGAAGTTAAAATTCAAGGAGCAAGAAATATTGCAAAAGCAGCATTGTATGCTTATTCTTTAATTCCAACAAAAGAATCAAAGAGAAAACTTATTTCTTTAAGAGAAACAGAACCAATGCTCGAAAAAGTTGTAAATTTAGCAGAAGATTTTCCTTCTTCAGATATAAAAAAGCATTTTGATTATAGTCAAACAGAAATAAACAAAGTTATTTTAAAATTAATAAAAACAGATGATATTATTTTTACTCATTGCCATTCGACAAATGTTATCAATGCTTTAATTTATGCTAAAAGAAAAGGAAAAAAATTTCAAGTTTACAATACAGAAACTCGCCCTTTGTATCAGGGAAGAAAAACAGCAAAGCAATTGAAAAATGCAAACATAAAAGTTACAATGTTTGTTGATTCTGCTATTGGAATTGCATTATCGGGAAAGCAAGGAATGAGAAAAGCAAATAAAATATTTTTAGGTTCAGATGCTTTGTTAAGAGAAGGAATAATAAACAAGGTTGGAAGCGGGGTTATTGCTCAATTGGCAAAAATAAACAAAACTCCTGTTTACATTATTGCTGATTCTTGGAAATTCACAAAAAAGAGAATTCCCTTTGAACAAAGAGAATTAAATGAAATCTGGGATAAAGCGCCTAACCATATCAAAATAAAAAATCCCGCGTTTGAGTTTGTGGATAAAAAATATATTAAAAAGATAGTTACTGAATTCGGGGCATTGAGTTATGATAGGTTTGTGAAAAAAGTTAGTTAATGTTCGTGCTTTTCACCCATTACACTTTCAATTTCTTTTCCTAAATTCTCAAGATTATTATTCATTTCAACTTTGATTTCTTCTAGTTTTTGAATCTGGCTTTCAATGAGTTTTCTTGTTTCAGAAATTCCTTTTGTCACAAGATTATTGCTTCCAACATTGACAATCAATTCTTCTGAAAGTAACTTTGCTTTAGCATAAATTCCTCTTCCAATTGGAGCAAGAATTTCTGCATCTTTTTTGCCTTGTAATTCTTCAAGTCCTGAATTTAATGAAGTCATTTCAACAATTCCTTGTTCAATTGCCTGAATTTGTTGCTGAATTTGTCTTATTTGCTGTTCGAAAAATCCTAGTTTCATCATTAGTTCTTGTTTTTCTTGTTCATTAGGTTCTTCCATTATGCAAAATACCTCCATGCCGATTTTGTATCTGCAGGTTTCATGCTGAGGACATTGGAAAATTTCCTATTTTTCATATAAAATGAATTATATTTTGGCTTTTAAATTTATTGTCTTAATCCCACCCGCCCACCCTAGAGAGGGTTAATAGAATAATTGAAGCCTTTTGTAGATATTTAAGTTGATGACAATCGTTTTAGTCAAACTCGGCGTTAAAGTTATACACCTTAATTATTTCTTTCGAAGAAACTTGACAAAGTTAGTTTCGGAGTAGTTAAACAACCTTCATTACTTTCTTCAATATAGCAGAGAACACAATCGTGAATATGAAGTAGAACAAGAACCATCCCATTATGCCAAAGAATTTAGGATTTCCCATTGCAGTAAAAACATCGCTAAACCACCTAAAGAATAAAATAAATGGAACACCTGTGTAAAGCATTGAACGGCTTGTCAATTTCATTGTTTTTGGAATAAATTCCATTTGCTTTTTTGAAAGCTCTGCAACTTTTTCAGGATGTTCTTTATATTTTTTCATTTCTTCATTAAGAATTTTCTGTTCTTTCTTTAATTCTCTTAATGCATTCTGGTCTGTAGCAAATTTCTGCACTAAAGTTGATATTAAGGTAATCAGGAAAACAATAATAATCATTCCAATTTCTAATCCTCCAGGAATATTCAATTTTAATAATGCCCCTGCAGTTGGATTTAAAACAGCATGAACAGAATTTTTTATAACAGGAAATTTATCCCATGCAAATGCAATAAATAAAGAGATAAACATGATAATTACAATTGGCAGCATGCTTCCTTTCTTGTCTTCATGGCTTATTGAACCCTTATTTGGGATAATGCCTGTCATTTTATCTTGTTCGTCTACCATTTTTGTTTAAGTTAAAATCGTCTTTTAAAACTATGCAGCACCCATAAACTTTCTGAATGCAGGGTTCATATCAACCTGATGCTGTTGTGCAATGTTTTGATAGAATTGGTACATAATCATTACTCCTAAAAGAATTGCTGTTCCTGAAACTAATGCACCTAAAACATCTGTAAGTGCAGCTAATAATCCTATCGCAATTCCGCCCATTATTGTCAAAGGCATTATGTATCTGTCAAGGATATTTTCCAATATTCTCTCATCCTGCCTGAAACCTGCCACTTGCAATCCAGATGCAGCAATTTTGTGTGCTTGAGCTTTTGAATCCATTTGTGAAGTTTTTACCCAAAAGACAGAAAATACTGTTGCCAAGACAACAAAAAATAATATGTGTGTCAATCCTTGAAGAATATAAGCCGGAATAAATGCTCCTCTCAAGATTAATTCAAGAAGATTTCTGTTTCCCATCCAAAATGCTAATCCAGATACTGCTTCTCCGCTTGGATTGAAATGTCCTAAGAAACCACCGAAAAAGGATGCAACTTTTGCAGCACCAGTGCATGCTCCTTGGACACAAGCAGAAGCAGCGTTATCAATCATTCCTCCAAACAACTGAATATTTGCAATTAATGCTGCTGTTAAGATAACAGGCATGTTGCTCGCGTATAAAAATGCAAGTGGCCATTTGACAGCGTATCCTCTTAATCTTCCATAAGACAAAGGAACTTCAACTTTTAGAGATTGCACAAAAACAACCAAAAGGAAAATTCCGATAGTTACGAGAATTGCTCCTAATGCAACTGCAAATTCAGTGCTGTCTCTGAGAACGCTTATTGACTGGATTAAGACAAACACTTTTCCAGAACACATTGTACTGCCAAAACTGAGCAGGCAATTTTTCCCTTGTGCATCTATGAACTGGAATAATGTAGCAAATAATCTCCAAGCAACTCCTGCAGCAATGAACAAGCTAACTCCCGAACCAAATCCCCATTTAGTCATTATATCATCCATGTAGAAAATTGCAATGCCTCCTAAGATTAATTGCACAATTACTATTACTTCTAAACCAGGCATTGCCTGAAGCCCGTTCATCAATACATAAACCAATGCTTCAAAAATTATGAAAGCGAAAACCAAGAGTTTCTGCAAGCCTTGGAAGAATTTTTTCCCTTCTTCTGTTGTTAAATCTATTTTTATTATTCCAACTCCTGTTAATAACTGCAGAATTACAGAAGCCATTACTATTGGACCAATACCTAAGGAAATAATGCTACCAAAATCAGTTCCTAAAATAATAGCTAAATATTTGAATCTTTCAAGAGCATTGTTTGATAATCCAAAAAGAGAAATGTTTGCAAGAATAAAAAATGCACCCAGAACAATCAGTGTCCATTTGAGCTTTACATTAAAGCTTAATTTTTTCTCTTCTGGTGAACTAACTTCTGGAATTAATCCAAAAATTTTCTTCAAATCTACCATTTTATTTTATTTCAGTATGATTTCTCCACCAGCGCTTTTGACTTTGTCAATTGCTGATTTCGAAGCCTCTTTTGCCTTTATTATTAATTTACTGGTTACTTCTCCTTCTCCTAAAATCTTGTATCCTTTTAATTCAACTTCCCATTTGTCTCCTGATTTTTTTCCATATTTGTCAAGATGTTTCTCAATATCTCTTAAGTTTATTCTATCTCTCTTGTCTCTTTCTGTTCCTTTGCTTGTTATTCCCTGTTTTCCGAAATATCCATGCCCATAAAGTGAAGTCATTAATGTTACTTTTTGCCCTGCTCTTTTTCCTGTTCCAGACATTCCTTTTCCTCCTTGATGTCCTTTTCCTTTTCCCTTTTTTCTTGCTCCTCTACCATGACTTCCCATTCCTTGTCCGTGCCTTCTGCTTTGTTTTGTTCGTTTGTGTGTTTTTATCATTAGAGCATTCTCTCCACTAATTTATTTATTTCTTGCTTGTGATTTCCTAAAACTCCTTTAGGAAAAGCTTTCTTTGTATTGATTCCCCCTCTTGCAGGATGCAATCTGAAAATATTTTTTTCTTTTTGTCCTCTTTTTTCAACTAACTTGTCATAAGTTTCTTTGTTTAATTCTCCGTATGCAACAAAGTCTTTGATTTTTTTAAGCATTCCTTTTTGCACATCATTCATTTCTTCAATAACAATGCATGTATATTTTTTCTTTAGATTTAATCTTTGGAAAGTTTCTTTTATGTTCTCACTAAGATTGATTTGCCCTGTTATTCTTATTATTGCTATCATTTGATAACCCCCACTTCTCTTAATTTAGCTTCATATTTTTCAACATCTTTTTTTAATAGTGTACTGCTGTTTAATATTATCTCATCTCTGTTAAATACATACATCACTTGTAATAACCCATTACCCCAATCTTCTATTAAGTCCATCCATCCATACAATTTATCAAAACCATAAACAATTCCTCTTGCTTCTATTGTTGGAACTTCAACAGCATCATCTACATGTATTTCTCTTAAATCTTCTAAATTTCTTACTTGTTTAATCTCTGTTGCACTTTTCATTTTCTATAAATTGGGTTTGTTTTCTTCAAGGCATCCATGCAAGCTTGAACAAAATTAAAAGTTGTTCTAATGCTTCCAAATGTCTTGCTATATACATCTTTAATTCCTGCGAGTTTTAATACTTTTTTCAATTCATTTCCGATAACTAATCCTGTTCCTTGAGGTGCTGGAATCAAGGTTATTCTTACACTTCCTGATTTTCCTTCTACTTGAAATGGAATTGTGTGAGGTTCAGAACAATTGCAATCAAAACTTGAGCATCCTCTGATAATTTTTATAATATTTATTTTTGCTTTTCTTATTGCTTTGTCTCTTGCAGGAAGAGTTTCTTTTGCTTCTCCCATGCCTACTCCTACATGCCCATTTCCATCTCCTACAACAGCCATTGTTGAGAAAGTCGGAACATTCCCTTCTTTTGTTTTTCTTTGAGTTTGTCTCCAGGCTCTTCTTTTTCCTCCACCGAATTTTCCTTTTGATTGCCCAATTGAAATTAAATCTGATTTTAGATTAAGCAATTTTTCAACAATTTGTTCTTCTAAGATTTTTTGCTTAGCATCAAGAATTTCATCTATTTTTTTGATTTTTCCTTCTTTTACTTCTCTTCCAAGTTTTGTTTTTGGAACCCAAGAAGCAATCTTGTCATCCCTCTCCATTTCTTCTTTGCTTCTTTCTACTACTTGTTTTTCTATTATTTCTTTTTCAAGTTCTTTTTCCAGCATTTCCTGGCTGATTTGTTCTTCTGTTTTTTCTTCTGCCATTATGCAAAATACCTCCATGCCGATTTTGTATTTGTGCTGTCGCTCGGCTTTGACGAACGAACGGCTGACTTCTTGTCTGCAGTGAAATTTCCTATTTCTGTCATTTTATTTTTCTCCTTCTATATTTTCTTTAATTTTTGCGAATGGAACTTTATTCTTCATGTGTTCTCCTTTTATTCTTGATTCTTCAGGAAAGGCTTTTTCTTCTGTTTTTATTTTAACACCAGAATCAACAAGTCCTTTTATGAATGCAAATTCTCTTGATTTGTGAAGAACAAGATTCATACCAAAGTCGAGAATTGGAGCTTTTAATTTTTCTTTTAGTATTTTCTTTCCTGCTAAAAATCCTGTAAAGTAAGATGCTGTTAATGATTTCAAGCTTCCTGATGCTTCTTTCGGCCATCCATGTTTCAATAATTCTTTTGAACTTGTTCCGAAAACTATCTTGTCTTGAGCTTCTTTGCTTGTTACATATTGGCTGATTATGTATCTGTTTGTTCTTCTGAAGATTATTCTTGGAGAATTGCCTTTAAGCAATTTCATTCTTTTTGCATAATCTGTTTTTCCTTCTTGTCTTCTTCTCTTTGGTACTTTTCTCATTCTAGTCATTTTTTCATCTCCTGGCTATATTCTCTTAAGTGAGCTTTATTTCTGAAATCTTTGTTTCTTATTTTTCTTCTGAGCATTTTAAATTCTTCATTTGTTATTTCTTTTTGTCTTTTTAATTCTGCTACATAACTTCTTTGTTTTCTTACAAGTATTACATAGGTTTTCTTCCTCACATTTGGTTTCTTTCTTATGTTTCCAACACTTCTTGATTTTTTCTTTGTTTTTTTCAGTCTTCCTTTTACAGGTTTTACTATGATTGCTCCTTCGTTCACTAAATCAAGAATATCTTGTCTTGTTATTGCTTCTTTGATTTCATCTAATCTTGCATCAACGAATGCAATTCTGTCTTTTCCAACTTTCAAAGTCTTCTTTGCTAATTCTTTTTTCTTTGTGAGGTTCATTTTTTCTTTTCCTCCTTAGTCTTTACTTCTGTCTTTTTTTCTTCCTTTTTAACTTCTTTCTTTAAAACGGCTTGTCCGTTTTTCAGATTTCCTATCTGTTTCGCTTTTCTTTCTGCTTTCTTCAAAAATCTTTTTACGTTTAAGTTTTGAACATCTAATTTCATTTCATTTGCTTTTTTTGCTATTTCCATTTTTTTCTTTTTTCCAACGTTTGCGATTATTACTATTTCAGTTTTCTTTACTTTTGCTAATTCTTTAAGATTGTGAACCATTACAGGAACTTTGTCTTGAACTTTTCCTCTTCCTGATTTTTCTCTTCCATAACCAATGCTGACTATGTTTGTGTATCCTCTTTTTCTTTCTCTCATCTTGTTTTGTCTTCCTGCTGCTCTTCTCCATACTCTTATTTTTTTTCTTTTTCTTCCTAGTCTTGAATATCTCTTCCAACCACGCTTCAAAAATTCTTTAGACATCAGATATCTTCTCCTGCTTTACTTGTTATGAAAATGCCATCTTGGAAAATTCTTCTATCTCTCATTCTTATCCATGTTGCTCTTTCAAAATCAGCTGCAACTTTTCCTGCTATCTCCTTGTCTGTTGAGGTTATTGTGATTATATCTTTGTCCACTTTCACTTCTGCACCTTCTTTGATTTTCATTTTTCTTGGTGTTTTTTCTCCCAAGAAATTTTTTATTATTCCTTCATTTCCTTTTAATTCAACTGTGATTGGGAAATGGCTGAAGCACACTTTTAATTTGTATTCAAATTTTTCCTGAACTCCTTTTATCATGTTCTTGACATGTGCTGCAATTGTGTTCATCATTCTTTTGTCTTTTTTTGTTGCTTTTTTGTTTCCAACAACTATTTTATTTCCTTTTTTCTCAAAAGAAAGATTTGTGACATTGAATGTCCTTTTGTTTTCTCCTTTGCTTCCCTTTACAGTGATTGAACTTCCGTCTATGTTCGCTTCCACTCCTTCTGGAATTTCAATTGTTTGCGATAAATCTTTTTTCATGTTATATTAAATATTTCAAATTTCTCCTTTCATTAAGATGTTTAATTAATCTTGAAGATAAATAATGATTTTGTCCAGTAACTAAATCTCCGATACCATCAGTAGCTACTATTGCACATCCAGCATCCATAATAGTTTTAAGACTATTCCCCAATAAATTATTAGAAAGAAGATTACTATAAAGAATAGCAATTCCTCCAAATATTACTGCTCTTCCTAATCCAGATACTCTGTTTTCTATTCTTGGTTTTTCGTTCATTTTAATAAAAATACGCAACAAGGATTCCTCCAATTCCTTCTGCAAATGCCTCTTCGTGAGTCATTAATCCTTTATTTGTTGAAATGATTATTGTTCCTAAGTTTCTTGCAGGAAGATATCTTCTTCTGTATTTTTCAATTTGAGTTTTGTCTGCAGTGAATCTTGGCTTTATTGCTCTGCATTCTGTGAAATCTCCGAATGTTACTTCTATTGATTTTTCCTTGCTGTCAATCTTGTATTTCTTTATTGCTTCTTTCTCTTTCATTATTTTCAGAACTTCGATTAAGAGATTTGATATTCTATTGATTTTCACACTATCTCTTCTTGCCCTTTTGGCATTTCTTATCATGTTTAATGCGTCCGAAACAATATCTTGCGACATTTTACAATTTTGCTGTCATCATTTTATTTAATTTGAAATTGTGGAATGGAGTTGACATTTTAGTTGTATTTTTTGAAACCGATTTCTACTGCAGTTTCCCTGAAGCAGTGTCGGCATAAGTTTAATCCATATGAACTGATATGAGCGCCAAATCTTCCACATCTTTCGCATTTTTTCATTGCAATTCCTGTTGTTCTTTGCTTTGGCTTGTTATGTTTAGTAAATTTGTCCCTTTTTACAGGTTTGTTTTCAATCTGTTTTAATACTTTTTTCCAATCGCTTGCTGTCATTTTAGAACTTTGTCTGAAAGTTGTCCTCCATGAATTTAATTATTTCTTCTTTTGTTATTACTTGTCTTTTTGGAACTTTTCCTGTTTTGACTTTTCTTAATTTTACTCTTCTTCCTGTTCTTTTGAATACTACTGTTACGTCAAGCCCCATGATTCCAATATCTCTTTGGAATTCCATTCCAGGAATTTCAATATATTCTTTTATTCCGAATGAAAAATTATTTTCGCTCATTTGTTTTGTTTTTAATCTATTATCAATTGCAGAAAGCATTCTCTTTAATATCTTCTCAGGTTCTTTTCTTATTGTAACAATTGCTCCTACTTGCAATTTAGGCCTTACTCCTAAAGAAGGAATTCTCTTGGCAGAAGTTCTTCTTGAAGCTTTTCTCTCTGTTATTAATTCAAGAAGTTTTATTCCTTTCTCAAGATTGTCTCCTGTTGCACCTATTCCTAAAACAACCTTCTCGATTTTTATTGTTCTCATTATGTTTGACATTTTATTCTATTACCATAAGTTGTTTAATTAAAACCTGAATTTTATTTCCTTTAACATCTGCTTCAACCATTTTTTGTTCTGGAATTATCTTTTCAATTATTCCTTGTTTTCCAACGTGTTTTCCTTCAAATACAAAGATGTTTGATTTTTCTTTTAATGGAATGCATTTTTCTATTTTCTTTTCTTTTAGATTTACTAATACAGAATCATTTACATTGCATTTCAAGTCAGACAAGAAATTTCTTCCATCGCTAAGATTAATTTGCGTTTTCTTTCCTTTGAGCATTTTCTTGTTGATTATTTTTGCTATCTTGTTGTTTGTTTCATTTTCTTTTATTTCATCAAGCTGAAATCTTCCTTTTTCAGAGAAAGTTATCCTGTAATTCTTCTTTGTAGGAATAACACTTATTGTATCAAATAAAACAGCGCTGTTTTTTTCATCTTTCACTTGTTTTTGATTCAATAGAATATTTTTCATGTTGATTGCCCTCTTTACTTCTTTTCTGTTCTGTGCAACTTCAAGCATGTCTCTTAAAATTATAAGCATTGGAATTCCATTTGATTTGGGTTTTACTAAGTATTTTGTTCCTTTTCTTACAACAGGCCAGCTCTTTGGTGATTGCTGTCTTTTCAAGTGTGTCATTATGAAAATTCTCCCGAATTTTTATTTGTGCTGAACTTTAGTTCTGTCATTATTTCTTTTCCTCCGTGATTTTTTCTTTAACTTTGCTTTCTGTTTTTTCTTCTTTTACTTTTTCTTTGGTTTCTTTTTTCATTCTTTCAATCTTGCTTCTTTTCTTCTCAAGATTTAATTCAACAATTTGCAAGTTCGCAGGTCTTATGAAAACATTTGCTTTGCTTCCATCCTGTTTTCTTACTTGAACTCCTTCAACAAATATTCTTAGTCTTTTTGTATTCACTTCTGTTACTTTTCCTTGTTTTTTCTTGAATTTCCCTTTCATGACTTTTACAGTGTCTCCTTTGTTTATTGTTATATTCCTTATTCCATACTTTTTTCTTAATTCTTTTGACAACTGAACATGAAGCATTTTTCTCTTTATATGAATCGGAGCTTTTGCTATGTACTTTCTTTGTTTTCTTGGTTTTCTGCTTGACTTCCAATGTTTTGAAAATTTCTTGTTCATTTTAATATACAACTGATGCAAGTTTAGCTACAGAACTCCATCTTTCCATTACTTCCCTTGCAACAGGTCCTTTAATTTGTGTTCCCTTTGGATTTCCTTTTTCATCCTTGAGTATTGCAACAGCATTGTCTTCAAAAGCAACTCTTTCTCCAGTCAGTCTTCTATAAGCTTGTCTTTGTCTTATAACAACAGCATCAAAGACTTTTCCTTTCATGTCTGGTATTCCCTTTCTTACGCTAACTTTTACCCAGTCTGCTATTTTCGCTGACACTTGTCTTCCTTTTGTTCCTTTTGCTCTCTTTACAGAGACTATTCTTCCAATTCTTCCTCCGCTGTTATCTGCGATTACAACTATTGTTCCTAAGTTCAATGCGTTTGTTGCTCTTGCTGATATTGCTTTCATTTGAAATTAGCGCTCATTTTCTATGAACTTCCTCCTTGCTTTTTATTTTGTCTATAACAACAAAATGAATAATCTTGCTCAACGGACGTGTTTCCTGTATTTTTATCAAATCTCCAACATCAATATATTTTTCCATGCATTTTGTAAGTTTTGCATGAAGTTTTGTTTTTGATTTGTAGTATCTTTCATATTTTCTTGAGTAAATCATTCTTTCAAATTCAATTGTAATTCTGTGTGGAAATTTTTTTGTAACTGTTCCTTCAAATGTTCTTCCACGAGTTTTCAGGTTTCCGTGAATGTGACAATTTTTGTCATGGCAGTCCTCAAGAGTTCCAACTAAGATTTTCTTTCCTTTTTCTTCTACTTTTGTTTCTGTTTTTTTCATTTTCTTTCTGTTTCTCCTCTTCTGTGTTTTTGAATATAAGTTGGGTTAATCTATAGATTCTTCGTTGAACCCGAGTTTAACCAGGATTGCTCGAATTTTCTTCGAGTGATCTCCTTGCAGCTCAACTTCGTTGTTCTTTGACGTTCCACCGCAAGCAAGCTCATTTTTCAGAGACTTGGCGATTTTCTGTACGTCAATGCTGCTGTCAAACCCTGTTACGACAGTTACGATTTTCCCATAACGCTTCTTATCGAGCGTTACCTTTATCCTTTGTGAACCCTTTGTGATTTGTTCACAAACACAGGCCTGCATTGGCAAGCCACATTTTGGACATATTTCCATTTATTTGTTGAGCGTGATGATTCTTGCAATAATTTTTTTAATTTCCTTTGTCCTTGAACTTCCGCCTTTTGCAGAACCTGCTTTTGACTTCACTAATTCCATTTTAAGTTCTTTTAATTTCTTTTCCTTTTCTTGTTTACTCATTTTTTGAATATCTTTTGATTTTAATTTTGCCATGTTATTTCGTTATTACTCACTAGCCCCCTTCTTCTTTGTCTTCTTTACTTTTTTTATTTCTTCTGG
>JAUSIC010000022.1 GCA_030648285.1 Nanobdellota archaeon | reverse complement strand
GTCATGCAAGAATATTCTGAAACTTCATTGCTTCCAAAACAAGAATCTTCATGAGCCCCGAGGGTATCATAACAAGTAGATTTTATATACAGATTATTGTACAGAGGATTATCTTCATTTTTAATTTCAATAGAATTATCTGTTTCACAATATACTTCTGTAGCACAACCTTTATTACATTTATCTCTTGTATCTTTTTCAAAACTTGCATTATTTGACCAAGAAGATCTTAATCCAAAATCAATAACAGTTTCTGGGGGTGTAGCTTCTGAAAGAAAATTAATTTTCAAGTTAGGGTCTTTTAATGTAACAGTAATATAACTAAATTTTGAGCAAGGAACATTTCTGGACTGAGAGCCTCGAATAGAACATGTTGGATCAGTAACTTTCAAAATAATATAATAAACATCTCCAGCATTGCCGTAAAAAGTGTATGGAGTATTATCCCTTAAAAAACCACTAGAAGATTCTATTTTTTCTCCTTTTAAAACTTCTATTCCCAAATGCTTCAAACTTTCTTCATTATATTCTGAATTCGGATATTGCCCTTCTCCTCCAAGAAAATAAATTAATCTTTCATTTAAGATATAAGATTCTCCATGAGTATATTGCTTTACAACATTAAAAGGGACAATATACCATGTTCTATCTATTCTGGATGAAGATCTATCTTCAAAAGAATCCATTCCCTCAGTAACTCTAAAAACCTTGCTGAATTGTCCATCTAAAACCAAATCAAAATAAGAATTTCCTCTCCAATTATCCATAATTATTTGATTTCCATTACACCATGTTTTTTCACTTGCAGGCCATTTTTCACAATTGCCATATCTAACATCATACCAGCTTGCATGTATAACTGAAAGCATATCACCTTTATTGCCATATAGATCATAATTTCTTTCTGTTTCTTCTGCAGCTATTTCTTCTGGAGTTTTTGGAACTGCACCACCAGACCATAAAGAATCCCAAAAACTACCCAATAAACCAGTATCTGTATTTGAATTTTCTCGGCCTGTCTCTCCAACAACTGGAACATTAACATTTTCATTAACATCACTGACACCCGGTTCGATTACTACTGCAGGTTCTGCTGGAAGATTAGGGTTTGAAACTATTTCATCTTGTTCAGATTGAGCAGGAGGAGGTTCTGCTGGAGGAGATTTAGTTAATTGGAATTTAAAAGTAATTGATGTCTGAATTTTTTGTTCTGGCACTTCTAAAATACTTGCCATTCTTATTATTGGATTAATTTTCATTTCCTGTAAGTCATATCCTTCATAACTTGCTCTAACAGTATAAATTTTGCATTCTGGAACTTGAATAGAAAAATAACCTCCAGAACCGCTTAAAGAATAATATCCTTCTTGAGCAAAACCAGAAAGTTCTTTTATAAAAATTGTTGCACCAACTAATGGTTTTTGATTTTCATCTATGATAAATCCTTCTAAATTTGCAGAATAACCAGAAGGAATAGCAGTTCCTCTAACTAATGAATCTGTAGAGTCATCTACAAAATCTCCACCACCGCAAAGACCACCAACTCTTACAGAACTTCCTGCAGCAGTTTTTGCAACACCACTTACTACATTATTATCGCCAGATTTTCTGTATGTGAAAGTTATATAATTATTTGTTGAAGAAATTCCATAAAATTTTACTGTTTTAAGATTTATTTCTATATTATTTAATAAAAGAGGAGAATTTGGTGAAAGAACTCCTTGAAGATTATTGACTGAAACTGTTGCAGCATTATCTGAATTTACAGAAATTAATTTTACCTCATATTTTTCAGTTCCAATAGTTATTTTTGATGTTTTTCCCTCATAAACTTTGTTTGGGCCAAGCCATGAATTTCCGCTGGCATTAGTTACATGTCCGGTGAGTTTATTCCAGATATTTTTTACAAAATTATCAGCTACATCTTGCGAAGAAAATGCAGATGTAAAAGAAATTGAAATTACCAAAATTGAAAAAATCACTGCACTAGTTAAAATTAAATTTTTTTGTTTCATTTTATACACCATCAGCAGATTTTGCATTTAATCTGCCATCATTAGATTTTCTCGCGGTTGCAACTTTTGCTGAACAATCAACATCATTATTTACATCAATATAATAAGCGCAACAATTAACATAAGGAACTTGTTCACAAAAATTAGTGCATGCTGTTTCTATTTCACTAGTAGTTTTTGGAGTTTTATCCAAATCAAAAAGAATTTTTTCATCTCCAAGATATTCTTCTAAAGATGTTGAAAAACAACCATTTCCTGCAGTAAAAGGTTTAGAAAAATTATTATAATACTCACCAACCAAACTAACTGCTTCTACATTTTTATTATAATAAGATATCACAAACCCTTTTCTTGCATAACAATATCCATTATCAGAACTAAACTGACAACAAGTTGCTCCGCTAGTTTTTTGGCAAAAATTAAGACATTCTTGCGGAGTATGTGCAGATAATTCCTGAGCAACCACTTCTCTAGAACATGCTTTTTGTATTTCAAATCCTGTTGCAGCTAATTCTATATCTACAGCCATCCCATCATTTATTGTGATACCGCTGCTGGAATCAAACAAACCTCCGTCAAATGCGAGACATTTTCCATCAGCACTTATTCTGCAACAAGTTGCTTCAGCAAGATTATAACAAAAATTAAAACATTCTTGAATATTTGATAAGCTTGAAGATTGCGAAATAAGATTGCCAGAGCAGGCATTTTTTTCTTTAAAAGTAATTGTTTTATCTCCTAATGCTGGTCTGGATGATTTTGAAGGATTAAATAATGCAAGTTTTCTTGCACAATTTTCTTCTAAACATAAATTATTATCACAAGAAAGAATATATTGCTCTATAGAAGCTTTTTTCTTTTTAGAATCAGAGAGAGAGTTACATTTGTTTACATCACAATTGACTACGCAGTCTTGCATTAATAAATCATCATTCGCTTCACTTGCTGAAACACAAGCACCTTTTTTGCAACCACTTGCACAAGTAATATCTTGATACATCGGTATTTTATCACTGCAGGAATATTTCCTTAAATTATTTACACCTTCACAATAATCATTATACTGAACAGGAAAAGGTATTCTTACAAAACCAACTTTGATAAGATAAAGAGATTGAACAGTTTTTCCATGTTTAATACAACTAACATAATTCTTTGAATTATCTACAGGAGTTTCTCCAGAGACACTAACTCCTGCAGCAGTTTTTGCAACATTACTTATTACATTATTATCGCCAGATTTTCTGTATGTGAAAGTTACATAATTATTTGTTGAAGAAATTCCATAGAATTTTACTGTTTTAAGATTTAGTTCTATATTATTTAATAAAAGGGGAGAATTTGGTGAAAGAATTCCTTGAAGATTATTGACTGAAACTGTTGCAGCGTTATCTGAATTTACCGAAATGAGTCTTACATCATATTTTTCAGTTCCAATAGTTATTTTTGATATTTTTCCTTCATAAACTTTGTTTGGTCCAAGCCATGATTTTCCGCTGTTGTTGGTTACATGACCCGTAATTTTATTCAGAATTATTTTATAAGAAAATCCAAGAATAA
>JAUSIC010000020.1 GCA_030648285.1 Nanobdellota archaeon | reverse complement strand
CTATCTATCTTAGAGAGAATAACATCTCTTACAAGATTCTTTACTTTCTTTTTTGTTTCAAGTTTCATTAAAAAATTAAAGAAATAATTACTTTTAACCCTTTCTAAATCAAAACTCATCAATCTTTTTCTGCACACCTTTGAAACCAGGTGCATTGTCCCACGCTGGACAGATATTTTGATATTCACACCAATCACAAAGCCGAGAGATGTAAGGGCGAAAGCTTTGAGTTGATTCAATCGTATGAATTAAATCTAGAATGTTTCTTTTTAGTTCTTCTAATTGTTCGTTTGTTCTTTTTGAATGAACATTCTTGTTATATGCTAAATAATGCCAGACTAACAAAACTTCTTTGTCTTTTCCGAATAATTCTTTTATTGCTATAGAATACAAAGCTAATTGCCTGTCTTCATCTAATTTTTCCTGACTTGGAGCAGTACCTGATGTTTTGTAATCATGAATTTCATACTCACAGGTTTTCAAATTGTAAACTAATCTGTCGATAAATCCTCTTATCCGATAATCTCCTTTTTCATCAATTGTTAATGTGATTTCTTTTTCAACTTCAAGAGTGTTATCATCAAATGGCTTGTGCTTAACATAATAATCAATCAGAAATTTAACTCCTTTTTCCAGGTAATCTTGTTGAGTCATCTGCCCATTAAATATAATTCCTTTCTCATCATAAGTTTGAGTCCATGCCTGAGAATAATACAAGATAACTTCATCAAGAGAAGGAATTCTTCCTTGTTTTACTTCTGAATAAAGCCATTCTAAAACAGAATGAACTGTTTTCCCTAAGAAAGATTCAATGCTTTTTTCAATTATTACTATCTTGTCTACATAACGAAACTTGTATTTCTGAGGGCATTGTTCAAAAGTAGACAACTTTGAATGTGAGTACACTTTCATGAAAATAGAAAAGAAAAATGAGTTATAAAGTTAATTGTGATAATGTTTATAAATAGAAAATAATATTGAGAAATATGGATTTAAAATCAGCATTAGATGTTGGGCTTCAAGTAGCTATATTAGGAACAGCAGGAGCAAGTTTGTTTTATGCAGTAGATTTGTTAATAGATAGTAATAGAATGATGAAGCAAGAGTATGAAAGAGAATTAAGAGAGGATTTAATAGAATCAGAAAAACAATATTGGGATAGTTTTATTTGTTCTTAAATAAATTTATAAATAAAAAGAAATCTTTAGAAAGATGGAAGGACTGTTAAAACAATATGCAGATTTTGCGGTTAAATGTCTTTCAGTAGGAGTAAGAGGGTTAGCAGGAGCAGCTGTTTTAGCTGGCGGATGTTATATAGCAAAGGGAATAAATGGTTATATAAGATTTCGCAAAATGAATAATGAAATTCTTAGAATGACTAAAGAATATTCTCGGGAAGAAAAGAATTTGCCTCTTTCGCAGGAGGAATATTTTAATTAATTATTGCGAAGCAACTATCTTTTAAGAACTAAACTCACACTCGCTTCTTTCTGTATTGTATAAGTCGTAACCCCTAATCTTGCAGCAGTTATTTTCTTCTCCGATTATTGTCTTACAACTTCTTACTATTAGTCTTGGGTCTTCTTCAACATCTTTTGAAAGGAAATTCCACCACTTTTCTTTTGAATATATTATTTCTCCTGTCTGTGGATTTATATAAGCCTTTACTGCAATTTTTATAGGGATAAATCCCAGCAACCTTGAATCTTTTTTTGCTTCATACTGATATGTCCCCTTGTCATCAAGAATTATATTTTCATTCTCTACTTTTACTTTTGTTCTTTCTTTTATTTTTTCTCTGATTTGGTCAGGAAACATTTTTACTTGCTTTGTTTCATTATTCTTGAAAACTCCATAAACCTTCCCATCATCTGATTTGTATAGTGTTACATTTGTCGTCATGTTTACTCCTTTAATTTGAACTATTACATTTCCTGAATTTCCTGCAGTAATAGTCATTTCTCTTCCACTTGCTAACATGCATTTTATTGTTGAACCTGAACAAGTGCATTCTTCAGGGCATTCTGTTATTCTTGCTCTAACCTTTATTCTTTCTTTTTCTTCACATACTTTAGTTAGTTTTGGTGCTTCTAATTCTCCTGAACAAGTATTAGTTGTTTGAATGCAATTTCTTGTTTTCATTCCATTTAAACAAGCACTCCATTTTGTACAGTTCCACCCCTCACATTCATTTTCTTTTTCTATCTCTGTTTCATTTTCCGAACAACTTCCTATTCCATCACAATCTGTTGTTACACTGCTTGAAGAAATACACTTTTTAATACATCCTTCAGGACAATTGCTATATCTATAATTATCACATCCCACATCATCTTCATTTCCATCACCAGAATTTCCCTCATTTGAATTTCCTCCTTGTGATATAGAATCAGGATTATCTTCTGTTACTCTGCTTGTTAATCCAACTGCAGAAACTAAACTAAATAATAACAAAGAAATAATAATTAGTACTATCGCTCTCTTCATAGTTTTTAGAAGAGTAAGTTGTTTATAAAGTTTTTGAGATTATTTGTATTCTACTATTGGACCAAAATCTCTTAACAAACATATTGCTCTTGGAATATTTGAATCTGGCAATTCTTGAACATGAACTTTTTTTACAATTCCATCACTTAAATAACTTCTATAAGGACAGTCTGACCAAAACTCATCTCTTTGAACTGCATATGCAACAGCATTTGAAAATGTTCCATGAAATTCATCTGAAATTTCTTTTCTTGTTAAAACTTCTTCTCTTCTCATTGTTATTGTTATCCCCCCAATTATTCTCCATTGTCCTTCTTCATCTGGTTCGTGTCTTTCTGTTCGAGGATCTGTTCTTGTTCTTTCAAAATAATCCCCAACTTTTTTTATTAATTTTTCACGTTCCATTATAATACCTCGCATCCTTTCGTTCAAGTCTACTAAGTCTCTCTTCATAATCAGTCATTCTCCTGTTGATTTCTTCAATTATTTTTGTATAATCTGGAAAATCTATATAATGATATTTCATAAATAACTTGTCTTTCTCTCTTATTAAATCTCCCAAACCCATTCTTGATAATTCTTCTTCTCTTTCTGTTATCTTTCTTTTAAGTCCTGTCTCTTCTTGTGTAGCCATTAAGAATAGATATGAAGATTGTTTAAAAGAATTATTGTGATTTGAAGATTATATCGAAACCCAAACCTTTTTTAATCAATTTATTCTCAATTTTTTATGACTAATGAAAAAACTTTACCAGAATTAAATGTAGGTGTTGTCGGGCATATTGACCATGGAAAAACAACACTTTTAAGCAAACTTACTGGAAAGTTCACAGATACTCATTCAGAAGAATTGAAAAGAGGAATTACAATAAAATTAGGTTATGCAGAAACAATTATTTTTGATGATAACGGAAATTTTAATAATCAAAAAAAAGGATTGCCTGTTCGCTATGTAAGTTTCATAGATGCACCAGGACATGAAATGCTCATGGCAACAATGCTTTCAGGAGCAGCAATAATTGATGCTGCGATTTTAGTAATCGCTGCTAACGAGGGGATAAAACCCCAGACAAAAGAACATTTTGTTGCTCTTCAAGCAAAGAAAATAAAGAATATTATAATAATTCAAAATAAAATTGACTTAGTAACAAAAGAGCAGGCATTAAAAAATTATAATGAAATAAAACAATTTGTAAAAGGAACAATTGCAGAAAACTCTCCAATAATCCCTGTTTCAGCACAGCAGGAAATAAACATCGACAAAATTTTTGAAGAACTATCAAAAATAGAAATTCCAAAAAGAGATGTTAGTTCAGAACCATTCTTTCTTATTGCAAGAAGTTTTGATATTAATCGCCCAGGAACGAATATAAAAAATATTCATGGAGGAGTTTTAGGAGGAATTCTAAAAAAAGGAAGATTAAAAGTAGGGGATGAAATAGAAATAAAACCCGGATTAAGTATCAAAAAAGCAAATCAACAAACTTACAAGACACTTCAAGCAAAAATTCTTTCTCTTCATAAAGGGAATGAAAATGTGAATGAAGTTTTTCCAGGAACAAGCATTTCAATTGAAACTTCTTTGGATACAACATTAACAAAAGCAGATTCTTTGACAGGATGCATTGCAGGATTAAAAGACAAACTGCCTGAAATTTCTCATAGAATAAAAATAAGAAAAGAATTGTTTAAAGAAGTTTTAGGAACATCTGATAAAAAGCAAGTTGAACCAATAAAAACTCCCGAATTATTGATGCTCAGCGTTAATACAACAATAACAGTCGGCACAGTTGAAAAAATACAGGGAAACGATATTGAACTTAGATTAAACATTCCTATTGTTGCTCTTAAAGGAGATAATGTAGGTATTGCAAGAAACATAAACTCACATTGGAGATTAATTGGGTTCGGGGAAATTATATAATTCTAGAATTAGTTTTTAAATAGTTTAATTGGGAAGAAAATTGTCTGCTGACGCAGAATTGATATAATATTAATTTAAAAACGCAGGTTATAAGTTGAACCAAGCGACAAAAGATTTCAGTTATTTATTATAAATTAATTTTCGAGCAATTTATTGTGATAAGAAGATATTTTTACTGAACAGCAACTTCTGCTGAGACTGGTTGTGGAGAACTAGACTCTTTTGCCTTGTTTTGTTCAGGAAAAATATCAACAAGTTTCTTTTTTCCTTCTTTGATTACTTTTAGGTTAATTTGAACTATTTCAGGGGAAACAATTTTTCCTCTTACTGTTTTTCTTAATCTTAATCCATTTGGTGTGAAATTAGAACGTTTCTTTTTTCCTTCTCTTCTTGAACGTCTATGCATTGCTTTTCCATAAGTAAGAAGAATTCTCTTTAATCCAATTCCTTCAACGCTTTCTATTGCAGTTAATCCTGCTTTGTCGCTCATTCCATTTATCTCGAATTCATAGCCTTCTAAATCAGGAGAAACGATTTTTCCTTCTATCTTGTCTTTTAGGTTTTTTCCTATGATTTGTTCTGCTTCGCTTTCCAAGTGAAATGTCTTTCCTGATTTTTCAGAGATGTTAAATTTAAACATATTAATTTATTGAAAATATGGCTTAAAAAGGTTTTGATTAGTTCTTATTTTGCTGGTTTTATCTCGCTAACCTTTTGCAAAATTTGCAATTCTTTCGAGGTAAGCCAATCTTTGTTCTTTTGAAGTGTTTTTAACTGAGTTGAAGTTATGTCTGAATAAAGAAATTCAGAATCTTTCAGTTGTCTCTCAACGTTCAAACCTGGAACAGAAATTGCAATTTCCATTCCTTCTGTTGCTTCTTGGACAGATTTGTTTTCTGATTGGATGTTTTTTACTCTTCCTATTTTTTCTCCTTTATCATCCATCAAAAATGCTTCTGGAATTAATTTTCCTGCTTCAATCTTTACTCCAAATATTGCTGGTTTTGTATTTCTGAAAACATACTGCTTAAGAATTTTCAATTTGAACAAAGAAGTCAGTCCTAGTAATTTTTGCTTTTCTATTTCTTTCCTTTTTTCATTTCTGAATTCAACAAGTCTTTCGATTAATTTGTAAACAACTTCTTCTGTAATTATTTTTATCTTTGTTCCTGAAACAAGAGTTTTTGCTTCTTCATCTGTTTGAACATTAAAACCTATAATCACAGCATCAATCTCATTTATTGTTTCATTTGCTTTTGCAGATGCAATATCTGACTTGTTTATTTCTCCAACTCCAACTTTTACTACAGGAATATTTTCTTGCTTTAATATTACTAATAATGCTTCAAGACTTCCTAATGAATCTGCTTTTACAATTATTCCATTTTTGCTTAAAGAAGAAGAAATTGTATCTGAAACTTCTTTCTTGAACTGGGATTTTAATTCTTCTTTGTTATTCTTGAAAATTGTGAAAGGCATTCCAGGAGTTATATCTGCTTTTTCTGCTAATTGAATTCTTAATCCTGTTGCTGCTATAACTTTTTCTTTTGGCTGAAATTTAAGTCCTAACGGAAGAATTTCTTCAAGAACTCTGATTCTGTTGATTGAAATGTCTCCATCTAAATTTGCAATTGCTATTTCATCATTCTTTGAAAGTTCTCCATCATAAAGAATTGCTTCTGTATAATTGATTGATTTTTCTTTTTTTATTTCTAATATAACTCCCTTTGCATCTTCTCCTAATTTCAATCTGTCTGACAGATATTTTTCACTCAAACCACACAGCATCATTAATAATTCTGGAATTCCTTGTTTTGTTTTTGCTGAACATGGAACTAATGCAATTTTTTTTGTGAAATCTGAAATATTAAAATATAAATCAGAATCAAATCCATGATTATTCAAGGAACCAATCAAGGTGTAAAATTTTTCTTCAAACTCTTGCTTTGCATTCAAGGGTTGAGATTCAATGCTTTCTTTCAGTCCTTTTTTCAAATCATTAGTCCAGCCAGAAATCCTATCTATTTTGTTTAACGCAATTATGAAAGGAGTCTTGTTTATTTTTAAAATTTGAATTACTTCTGCTGTTTGGGGTTTTATTCCTTCATTGATATCAATTACAAGAATTGCTAAATCAGCCAAGCTTCCTCCTCTTTTTCTCAAATTAGTGAATGCTGCGTGTCCTGGAGTGTCAATAAAGAGAAATCCGGGGATGTTTAGTTTTATTTTTGATGTTTCTATCAAGGGGCAGGCTCTTCTTAATTGTTCTAATGGATAAGAAGTAAATGAAATTTTCTGAGTAATTCCTCCTGCTTCGCCTTCTGTTACAGTGCTCTCTCTAAGAGAATCCAATAAACTGGTTTTTCCGTGGTCTACATGCCCGCAGACAGTAACGATTGGCTGGCGGATTTTTGCTTTGTTTGTCATATATTTTAAAGAAGATATTTGTTTTTAAAGTTTGATAATTATGTAAATTAAGCATGCCCCCGAAAAAAGCAAAAGGACGTTCTGATGTAGGTTATATTACAAAACAAGCAGATAAAATAGGTTTCATCTAATTTTCTCTTAAGTTTTATTCTTTAATGAGAGAGAAAAAATTATTAATTATTACTTTCTCTATCTACAAAATCATAAATATCTTTCGATATTTTTGGAATAAACTCATAACTTTTTTCTACCATGTTCTTGGTCATAATGCACAGAAAGTAAGGATTTTCCTGATGATAAACTATCCCGCAATCATGCAAAAATTCTTCACGAATAATTCCAAACTTATGGGCTACTTGAACTTCAGGGGGGATCTCTTTTGCAATTAAATTTTCTTCTTGCGTATCTGTTGTTAAATCAAGGGCTCTTTCAGAGAATTCTGGAGAAAGAAATGTTGAAAAATAAAGAGCCTTGAAAAAACGGATGTAATTTCTTGGAGATACTACATGGTCGTTATCAAGAAGATAAGGGTCTGGTACTCCTAAATGAATAAATATAGCATCAAGTTCACTGACAGATAACTGCTTTCTTAGTGCATTCTGAGCAGTATTATCTGAATTAATAGTCATTTCTTCCAAAAGCTCTGCTATACTCATTTTTGTTCCTGCCCCCTTTTTATACAAATCTCCATAATTTTCATCCAAGTCTTCTTCAGTTAATGTTACTCTGTCTGTTAGTTTAATCTCTTGACGTTCAACTTTTTTTAAAATAGCAATCATGATTGGAATTTTTAATAAACTTGCAGGAGTAAAACCCGCTCTTTCATTTATACCCATCCAGGTACCTGTATTAACATCCTGAAGAAAGAGGCCTATACTTCCATTAACGTTATATTTCTCTATTTCTTTTTCTATTTCTGTTCTAAGCCCATCATAATGAAGAATTGAACTTTCTTTAATGTTTGAATCTATTGGAACTTTTTCTTGAAGTTTAATAAGTTTAAAATGCTGTTCAGAAACAACATTTCCTGTGAGTTCTGGAACAGATACGCTTAGTATAAAAATAATGTTTGTTGTTAATGAAAGAATCAAAATAATTGTAAAAATTGTTTTTTTAGAAATCTTTATTCTTTTTTTTGACTCTTTAATCACTTCTTTTGGAATTGCATTCTCTGAAGATTTTATCTCATCCACCTTTGATAGAACTTTTTATGATATTTAAGGATTGTTGTTAGTTGAGAATATAAATCAGGAAAAAGATGTTCACTTTGTGAAGATTGATATGAGGATAATCTGATACGCTGATTTAAACTGCTCAACAATCGTTTCAACTAAAACATCTACAAAAGACTTCAATTATTTTATTAACACTTCTTTTTTCAAAAATTATAGAAAAAAGAAGAGATGTCCGAAGCCAGTAAAGCAAAATCCGAAGATTCACTTAAACTGATTATTCCACCTCTTCCTCTTATTTTATTAAAGATTTTAGGGTTTATAGGTGTTTCTAACTATTGGAAAGTTATAAAAATAGACTAAAATTTGATGATTTATGTATACAATCAAAGAACTAAACGAGAAATATGATTTAGAGTTGGGAAAAGTTATTTCTGAAATTAAAAAGAAAAAAGCAAAGCTTGTTCTTTTGCAGTTTCCAGATGGATTGAAGATTTATGCTACTAGTGTTGTTGATTTTCTTGAAAGCAATACAAAAAATACTGAATTTCTAATTTGGTTTGGAACTTGTTTTGGGGCTTGTGATACTCCAACAGGATTAGAGGATATTAAACCTAAGGTTGATTTGGTTGTTCAGTTTGGACATTCAGAGATGATGCCTTCTTATACAAATCCTTAAATATTACTAATTTGATGAAAACGAATGAATTTGGCAGATACTTGTGTTGAATGTGGAAGCATAAGAAAAATAGGAAGTTCTACCTGGTTTAATAAAAAATCTCCTTATTATTCTTTAATATTTGAACGATGTAAAGAAAATATTGAATACACTTATTGTGGAAAATGCATTGAAGTTAATCCAGAATTATTATATCCATCCCATCAGCAAAGTTAAACCAACTCCCAGCAATAAAATTCCTGCGATTAAGTGAAGAACACGAACATTTCTTTCTTTCCAGTTTGAAATGTTCTCTGCTGTTGCAAATCCTTTATAGATGATTAAAGTTATTATGATTAATGGAAGAACAACTATAAAATTGAAATATAATAACCAAGGAAGAGCTCCCAACAACCCTAATTGAGAAAGTGTTTGTGTAGCAACTACTAATGGTGCTATTGTGCATGGGCCAAGGAAAAGAGTTATTATGAACCCTGTTAAAAATGCTCCAAAAGGAGAAGTTATTTTTTGTATAACTCTTTTTGCTCTTGAACGCATCCAGATTGGCATTTCTGTTCCAAAACTTCCTTTCTTGTAAAAGAAAAAATCTTTTATCTGCAACCCACCAAAAACCATTGACAAAGTTGCAATAGCATACTTTAGATAAATTGAACCTTGCTTTAATGTTTCTGTAAATGCACTAAATAACTGAACCAAGACTATTCCATAAAATAAATATCCGATATAAACAGCAGAAATAAATGCAAATCCAGAAACCAGAACTTTCTTTTTCTTTTCTGGGTTTTGCGTCAAAATTGTTACTAGTACTAGAACAAGCATTGCTATCTGGCATGGATTAATAGAATTAACAAGTGCTAAAGAAGTTATTTTTCCTAAGGTTATGATGTCTGGCATTTTTTAATTTGAGAAAATTGCTTTGCAATTTCCTATTTATTTTGATTTAATAATTTATTTTTCTGAGCTTTGTTATTAATTATAATAGTCATTTTTTATTAATTATCTATTAATTTTTGCGAGTTTATGAGCAACATTTTATTCTTGATAATCAGTTAGCTCTTTTAATTTTTCTATTGACTGAACTCCAACATATTTTTCTCCATTAATTATCCATGTAGGTGTTCCCTCAATACCTGCAAGAATGCATGCTTGAATGTCTTCAAGACAATCAACTACTGTTAAGTATTTGTAATTATCTCCGAAGAGTTTTTCTTGTTCAATACAATGTGAACAACCTGCTTGAGCATATAAAACAGAATGTTCTCCTATCCATCTTGCTTCTGCTTCTGAAGGAATATCTTTAACTACTGCTCCTGTTGTTCTAGCATAGATTATTGATCCTGCTAAAATCAGAACAAACATTACAACTGTTATTGTTATTACTTTATTATTCATAATTAAAATAGAAAAAATTAACTTTTAAAGGTTTTGGAGAAACTAGTAATCTATTGTTCCTTCTGGACTTTCTGATTCTTCTTTTGGAGCTTCAGGAGAACTTTGCAAGTCGCCCAAGGCAATTGAATTTATCATTTCCCTAAACTTGAGAAATTCTTCTGCAGGAATTCTAACTCCTGATTTTGTAAAACCAGTGTATTTTTCGCTTCTTACAAATTCTCTTATTGTAAGTCCTGTTCTTCCACCGAAATCATCTATTCTTATGACAATATCTGCTGTATCGTTTTTAGGAATTTTTCCAATGTCTTTTTCCATAGTTTAATTAAAATTAATGATTTTATAAAGATTTGTGTGAGGAAAATAGTTAAATGAATAATTGAAGTCTTCTGTTGATGTTTTAAATTTAGCATTATTGTTCCCCTATAAATATATTCTTGACTATAATTAAGATTAAAAGCAGAAATTCACTAATTTTTTTATGTTAGAAGAAGAATGCCCTAAATGTCATGGCACAGGAAAAGTAAGAGAGGAAAACGGACAAGTTCATACTTGCTTTGATTGTCTACAAAAAGGGAAAATAAAGGTTCATTCAGAAAAAGTTCCTGATTCTAAAATAAGAATTTAATTAAAAAAGTCTTAATCTTTCATTTCTATCTTAATATTGACATTCTTGGGAATATGCATTCTCATTATATGATGAAGAATTTTCTCATTTGCAGGCAAGTCTATTAGTCTTTTATGAATTCTCATTTCAAATCTGTCGAATGTTGCTGTTCCATTTCCACAAGGAGATTTTCTTGTAGTTATCTTGAGTCTTTTGGTGGGAAGAGGGACAGGACCTGAAATTGTTATACCTGAACTCTTTGCTACTTCTTTTATAGATTCACAAATGTTATTGAGCATTTCTATATCTGTGCTGTTTAATTTTATTCTTACTTTTGGCATACAAATGATATCAAAAATTGCTTTATAAATTTTCCGAACTGGGATTTGTTAATGAGATAATTGATGCAATCTTCTATTTGATAAGTTTTAAATATAATTCTTTCTTAGTTGAATTATGCTTGATATAAAACTCTTAAGAGAAAATCCTGAAATTGTTAGGGAAAGCCAAAAGAAAAGAGGAATGCCTGAAAAAGAAGTTGACTGGGTTTTGGAACTTGACAAGAAATGGAGAGGCATAAAATTTGAAGTTGACAATTTGAAAAGCAAGAGAAACAAGATTTCTCAGGAAATAAATCAGGCAAAAAAAGAGAAAGATGAGAAAAAGGCAAAAGATTTGATTAAACAAGCACAAAAAATTCCTGATGAAATTTCTAAATTAGAAGAAGAAAGCAAAAAACTTGAACAAGAAAGAAATAATGTTCTTGAAAATATTCCAAACATTGTTGACAAGAGTGTACCTGTTGGAGATGCTTCAAAAAATAAGGTTCTTCAGGTTTTCAAGAAACCCAAAAAGTTTTCTTTTCCTGTAAAAGCCCATGAAGAACTTTTGTTAGCAAGAGATTTATTGAACATGGATAAAGCTGCTGAAGTTTCTGGAGCAAGATTTTATTATTTGAAAAGAGATATTGTGAAATTAAACCAAGCATTGATTAATTTTGCCTTGGATTTTTTGTCAAAGAAAGATTTTGTTCTTGTCCAGCCTCCTTTCATGCTAAAAAAAGATACCTTGAATTCAGCTCTTCCTTTTTCAGCTTTTGCAGAAGGAATCTATAAAATTGAAGGAGAAGATTTATATCTTATAGGTACTGCAGAACACGCTCTTAATGCTTATTATTTCAATGAAACAATCAGCGGAAAAAATCTTCCTATAAAATTGGGAGGAATTTCTCCTTGCTTTAGAAAAGAAGCAGGCAACAACAAAGATACAAAAGGAATCATAAGAGTTCACCAATTTGAAAAGATTGAGCAGTTTGTTTTCTGCAAGCCAGAAGAATCATGGAAAGAATTTGATGCTATTCTTAAAAATTCAATTGAGATTTTCAAGAAACTGGAAATTCCTTTCAGGACAGTTGCTCTTGCAACAGGAGACATGGGAAGAGTTCCTACAAAGACAGTTGATTTAGAAGGATGGTTTCCAAGCCAAAAGGTTTATAGGGAATTAGGTTCTTGTTCTAATTGTTTAGATTATCAGGCAAGAAGAGGAAATGTAAGATATGATGAATCTGGAAAGTTAAATTTTGTTCACACAATAAACAATACAGCTATTGCAACAGAAAGAATGATGGCTTGCTTAGTTGAGAATCATCAGCAAAAAGATGGAAGCATAAAGATTCCAAAAGCGCTTCAGTCTTATATGAATAGACAAAAAGTCATTTTAGGAGTAAAAAAAGATGGTGAAAAAAAGAAAAACAAAAAAAAGTAAGCCAAGCAAGATAAAACATTTGTTGAATAAATTGTTTATGCTAAATACGAAAAGAGTTTTGGTTATTCTTGCAATTTGGGTGCTTTCTGTTATTACTCATGCCATCATAAGTTTGGTTTTTAAAATAGATGAAAAAATATTTTTCCTTTTTTCTGGAATAATATTGCCACTTTATCTTTTAATTTCAATCTTGTTTTTTACAAGAAATTGTAGAAGAGACTGATATCAGTAATCTTTAAAAAAGGATTTTAGCATTAATAGATAGACTTAAACTCATGAACCCACTCGTATTTATGGCGATATTGTGGCTCATGAATTCATTCGGCTCGTGTGGTCTAACGGCTATGACATATCCCTGTCACGGATATAACCCGAGTTCAACTCTCGGCACGGGCGCTTTTTTCCATAAATTTTATATAGTTCACAACTTACATTTTGTCTTCTGAAAAAATTAAACAAAATATAATCTTAGAATAAAATGTCAAGATATAAACAGATGAAAGAATGGCTCAATCAGCCTCTTAAAATGAAATCTCGTGATTCAAGAGCAAAGTATTTCGGAAGACTTGAAGAGATAACTCCTGTACTCGGGTTTACTGATTTTTTTCTTGGCAGATTTTTTCCTCAAGTTCAAGAAAGATATGCAGAAATGAGAACCAGATATCAGTTTATATCAGAAGAGATAAATTCTAGATTGTACTTTGTTCACCATGTTAATGATGAAGAAATTCGCGCAATTTTACATAATTCTGGGTTTTTCAGGGCAGAGATAACAAGAGACTATGGTTTTGAATAACTTTAAAATAGTCTTATTTAGAGAATTTTTTTACAAGCAGATAAGCACCTGCTCCACCAAACACTCCTGTTAAAATCATAATCAAATAATTGGTTATCTGTTCTCCTAATGGAATTAAGGCTGTTTTTATTGCATATACTCCTGTAATATAGACTACAAAATAGAAAACAACTTCTGAAACTATTTCAACTCCTTTTATCTCTGTGGTTAGTATAACTTTCTTTAAAAAGTAAGCGACTGAAAAGCCCAAAAGGATTAATATTAATGCTCCAACAAACGTGGGAATTGTTATTAAAATATTAGTTATATTTTTTGTTAAATTGCTTATATCTAAATAATTCAATCCTAGACTAAAGAAGATAATGTATATTGACCACCTGATTATTATTAGAAATAAATCTGTCAGACTTTTTTTTACTTTCTTTTCGAGTTCTATCTTCATAAATAATTTTTTTAATCCTGAAGTTACTAATTTTCCAATGACTATTCCAAAAAGAATAATTCCGATCGAGATTAGTCCTCTTGGGAGCAGAACCTTTATATCCACATTTTTAAACAAGCCTGTATTATTTATGACCTCTCCTAATCCCATATTATATCTAAATACTGAAGGTTTTTAAGGTTTATTTTCTGTTTTTCCCTTTTTAATATTTTGATAAAGCTCAAATATTTGTGATGCAACACTATTCCATGAAAAAGATTTGCTTCTTTCAAGTGCTCTTCTGATATATCTTTCTCTTAACCGGTAATCTTCTAATAATTTTAATATATTATTAATAAATAAATTCTTATTTAGGGGAATAATAATTCCCGCATTTTCAACAACATCAGGTATTCCGCCTTTGTTGGACGCAATAACAGCTTTTCCACAAGCCATTGCTTCTAAAATACACAGTCCAAATGATTCATACCTTGATGGTTGAATATAAATTAAACTATCATTGTATAACTTCGACAATTCTATTCTGTTTAATGTTTCTCTATACCAGGTGAACCTATCTGGGTATTTTTTTAATAGTTCACTGAATTTTCTGCTCAATTTTTCAAGAGATTTTGGGATATTTTTATCAGAAGCAACCATCGTAAATTTTGCTTCTTTGTTTTTTTTGAGCAATTTATCTGCTATTTTAAAAACAATATCTATTCCTTTTTCTAGACTAAATCTGCCAACATATAAAACTACCTTATCCTGCTGACAATTAGTATCTTGTTTGAATAATTCTAAATCCACTCCGTTAGGTATATAATGTATTTTTTCTTCCTCCACAGGATAATTTTGAAGCACTTCTTCCTTCAAATTTTTAGACACGGCTATTAAGGCATCAGCATTTTTTATGGTACTTTCCATCCATTTTACAATTTCAAAGTATTTTTTTTCTTCTTCAGACATGAATCTTACTCTGTTCTTTTCTAACGCATGAAAAGTATGTATCCATTTAATATCATTAAAATATTTTGCAACAAATGCTCCTGATGTTAGCCATCCATGAGTATGGATAATATCAAAAGTTTCATCCTTATTTTCTTTTGTTATTTCACTTATAACTTGATTATCAAACATGAAGTAAGATATTCTCTTTTTCAGGACATTATCTTGAATGGATAATTTTGATACTACTCCAATTCTATGTACTATTATTTTGCCTTGCTCTAAATATTCGTTTTTTATACTCTGCTTATTTCCCTTGCAAAAAATATGAACTTCACACCCTAATTTAGCTAATTCTCTTGAAAGATAATAAGTATGAATCGCAACTCCATTATCCAAATTGAATTTTTCAGGGTAATAATAACTGACAATTCCTACTTTAAATGGTTTTTTTAATAACTTTTTTAGACTATAAATTATTCCATTAAACATAAAAATATTCTATTTTTTCATTATAAAAGATTTGTTATACTAAAATAACTTCACAAATCTTTAAAATATCTGTTTCTTTAATTTAGTTATGAACCTTAAAATTGTCCTTTTAATTCTGTCTGTATTGCTTGTAATATCAACTCTTGCTTTATACGGATTTATTGCTCCTATCGGAAATCCTGTTGAATTTTTTTCAAAGTCAGGAAATTCAAATTTTAGCATTTCAGGAACTCAGGAGATGCAGTTTTATCCTAACTTGAGATATGTTGATTCTAAAATTTCTTATAAAATAGAAAGCTGTTCAGCAGAAAGAGAAAATGAAATGCTAATTGCTTTTAATGAAGTTTCAAATATTAGTGTTTTAAGATTTTATCCTGTAAATTCTGATGAACAAATACATGTGACTTGTGATGAAAGAACACAGTCTCCTAGTGAAGAATATTTTGTTGCAGGAGAAGGAGGAGCAACAAAGATAATTGCAGGAGACAAGTTTAATTACATATTCAAGGGAAAGATTTTGTTGCTCAAGGATTCGCAATGTGAAACACCTAATGTCGCAGTGCATGAGCTTTTTCATGCCTTGGGATTCAAGCATTCATCTAACAAGTGGAATATAATGTTCAACATAACAAGTTGCAAGCAAACTATTGGAGAAGAGATTCCTCAATTAATTGATAAACTTTATGCTTATCCAAGCTATGCTGATTTGGATTTGAGAGAGGTTAATGCAGAGATGAAAGGGAGATATCTTGATACTAATTTTACAATCAGGAATAATGGATTAAAAGATTCTGGAAATTTTAAAATAAAAATTTATGCAGATGGTTCTTTCATAAAAGAATTAGATTCAGAATCGATTAAGATTGGAGAAGGAAGAATAATTGTACTCAAGAATATTTTGGTTCCGAAAATAACCATTAACCAACTGAAATTCTTCATAGAAACAACTTTTGAAGAATTGGATAGAGAGAACAATGAAAAAATATTAAATATAAAAAATTAATTAGAAGTCAAGTTCCATGTCATCGATGACTTCGTCAAGATCCTCTTCTTCGTCAAAATCGTCTAGTTCTTCCTCCATATTTACCTCGTTTTTTTTATACTGTTTTAATATATAACTAGTTTTTAAATATTTCTATATTTTTGTCTTGGTGATTTCACGACGGAAATAGATGTTATTTTAAAGTGATTAATAAAAAACAAAACAATTCTATTTTTGGAACATACAAATTTTCAATTTGTAGAAATATCCCCCCACCACAACTCGCAACCCCACTCAAACAAAGTTGTGATGTTAAACTCGTGAAGTTTCTCGCTCACAACCCCACTCAATCACTTATGGATTATTCTCGTGAAGTTGCTCGGAATCGAACAGTTCGATTATGGAATTATAAATACAGATTTTTAGTCTGTAGAATATCCCTCCACCCAGAATCGAACTGGGGTAAGTCGGGCTACAGCCGGCCGCTCTGCCATTGAGCTATAGAGGGGTAATTTTACAAGGAAATAATCGCTTTTAAAGATTTTGTGTGAGAAGAATTAATCTTCAACTAATCTATTTTGCTCTGCAATAAAGAAAGCAGTATTAGATTCTGCTTCATGCGTTTTTCCTTCCCTGCTGTAAAATGCAGTCGTTCTTGGAAGTGCAAATCTTCCCAGCACTCCAACTTTTGAATAAATCACATAAGAAAGAATTCTTGTTTCTCCTGATTCCATTTTGTCAAAACTCCATTCAATTCTTCCCCTGTCAATTCTCTTTGGCTGTTCTGCTCCAAATCTCTCATGTAGTTTTACAAGAGGAGGAAGACGGTCTGTAATATTTACTCTCTCAACGAATTTTTTAGCCTGCACTAATATAGAAACTTTAAGTGCAAATTCTCCGCCTTTTGCTCTTACAAAAGAAACTCTTTTTTTCAGCACTAAACTTGTTCTTGAATATAATTTTGTCAATCCAATAATAATAAATATCAAAACGATTATCAAGAATGGAAGAATCCAGTTTGTTTTTGCAGTAATTTCTAGGGTATCTCCAGGAGCTACTTCTTCAACCCAAACATAAGTAACAATCAGTCCTTTTCTTTCAACTCTGTCTGGTTCAATGTTAAAATTTGTGAATAATCTAGAGATAATATTTTTATTTATTATTGTTTCAGTAGGAGCAACAACGTTTCCTTCATTTATTTTTTTTATAGTTAGAGTATTTATTATCAACCCAAACCTGTTTTCCTTAGAAGTCAATATATTTTTTTCAACAAATTTTATTGTTCCTTCAGAAGTAGTTTCTTTTCCGTTGACTGATGCCTCTGCCTTAACTGTGTAAAAACCAGCAAGCAATTTTTTATAATCTTCTTTATTCAACTGAACGTCAAATTCTTGTGTTTCTTTTTTGTCTAATGTAAATGTTTTTTCAAAATTAAAGAAAGGAGAACTGAATTTTGCTGTTATTTCTCCAAAATTAAAATTTACTTTGTTTTTTATGTACACTTTTATTGAACTTGAACTCGAATCAAATTCATTTGAACCAACTTCAAAAACATCTTTCAAATCAAGGATATTAGTTTTCATTACTTCTTTTTGTTCTCCGTCTGAACCCTTGATAAAATATTCAAAGTTTACCCAGCCTCTTTGCTTTAAGTCATCTCGAGGATAAATTCCAAATTGAACTTCTTTTGTTTCCATGCTTCCAAGATAGATTGTTCCTTTCGGCAATGTTTCTATGCCAAAAAAAGAATAAAATGTGAAACTGTCCCCTCCTCCTGCTAAATTAGTTATTTTCAAATCAAATGTTGCTGGTTTGCCCAATCCAAGTATCATAACATCATCTTGGGAAACTCTTTCGACTTTCAGACTAACTGCAAGAATGCTTGGTGTTATTAATATCAATAATAAAAATGTAATTAAAATCTCTCTTTTCATTATTAGAAAAGAAAAATCTTGTATTTAAAAGTTTTGTTAATTAAAAATATGGGTTATTTTTCTTGTGATAATTCTGTTGCGTCTCTTTCTTGTGAGAATTGTCTTGCAGCTTCTAAAAAAAGAGCAGTCTCTGCATTATTCCATTCCCATCCAATCTCTGTGCCATTTCTTTTCATTCGGGGATATGTCCATCTTGCTCCTCTTTCATCGAAAATTGATGCTTCTGGAAGATAACGACTGGAAGGGTCAGCATATTTTCCTTTTATATATATAAAGGAATTCCACACCGAATCTTCTAAAAATTTTTCCAGAAATTTTCTAAAATAACGAGACCCACTAAAACTGGCATAAAAAGCATTTTCCATTCTTTGTTGTCCGCTCCCATAACCTCCCGATAAATAACTTTCTGCGATTACAAATAATTGTCTGTGTTTATTTCTTGAAACAGTTTCTCTAAATTCTGAAGATTCTAACATAGACTTATCTGAAAATGAAATAACTGAGTGGTCTTCTATTCCATCTCCGGCTAAGATGACATATACCTTATCTTTTTCAGTCGATTGTATGTCTTCGATTGCTTTAATAACTTTTCCGGCTGATGGTTGTTCTGAATTTATATCATAAGGTATAGGAACTCTATTTCCGGGATTATCAAGGAGTAATTTTATGTGTTCAGGTTTTGCTCCTTTTTGTATTAATGCTCTTTGAGCTATAAGTGCATTGCTAATGGTATCTTCATAGGAAGTCTTTCTTCCTAATCCTGTTGCAATCACTGCATAGATTTCTCCTTTTTCAATAGGAACAAAAGTTTCTTCTTGCAAAGTTTGAACAACAGGAACAGGTTGTTTTTGAAGAAGATTTTCTAATCTTGAAAAAGCCAAGCCTCCTGCAAGTGCTGCAAGAATTAACCATAAAGGTGATATTCTTTTCATGAAATTGATGAAGATTAAGTATTTTTAAAGGTTGTGATATCGAGGATAAAAGGTTATTTTATCTCTTTCCTTCCAAATCCAAATATGCCTTTGCCTGATTCAAGAACTCATCACAATCACCTACTAACTTGTCTTCATACTGGTCTATTCTTGAAGGAATAACCCATTTTTCATATATTCCTCTCATGAATTTTTGGGTTCCTGTTTTTTCGAATTTTCCCTGATAATCTCTCACAAGAATGCCTTTTACAGAAGTTTCAACAGCTCCTTTGTTCATTTTTACTTTTTCGCCGTTTTTCTGAATTTCAACATTTGTCATGTTAGTTATTCTGAATACTACCTTGACATCGAATCTGAAATAATCTGTTATTTTCCTGAAGCAAGTCCATTCAATTTCAACAGTCTTTGAATCCCCTGAAAGTTTTTCCTTGTAACTGTCTTCTCCAACAATGAGATTAGCTTCATCAGAGAGCCAGTCATAACAAAATCTGTAGAAATCTTCAAAGGAGAATACTCCTGTTGATTTTATCTTGCTCGAGAAGATAGTGTCTTTTTCTGGCATTTTATATAATAAGAATAAAGAAAATTGATTTATATATTTTTTCTTATGAAACTAAGGGAAAGGTTAATAGAATAATTGAAGTCTTTTATAAATATTATAAAGTAAGTAAGGTCGTTTTAGATTAATTTCGTGGATATTCTGCGAAGCAAACTCACATGCTTCTCCTGCACTCATCACAGATTACTCTTCCATCTTGATGATAAAGTAAGTCGTGGTTTCCACATTCTTCACAAATTCCTTCTCCAACCTGCTTTGCTTTTTTTATTCTCTTGAGCTTATCTGATTCTTCTCTTATCTTTGCAAATTCTTCAAGTTCAGGATAAAATTCAGGATTGAAATTTAGAATATCTTTGATTGTCAGCATCCCTACTAATTCATTGTTATCAATCACAGGAAGTTTTTCAAACTTCAGCCTTTTCATCTTTTCAATTGTTTCTGCTATTGTATTAGTTGGTTTTATGACTGCAATTTTTTTAGGAGAAATATCTATTGCCTTTATCTTTGACAAATCTTCTTTTGATTTTTTTATCAATGCCCAGAGAATATCTTTTTCAGAAATAAAACCTAAAAGTTTCTTTTTTTCAACTAAAAGCAAACTTCCCACTCTCTTTTTAACCATCTTTTTTGCACATTCGAGAAGATTTGTATTATAGGGAATAGTTATCGGCTCTCTTGTCATAACATCTGAAACCAAGATGTTTTTCATGTTATATTAACACTATTGAACTTTATATCTTTTTTTGTTATTCTGTGATATAATAATCTTTAAATATGAAAAATTAATGAGGAGATTATGATAGACTTATCTCAAATGAAGAGAGTTGTTTTGCCAGATGAATTTCCTGATGATAGTAAATTTATTCAGTTATACATTAATGGAGAGCCATTTTTTAGAGCAAAATCTCCTCCACTAAATAGAAGAGTTTATCATTCAGACATACTTGTAGCAATGTTAATTGAAGCAGGAATTAAGTTTGAAGAAGGCCCTGATTTTGCAGGGGATATTTCTCCTATTAAAAAGGGAGAAAATTATGAACTAATCGGTGCTGGAATAATTTATAAAAATGAGAGAGGAGAACTTTTACTCCTTGAAAACAGCATAGCTTATGGTTTAACTCCTAATCAAAAACATTTAGAAGATTTAGCACAACATCTTCCAGAAGGAATTAAATTAAGAATTCTAGCAGATAAATAAAATGTCAGACAAACCAATAGTTCTAATGCCTGAAGATATCCAAAGAATAATGGGCAAAGATGCTCAAAGAAATAACATTCTTGCTGCACGAATGGTTTCTGAAATGGTTAAAACAACACTTGGTCCAAAAGGAATGGACAAGATGCTTGTTTCTCCTACAGGAGAGATTATTGTTACAAATGATGGAGTCACAATTCTTGATGAAATGCAGATTGAACATCCTGCTGCAAAAATGATGGTTGATATTGCGAGAACACAAGAAAGCGAAGTTGGAGATGGAACAACAACTGCTGTTATGATTGCTGGAAAACTTTTGGAGAACGCTGAAAAACTTCTTGATAAAAAAATTCATCCAACTGTTATAACAAAAGGATATCGTTTAGCAGGAGAAAAATGCCAGGAAATACTTAAAGAGATTTCCTTGAAAATAACTTCTCAAGATACAGATATTCTCAGAGACATTGCTGCGACAGCAATGACAGGAAAGGGTGCAGAAGGTTTTAAGGAAAAATTTGCAGACATAATTGTCAAGGCAGTGATGCAAGTTCAAACAGATGGAAAAATAGATTTGACAGATATTAAAATAGAAAAATCAAAAGGAGACGGAATTCAAGATACAGAATTAATTTCTGGAATTGTTCTTGACAAGGAAAAAGTTTCTGCTGACATGCCTTTGTTTGTTCATTCTGCTAAAATCGCTCTTGTTGATTTTCCTTTAGAATTAAAAAATCCAGAAATAGATACAAAAATTTCAATTTCTTCTCCTGACCAATTGCAAGGATTTATTGAGCAAGAAGAAAGAACAATAAAAAAAATTGTTGACAAGGTTAGGAGTTCAGGTGCAAATGTTATTTTTTGCCAAAAAGGAATTGATGATTTTGCACAATACCTTTTTTCAAAAGCAGGAATTTATGCTTGCAGAAGAGTTGCCAAAAGCGATATGGAGAAAATTGCAAAAGCAACAGGAGGAAAAATTGTAAGCAATCTGAATGAACTTTCTTTAAATGAATTAGGAAACGCAGAAATTGTAAGAGAAGTAAAACATGGAGAAGATACCTTGACTTATATTGAAGGATGCAAGAATCCTAAAGCATTAACAATCTTGATTCACGGGGGAACAGGACATGTTATTGATGAAATAGAAAGAGCAATGAAAGATGGATTAGGAGATGTTGTTTCTTCTTTGAAATCTGGCTTGATTGTTGCAGGAGGGGGAGCAGTAGAAATTGAACTCGCAAAAAGATTAAGAGAATTTTCTCACGGGTTTAAAGGAAGAGAGCAATTGGCTATTGAAGAATTTGCTTCTGCTTTAGAATTTATTCCAACAACTCTTGCTGAAAATGCAGGAATGGATCCTATTGAAGTTTTGACTGAATTGAAAGCAAAGCATGATGAAGGAGAGAAATATTTTGGATTAAATCTTTTTACAAACAAAGTTGAAAATGTTCTTGATGCAAGAATAATTGAACCTTGCAAGATAAAAAGCCAAGCGATTAATTCTGCGACAGAAGTTGCTACAATGATTTTGAGAATTGATGATGTTATTGCTTCTGGCGGTTCAAGCAACAAGCCAGGAATGAGAGTTCATCCTGAGATGAATGAGGAGTATTGAAATGATTGAAGAAAGGAAAACACACTACAGTGAAACTAAAAATTGTGACATACTCGGAGAAGCAGTTGTTGTTGATCAAATGAGAACTTCAGGAACTATGATTGCTCAGTGCAGATATTACAGTCTTGGTTTTTGTAATGTTAACCCTTACGAAGATGATAGAAGATGTGTACTTGTATTGGAAAAATTAGTTAGAAAAATAAGTTGAGTATTTAGGGAAAATAGTTGCTTCGCAAGATTGATAATTAGATAATTTGAAACGTTGGTTAAGTTGAAGTTAGAGTATTCGATTAACCCCTTTTTGATTTTTATTACAAACTTGGAAAATGCATTATTCTTCTATGAACTTCATAGTCATCTGGGTTTTTTGTTCCAAGAGCAACTAATAAATCTAATTTTGCTCTAATATCATTATTTAATCCATCCAAGACTGAATTTCTACCCCTTGGAGTTTTCCATCCACTTATGAAAAGAGAACTACCTTCAATGATATAACGATATCCTAAATTATTATAAAAAGCATCTACTTCAACTTTAATTTTTTCTTTTGTTTGAGGCATTTTAATTTATATCGTATTCTTTCTTTAATCTTTGAACTTCTTCTATTGTTTTTTTGTCGTAATATCTTTCTATTCTTCCAATTGAACCATAAGATAATCCCATTAATATTGCTGGAATTAACATTGATTGAGCAGGTTGATTTTTTGAATGTAATACAATTCCCATGAAAGCAGAAGTTACTCCGCAAAATGTTCCAAGAACTAATGCTGTTAATCTCCCACCTTTTTTATATAAATTATTATTTTCTTCACAAGATTCTTTTTTAGTTTGATATATTCCTAATTGTATTCTTCTTGCTCTACTTTCTTCTGAATTAATATCTTTTTTTCTTTTTGCCATTTTATTTTTAATTTATCTCAGCATATCTCATAAAATTGCCTGCTTTGAGAGAGAAATACTTTTGATTTAAATCTGCTTCATTCCCCCATATTTTTCTTAAATCAAGCCTTATTCTAGTTCCTTTGTTCACTAATAAATCAACTGATTTCGGATAAGTAATAACTCCATCTCCTACTCCTTCTCGTATTTCTATTAATTTTCTTTCTCCTGTTGATGTTTCTAGAATAAAAGCATACACAGAACTATCCCCTGTTGATTCATAAGCCTCATCAACCACTGTTCCAGATAATATTACTGCTCCTGGTGCTTTTTCAGCACTTTGAGCATGCAAAGAATATGGAGCTGTTAAAGCCAAAAATGCCAATCCTGTTAAACCTAATCTTGGTTTTCTCATTTTATTTTAATAATATGTTTCACTAAACTTAGATTTCTTTCCTGTTTCTACTTCTCTGTTTCTTAAGTTTTGAATTAACAAGAATGTAACGAAAAATATTCCTAATGTTACGAACAGGATTATTACGTAGAATATGATAAGAGTTGAAGCATTAGTGCTTGTTGTTTTCTTTGTAGTAGTTGTTGGAACATAACCTATTGATTTCTTTATAGTTGTTGGTTGAGAAGAATCTATTTCCCTAATTCCTCCATTTCCTCCTCCGCTATGAGAACCAACATTGTCAACTGTTAAAACATAAGCTTGTATGAATGTGCTTATTCCATCTGAAACACTAATTTCTATATTATAATTTGTGTTTGAATTTACAGAAGGTGCTGTTCCTGTAATCAAACCTGTTGCTGAATTAATTGAGAATCCCAAAGGATTTTGTGTTAATGAATATG
>JAUSIC010000012.1 GCA_030648285.1 Nanobdellota archaeon | reverse complement strand
AGAATAGAAGTTAATGATGAAAAAATATTACCTGAATTTCTTTATATATTTTTAAAAACAAAATGTGGGAGGATGCAAATAGAAAGATTCACTTCTGGTTCTGTACAAAGAGGATTATATTTAGAATCAATTAAAAAAATTAAAATTCCATCAATAGAAATATCAAATCAAAAAGATATTATATTAGATGTCAAGAAAATTTACGAATGTATAAAGAAATCTAAAGAGGCATACGAAAAAGCAAAATTACTAGTAAAAAAAGAAGTTCATATTGATGAATTAAAAATAATTAAGAAAAAGAGTTTTATTAAAAAGTTTTCAGAAGTTTTTGAAAATGAAAGAATAGATGCAGATTATTATAGGTTAGATTATGAAAATTTAATAAATCAAATTAAAAATAATAAAACGGGATATGTTCATTTCAATAAGAAAAATATAAGAAATAAGAATTTTATTCCCAGTGGAGAAAAAAGATATAACTATGTAGAATTAGCTGATATTAATTCTTCTTTAGGATTAATAGAAAAATGCTTAAATGAATATGGAGCAAATTTGCCGACTAGGGCTAGGAGATTTGTAAATGAAGGGGATGTAATAGTTTCTTCAATAGAAGGTTCTTTAAAAAGTTCTGCAATTATAAATTCTGAAAATGATGGTTTCGTCTGTTCTAATGGTTTTTTTGTTTTAAAATCTGAAGAATATTCCCCAGAATTTTTATTAGTTTTAATGAAAAATAATTTTATCCAATTGCTCTTAAAAAGAGGTTGTTCTGGGACAATATTATCTGCTATCTCTTCAGATGAACTAATGAAAATACCACTTCCTATAATAGATAAAATTAAACAAACAGAAGTTGTTAAATTAGTTAAAGAATCTCATAGATATTACTATGAAGCTAAAGACATTCTTAAGAAAGCTATTATTAAAGTAGAAAAAAATATTGGGATATTCTAAAATGACCTTCAAACTTTCCCCTTCATCACTTTCTTTAATGCATGAATGTCCTAAGAAAACTTGTGGGTGGTGCGAGGAAAAATGAGTTTAACAAAAAGGGTATTGGAGAAACAGGGATATTTTGATGAACCTCTTGAAACAAGAAAATGTCCTAAATGTGGTGGGATAATGAAAGAGCAAGAACAGGATTATTCTGGAATGACTGAAGGTCAACAGGCAGATTATGATGCTGGATTTAACAGACCCTTTGGATGTTCTGAATGTGGGGAATATGGATTGTTTGATGTAGAATCTGTCTATGAGAAAGAAGAAAGAGAACTTGCATGGAAAGACCAAGAAATAGATGAACTTGTAAAAATAACAAGGGTTGACCCAAATAGTTTTGAAAATGTTATAGAACATGCTCTAAGAAGTAAATGCTTCATTGAGGCTATTTCCCTTATACATAATACTATTGAAGCATATCTTAAGAAGAAAATTGAAGACTTGACAAATAATGATAAAGAGAGATTGGAATTGCTAAAGAAGAAATTTAACCCCCAATATTTAAGAGATTATACTACTATAAGTTATTTATTGGGAATTATCGATAACCCCACTTATAAATCTCTTTTAGAATTCAATGAAAAAAGGAATAAAGTTATTCATGAATTAATGACAAAGCCAAAGGACTTAGAAACAATTAGGCAAATTGCAAGAAGGGGTAGAGAACTTCAAATGAAATTAAGCCCATTAAATCTTTCATCAACAGATATAGCAAATATCATGGCTACTTTTGATAGAATAACTCAATAAATTCTTTGTAAAAAATGACCAACCCATTTGAATTACCAAAAGAATTGTTACATGAAATTATTATGAGAACTATTGAGATAGATAATATTTCTAATAAAATAATAAGAGAATCTTTTGGATTGGACTTAAAATTTGGAGATGAAAAAGATAACTGTAAACCTCTAAATATGAATAGAATTTTTAGATTTAATGAATTCTTTTTAGTAAATTTTGGTGCAAGTTCAAGAGCAGATTTATTATTTGAAATTATTAAAGAAATTAACAAACAGAATAAAGAAGAGTTAAGACCAGAAGGAGATTTTAAGGGGGATTTGATAAAATTTTATAAGATAAGGGATATTTTTGCTCATAACTTATATCCCAAAGATTTGAAAGGAATAACAAGATTAGAATCTTCAGAACCTTATTGGGGAGAGTTGAACAAGCAACATTTAGAATTGTATAATAAATTAAAAGAATTTCTTACAAAAATGGCTTCTATCAAACAGAAAGAGAACTAATTTTTGTGTAAAAAGTAAGCCTTTATTCAGACTTTATACACAAAGCCGACAAAATCCAAAAATTTATAAACCCCTATCTATTGGCATTATTATAAATTCTAAAGAGTTATTCTATGAATATAATGGATGCTGAATTAAAGAACTCAATACTGAAAACAGGTACAACTATACTTGGAATAGTTTGCAAAGACGGAGTTGTGATGGCTGCAGACAGGCAAGTTACAGCTGGAAATATTGTTATGTCTAAGACAGAGAGAAAAGTTTTTCTTGTTAATGATTATTTATTGATTGGAGGAACAGGAATAGTTGCAGATATAAGAAGAGTTCCAAAATTCCTCGCAGCAGAATTAAAATTAAAAGAGCTTCGTTCAAAAACACGTCCTTCTGTAAGACAAGCAGCAAGTCTTTTGGCTGCTATGAGTTACAATGGAATTAGACAACCTTCAATGATTCCACAACAGGCAGGATTTTTGCTTGGAGGTTTTAATGAAGACGGAACAGTTGAATTATATTCAATAGAACCTGCAGGAGGAGTTATCCTTGTTGAAAATTATGATGCTAACTTTGGTTCAGGTATGCCTTATGTTTTGGGTTTGTTAGAAAGACAATACAAGAAAGATTTAACAATAAAAGAAGGAATTGAATTGGCAAAAGAAGCAATAAAATCCTCAACTCAAAGAGATTTAGGAAGCGGTTTTGGTATTGATATATTCACTATAACAAAAGAGGGAATAAAAAAAGTTGTAGAACAAGAAATTGTTCCAGAATACAAAGATCAATAATTTTATTTAATAAACATGACAGATATCTTAAAAAGTATTACTTCTCAGCTTGAAGGCAAAATTTCCGAAGCAAATTTTGAAGGAGCAAATATTGTTCTCTATACTAAGAATGAGGAGTTTTTCAAAAATGGAGAAGGAAAAATCAAATCAATAGTGGAACAAATAAGAAAAAGAATAGAACTTCGTTCAGATATTGAAATTCTTCATGACAAGGACAAAGTAGAAGCAGAAATAAGAGAAATTATTCCAAAAGAAGCAGAAATTACAAATATAATTTTTGATGTTCAAAGAAGCATTGTTGTAATTGAAGCAAAAAAACCAGGAATGGTTATTGGAAAGCAAGGAAGTATTCTTGAAGAAATCAGGAGAACAACTCTATGGACTCCTCAGGTTCAGAGAAGCCCTGCAATAAAAAGCCAGATTACAGAAAATATTCGCGCTGTTCTTTATGATAATACTAATTACAGAAGAAAATTTCTTAATTCAGTAGGAAAAAAAATCTATGAAGAATGGAATCCTGAAAAAGTTGAGGAATGGGTTAGACTGACTGTTTTAGGAGGAGGAAGACAAGTTGGAAGAAGTTCTTTCTTGCTTCAAACACCAAAATCAAGAATCCTTTTAGATTGCGGAATTGATGTTGCTTCTCAAGGAAGTGATAAATTCCCCTATTTTGATATTCCTGAATTTGATATAAACAGATTAGATGCAGTAATAATTGGACATGCACATCTTGACCATGTAGGTTTGCTTCCTTATTTGTATAAGATGGGTTACAAAGGTCCTGTTTACATGACTCCTCCTACGAGGGATATTGCAGCATTGCTGGCTTTGGATTTTATCGGAGTAGCATACAAGCAGGCAGCAACACCCTTATTTTCTTCAACAGACATCAAGGAAATGGTAAAGCACAGTATTTGTCTGAATTACAACGAAGTCACAGACATTGCTCCTGATGTAAGACTGACATTTTATAATTCAGGGCATGTATTGGGAGGAAGTTTAGTTCATCTCAATATTGGAAATGGATTGCACAATCTGGTTTATGCAGGAGATTTCAAGTACGCACGTTCAAGATTGTTAGACCCTGCTATTGCTTCATTTCCAAGAGCAGAAACAATAATCACAGAATCAACATATGGTTCAAAGAATGATATATTTCCTCCAAGAATAGAATGTGAGGAAAAATTTCTCGATTTAGTCAACAAAGCAATTGACAGGGGAGGAAAAGTCCTTATTCCTGAATTAGGGTTAGGAAGAGCACAGGAAACAATGCTGATTTTAGAAGATGCAATGAAAACAGGAAAGTTAAAGCAAGTTCCTATTTTTATAGATGGAATGATTTGGGATATCAATGCAATTCATACTGCTTATCCTGATTTTCTGAGCAATAAAGTCAGGATAGATGTTTTTCAAGACAAGAATCCTTTTGTTTCAGATATTTTCGCAAGAGTTGCTTCACCTCAGGAAAGAAGAAATGTGATTGAAGGAGGTCCTTGCATTGTTCTTGCAACATCAGGTATGCTTGTTGGAGGAGCATCTGTTGAATATTTCAGAGAGTTTGCAGGCAATAAAAATAATATAATAATTTTTGTCTGTTATCAGGGACAAGGAAGTTTAGGAAGAATTGTGCAGGAAGGAGCAAAAGAAACAAGAATGATGGTTGACGGAAAAGAAGAAACAATAAAAATTAATTTTCAGGTTGAAACACTTGAAGGATTGTCAGCACATGCAGGAAGAAATGAATTGATTTCTTTCTTCAATAATGTTCGTCCTAAACCAAAAAGAATTTTGATAAATCACGGGGAAGTTTCAAAGTCCTTGGATTTAGCAGCAGCATTGTACAAGTTGAATCACGTTGAAACAAATGTTCCAAGAACTTTGGAGACTGTTCGTCTTCGATGATAATTTTTATAATTAATTAGATACTCATGTTCAATTTAAACATCGTCGTTTCTAAATTAACTATTTATCAATTCCGAGTGCCGAGTGGCACGAGGCTATTTCAATTATTCTATTAATTATTTTTTCTTCCAAATTTTCCTCTCCCAATAAAACAAAAATGTTTAAAAATCCCAACTCCTTGTTTTATTTATGAATAAAAGAGAGGCGAAAAAGTTATTTCTATTAAAAATAATATTAGCTGTTATTTTACTAAGTTCATTGATATTATCTATTGTACCAAATGTTTCTGCAAAAGTAGAAATGGTGCAGGATTGTGCTGCTCTCCCAAAAGAGAGCTTGGATTGTTTTGCTAATGATGTTTATGGAAAAGGGCATCATTGTGGTGTAACTGGATGTGAAGTAAATACAGGTCTTGATGTTCTCGTTGAGGATTGTGGTAGTAAGGGCTGTAACCCTGTGGGAGGAGCACATTGTATGAAATGCGATAATACAGATACAAGCTGTGGAGATACATACTGTACTAATTGTGCTGCTTTGCCCGCAATTAATTTATATTGCAGTCCTCTTGATAATGATTTAAGAGGAAATTATTTTAAATGTGACAATGGAGCATGTGTACCAGAAACTCGAAATCGTGAAGTGCAATCCTGTGGAGGCAATTGTAATACAGTAGGAGGAACAGCACATTGCCCAATTTGTACAAATACAGATGCAAGTTGTGGAGATATGTCATGTTCTAATTGTAATAATGTAGCTCCTACAAGTTTAGCTTGTCTCGGAAATGGTTTAAGAGGGTTTTATTCTAAATGTGAGGTTCCCCGGAATGGTGTTGGTAGTTGTGTAACAAGAGATGTCCGATGGAATCTGCCAAATAGTGCCCCATGTCCTAATGGATGTGCAAATGGTGCATGTCTTCCTTGTGGTGCATCTGGAAGCAGATGTTTTTATCCAATTGGAAGTCCAAGTTGTTATGATTGTTGTAATGGAATCACTTATTCGGGATTTTTGGGCACTTCGACAACATGTACATAATTTTTTCTTTTAACAAAAATTAATTTTAATATTATTCCTAACTTTTAGTACTTCTCACTTCGTTCGAAAATTAATTTATAGTTAATTGAATACTCAAATTTCAATTTAAAATTATCAAAAAAGGGATAAATTTCTTTAGGTTATAACGATGTTTCAAATTAATTCATTATTAATTTTTGTGATGAGGAATTTCACGAATCTGCAGTATAATCCCCTGTGGGTGAGGTTCCGAACAATTTACGAGCAAGTATTTCTTCTTCAAAAATAAAACAAAAATATTTAAAAAGCCTAACTCCTTATTTTATCTATGAATAAAAAAGAGGGACACAGATTTTTCTCAAATAGATTATTATATTCTTTAATTGCTTTTGGAATTATTGCTGTTCTCACAGTTGGAGTTTACGCTCTGACTCCAGGAGGAAATCCAGCTGGAACACCAAGTCAAAATCCAGGGCATTTAATCTCTTCAATTGACCCTCCAACTCCTTGTGCTGCTCCTAATAATTATTTGTCCTTTGATGGTACAAATTGGGCTTGTACAGCAGGCGGTGGAGGACAATGGGTAACATTAGGGAATGATATTTCTTATAATTTAGGAAGAGTTGATGTAAATTCTAAAGATGGTGCGGGAGGTTATATCTCTTCTGGTAGTAAAGATGGAACAGGAACCGCAGCTTACTTTCCTTCTGGAATCTATGTTCCTCAAACTCCGACTTCATGGATATATTCAGATAACATTTATTTAGGGTCTACCTCGGGAGATACTATTAATTTTAGAGCAAATACTATTACTGGTACAGGTTCCATAACAGCAGGCGAATTCATTTATAATTCAGACAGAAATCTAAAAACAAAAATTCAGCCACTTCAGAATTCATTGTCAAAAGTAATGCAATTGCAAGGAGTTTCTTTTGACTGGAAAGCTTCAGGAGAGAGAAATATTGGATTTATTGCACAGGATGTTGAAAAAGTTCTTCCTGAATTAGTTTCAGGAACAGAAGGACATAAAGGAGTTGCATACGGAAATATTGTTGCAGTTTTAGTTGAAGCAATAAAAGAACAGCAAAAACAGATTGACAAGTTAAAATCTCAACTTCAAGAAATGAAGGAGAATTAAAATGGGAACAAAGTTCTCAAAATTTTTTAAGATTATTGTACTTATTCTTGTTTTAACAATTATTGCTTCTTCTATGACTTATGCAAATACAAATCCTGCTAGTGAAAGCGAAGGATATAGAGTAAATCATGGAACAGCAATGGCTGTTTCTTTTAGTAGAGCATGTTATAGATTAACAAATTCACATACAAATGATTATTTTATTCCAACAAAATCCTCAGGAGAATGGACTGCTTTTTCTACTCATTTGCCAGGAAAAGTCAGTGTTGCATCATGTCCCTCTCCTACTAGTCCATGTACTCAAACAGAGACGAGTTGCGGAACTCCTGGAAATTGTGTTGATTGCACTATTAATTCTATAGATCATCCTGACAACAGACAATATTACTGCCAGGCTAATCAAATATGGTATAAAGCAAAAGTTTGTGATGCTAGGGATAATACATGCAAATGGCAAACAGATATTACTGGAGATATTACCTTTGGTGGAGGAAGCGGAACAGTAGGCACACCAGCTCCTGGTTGCACTCCTACTAATGGAGGATGGAGTACTTTCTATTCAGGAGATTGTGCAGCTTGTGGTGCTTCTGATTGTGGATATAAAACAGGATTTAAGGCTTTTAGTAGAAGTTGTAATAATCCTGTTCCTTCCTGTGGAGGACAAGATTGTTCATATGGAGAAGATTACTATACAGAATACTGTGCAGAATATTGTGGGCAAGATTGTCCAGGTCAAGGAGTAGCATGCCAAGATGTTACAACTATATGTAGAGGAAGTGATGCTCTATGTTCAGATAGTACTACAAGACCCGGAACAAGGAATTGCGGTGGAACAGGAGGAGGAACAACAACATGCACACCAATTTCTTCATCAAAATGCCCAAGTGATGCATTCACTCAATCATGTTCTGATGGAACAACTACTTGGACACAATCTGGTTCAGGAACAAAAACCTGTGGTGCTAATGAAGTTTGTTCAAATGGAGCTTGTCACACATCAGCAAACCCATGTGTTTGTTCAAGTCAATCAAGCCAACCTTGTGGTTCAAATAATTATGCAGATAGTTGTGGAAATAATGTATGTTCAGGACAATCTTGTCCATTTGCAGAGATTGGTGGAGTTATGCAAAACCAATATTGTTGTTCTGGAAGCTGTAGACCTTATGGTTGTTAATTTAATTTTTATTTTTTAATTTTCCCAACATCTTTAAAAACTCCTTTTTCTTTTTATTACTGCATTAAATAAAAGAGGCAAGCAAAGTGAAACACGACGTAAAAATTACAATTTTTCTTATTTTTCTATTTGTTGTAACGCAGTTTATAGGTTTGTATGTTGTGAATCATTATTCTCCTGTTCGTGTTCTTCAAGGAGGACAGATACAGAATGTCAGTGCTCCTGAACTTCCTTATGGACTTGAAACTCCTAAGATTGAAAAAGAATCAGATTACAGGATTTTCTTTTACGGAGTTTTGATTGCATTTATGTTTGCAGTATTAGTGCTATTTTTATTGACAAAATTCAATCTTGGGATTGTATTGAAAATATGGTTCTTGATTGTGATAACATTAGCATTAGGAATTTTTCTTTATGCAGTTATTCCTCAATTCAAGTATAGCGCTATTGTTGCTGTTGCTATTGCTTTTCCTTTGGCACTGATTAAAATGTTTAAGAGAAATTTTTTAATCCATAATCTTACAGAACTCTTTGTATACCCTGGAATTTCAGCAGTATTTGTGCCTATATTGAATCTTTGGACAATAATTGTTTTATTGATATTGATTTCAATTTACGACATGTGGGCTGTTTGGCAATCAGGAATAATGCAGAAGATGGCAAAATATCAGATTAATACACTGAATATTTTTACAGGATTTTTCATTCCTTATGCTTCAGGAAAGTTAAGATTTAATTTAGGAAAACTCAAGAAAAAAGAAAAAAAGAAAAAAATAAAAATGAACATAGCAATTCTTGGTGGAGGAGATATAATATTTCCTATAATAGCATCAGGAGTTATTCTAAAGACAGGTGCAAAATATCTTCCTTTCGGCTTGCCTCCTTTTATAGGAGGATTTATGCCTGCAATATTTGCAATAGGAGGAGCAGCATTAGGGCTTAGCTTCCTGTTGCTTATTTCTCAAAAGAAGAAGTTCTATCCTGCAATGCCTTTCATAACAGGAGGAATTTTTATAGGAATTATTCTGTCTTATTTGATTTCTGTTCTGTTTTTGTATTAGATTCTTCTCTCATCTTATTAGTATAATTGCAATAAGCCATAAAATTTGTGAAGTCTATAGGTTCTATAACAGAGATATCTTCTATTCTGATTGGGCAGTCTCCAGAAATAAGAGCTGTCTTCGGAGTTCCTGAGGCATAATCTGTTCCTAGAAAAGGACTTAGGATTAAAAGTTCTCCAGAAATTCTTCTTGCTAATCCAGAGAATGTTTTGTTCTGTCCTCTAGCATATACAACTACATAAAGTCCTTTGTCAACTGCACTTCTAATTGGATCTTCAATTTCTTCGTTTCTTTCAAATCCTATAAGTTTCATACTTTAAGCCTATTTTTTTCATTTATAAATTCTTCTAAATGTAGTTACTCATTAAAAGTAACAAAACATAAGATTTATAAAAGGAAATCGGGTTGAATTTTTATGTTAGTTAAACAGGAATTAATAAACAAAATTAAGGACTATTTTGGACTTAATGTATATGAAACAAAGGTTTGGTTAGCTTTGCTTGGAAAAGGAGTTGCTTCTGCAGGAGAAATTGCAGAAATATCAAGAGTTCCTCGTTCAAGAACCTATGATGTTCTTGAAACTCTAGAAAAAAAAGGATTCACAATAATAAAGATAGGAAAGCCTGTAAAATACATAGGAGTAAAACCACAAATAATTCTTGAAAGACTTAAAAATGATGTAAAGAGAGACGCGCAGGAAAGACTAGATTACTTGCTTAAGATAAAAGAAACAGACGAATTTGGAAATCTTGAGGAAATTTACAAAGGTGGAATTAATCCTGTTGACAGAGGAGATTTATCTGTTGCTTTGAAAGGAAAAACTAATATTTCAGGATATCTAAGAGAAATAATCAAGAAAGCAGAAAAAGAAATAATCATTTGCACAGATGTTGAAGAAATAAAATCAAAGATAAAAATATTTCAGCAAATGCTGTCTGTTATTTCCCAATCAAAAATAAAACTAAAGATTGCATTGTCTGGAGATGAAGAATCAATAAAGAAAGTTGAAAAAATTCTTGGAATAAAAGTGAAAAAAGTGGACTTGTCTGCTAAATTTTTTATAATTGACAGAAAAGAAATTTTGTTTTATTTGTCAAAGAATTCTTCAGATGAAGATTCAGCTATCTGGCTTAATTCTGAGTTTTTTTCACAGGCTTTTGCTGCTTTGTTTGAAAAAGCGTTTAGTGCGTAAGACAGAAATCTTTATAAGTAAGTTTTTTATTAAAACCAAATGAATAAAAATGCTTCAAGTCAGATTCAAAAATATTCCCCTTTAGCAAGAAAAGCAATAAGAGAAGCGGGTAAAATAGAAAAAGCAATAAGACAGGCTGAAGATGCTTCTGTTGAATTAGTTATTGAATGTTTAGATAGACTTAGAGCTACAGGAAGAGTAACTACTAAACCAATAAGAGTCGCACATTATTCAGAGAGTTTAGGAGGGCATACTATCTTTGTTGAAAGAAGAGAAGATGGCTCTCTTGGATTATCTTACGTGTCGAATTTTAATCTTGGTGGTGAAGCAAAAAGAGAACCATTTAATCCAAAAGACGCAAATTATATTTATGGTATACACAATGATGACTCTGCATTTAGAGCTTGGTATCGTGGTGATAGGCAAATGATAGGAGAAGATTTAGGTATTGTTCTTCCGCTAAATGTCAAGATAATAGATAATCTTGAAAGACTTTCAAGAGGATTAGAACCAAAAATTTAATAATTCTTAGCTTATTCAACACCCAATTCAATTATGCTCATCTCATCCATCTTTTTCTTATTTTTATCTTTCCAATTCTTAATGAATTCCTTTATGCTGTAATTTACTTTTTCTCTTGCAAAAATCTTTCCGCTCTTTTCAAAAGTATTCTTATGTTCTTTCTTGAAACCTATAACATATTCTTTAAGCTCTTTTCTTGGACCTTGAAGTAAAATTTCTTTTCTGCTCTTTCCAGCAAAAAAGCTTTTTGAGGACTTTTTATCGTCGTATTCAAAACCTGAATTTTTTATCTCAAAAAACTTGTCTATTTCATTTGAAATATGCTTGTGAAATTTCAACAACTTGCTTCCTGCAATATCTCCTTCTTGCCTGTCTGTTTTTGTCGTCAAAACAACGAATTCGTATTTTTTCTTTTTTGCATCTTTTTCTTCTTTTTCAAAATCTATTTTTTTAGTCTCAAAGAATTTTTCAGAAGGATTTTTAATAAAATCCCTGCATACTTTCTGGAATTTCAAGAACGTTTCATCTGAAAGTGCAGCCAATGCATTTCTCTGCCTGTAAGTAGGATCAACTAATATTATAGGAGATTTTAATTTAGCACTATTCATGTCAAGCATTACTGTTCTTTTGTCTTTGTGAAGTTTGTCTATGTCTACTATTTCCCTTTGCTTCATTTTAGAAACAACTTCTATGAATTTTGAAAAACTCTTGTAATGATAAATCAATAATTCCAAAGCATATCCTGAAAATCCCTTGATATAAGATTCTGCCCCGTAAACATTATTTGCGTGGCAAAAAACCTTTGCCAATTTTATATCATCTGAAATTTTATCTGTAATCTTTTGCCTTATATATCTTACATGGAAATAAGACAAGTCTGTTATATTCTGTGCTTCTTTAGGATTCTTGACTTCTAAGACAGGCACAACTTCAAAGAAAATATCATGTCTTATTTTTATTCTAAAATAATCTCTTGAACCATGAATTACAGAATGAGCAGTATTTTTCAATAAATTTGCTGTCATCTTTGACAGATTTTCATCCTTGTATTTTAAATCAAATCTTACAAAAATATCTATGTCATAATCTTTCTTTTTGATTAATGTTCCTTTTGCAAAGCTTCCGCCAACAAAAACAATAGCATTTATCTTATTCTCTTTTATTCTCTTTTCTAACTTTTCTTTAAACTCTTCCAAAGATTCTTTTATGAATTTCAACTCTTCTTTAGAAGGATTTATTTTTTCGAGAACGTCATTTAATATAGAATTAACTTTTTTCATCAGGGTTTCTAATTTCTTTAATCTCCTTTGCGCTTTTATCTAAGGTGGATGAAAGGTCAATTATGTATTTTCCTTCTTCCAGCTTATATACTAATGGTCTTTTCTTATTAAAAACGTTTGCTAAGTCGATTTCGAACTTTCCAGAACCAGTAACCCTTACAGATTCAATGTCAAGTATAACAGGTGCTTCCTCATCGGAAATTCCTGCCATTTCTCTAATATCTTTCTCAACCCTTTTTCTGTCTTCTGCAGGAATCTCAATTGGCACTTCTGTTAATTTTGCTATTTGTTCATCTCTAACATAAAAGAAAAAATGATTTCCACAACTAGCACATCCTTTTAATATTTCTTCGCTACCAGCAGGAATAATTCTCTTGCAGTGGACACATTGGTGTGGCATCTTTTGATTTAACTATCTACATTTATATTTTTATTTGTGAATATTCTTTCTAAATCAGGGGATGACATTGGCATTATAAATTAATTTAGATTTTATTTATTATAGAAATTCGTAATAGTATATAATATTTTCTCTTCACGAAGATATATTTTAACATAATGCTGAATGGGAAAGGTTAATAGAATAATTGAAGTTTGTTGTAATCGTGTTCAACTTAATAACATCGTTTCATATTAATTATATTATTAATTTTGCGAATGAAATGAGCAAGTCTTTTTAATTCTCCCCCAAAAACAATTTTATCTCTTCAACAACTCAATCTTCTTCGGATTTCTTTCATTTGGATTTATACGAATGAGTGAAACATCAAAAAAATTATCGTTTTAATAAAAGTTCGATTTTTTTGGGGTTTCGCTTCATTTCTTTTACAATTGTTGCAGGTCCTATGATTGTTACCGCACCCAAATCTCCGCCAGAAAGCGCATTTGCAAGCCCGCTTTTCATTTTTCCGAAAAATCCTGCCTTGTCATTGCTGGAAATTACAGCAAGTTCAATTCCCCTGAATGTTTTAACATGATCAATCATAGCCATTGTGTCTCCAATCAGTCTTGCTTCTTCTTCTGTCTTTAATCTTCCCTGAAGTATCAGTATGCTGTTTCCAAGAACAATCCCAAGTATTTTTTTTATTCTGTCATCACTGTTCAAATCTCTTACTTCAGAATAAGGAAGAAACTGAATAGTAAAACCTTTTATCTTCCCTAAATTTCTCCCTCTTTTTGACATTTTATTATTAAGTTTTTTTGCTTTTTAAGACTTACTTTATCTTTTTTGACAACTTGAAAATTGACTCGTAAAACTCTTCAAGATTTGTTCCGTACTTGGCGCTTATTCCAACAACGTCGTATTCTGGAAAAGCAGCCTCTATTTTCTTGATGTCTGCATCTTTCAAGTCAACTTTGTTTGCAACTATCAATACAGGAATCTTTCTTGCCACTAAGTTCCCTATAATCGTGATATTGACTTGATTATAGGGGTTTTCAGAAGCATCTAATACTACAACAACCATATCCATATCATCCAGCCATTTTATTGCCTCTATGACTCCTTGTGTTGCTTCTTTAGCCCTGTTCTTTGCGTCCTTTTTCTTCATTCTATATTTCATGAAATCTTCATAATCTATTTTTGTTGCAATTCCAGGAGTGTCAATCATCTTGAAAACCATTGCTTTTCCTTTTGATTTTATCTCTACTTTTTCTTTGAATTGTATCTTTCTTGTTTCATGAGGAATCTTGCTTACGGTCCCTATTTCCTCTCCTGTAAAATCCTTGCATATCCTGTTTGCAAGGCTTGTTTTTCCTGCATTAGGAGGTCCGTAAAAACCAAGTTTTATATTCTTCCTGTTCTTGAAAAGATTAGAAAAAACTCTCTTAAAAAAGTTCTTCAGAATTTTCATCACCATAAATAGTTATTATCTTTTTTGTTTATAAATATTTCAGTGATTAAATATATTTGTCTTATTTGCTCTTCTTCATCACATATTTTATCTGTTCAGATTTCCATTTGGACTTTTTCAGCCTGCTCATGATTTCGCTCTCGCTTATGTTATTTCTTTTCGCAGTTTGTATATATGAAACTAAATTATACAAGTCATTTTTATTTTTGAATAAATAATTCTCATATTTGTTCTTGTACCACTTTCGCATAAGTAAATAACTAACACCTGCAAGAACAACCAAAGAAGAAATTAAAATGATTGCAACTATGATTCTGTTATTTTCTTGTCCTGATGTAGGAGTAGGGGTGCTTGTTACAGATAATTCGCTTATTTTTGGAGCAACAAATGCAGGAAGATTTTGGAAACTGAATTCTTGTGTTGTGGAAAAAGATATTTCTGATAATCCGCTGGTTAACTTGATATAATAACTATCTCCACTCACTTCTTCTGAATAATCTTTGTCAAATCTTAAATTCTCAAAATTAGGAATAATAAAATAAGGATCTTCATCAAGAGTGGTTTTTTGTGTTATCTTTACCTTGAAAAATCTGATTAAAGGAATATCTTCCTCATCGTAATTAGCAGAAATTTCATCAAAATCAACTTTCATCCCGATGTTTTCATTATTCCACGCAATTATTGCATTTGTGTATTCTTCCTCATTTATTGTTCTTGTTTCTCCGCTTAAGTCTTTAACTACATCTATATTTATTGCATCTTTTTTTATAAAAAGAGGAACAGCTGTTGCTTTTACACTTGTTGATAGGTTTTTTGGGATATTTATAATCATTAAATCAGTCATTATATCAACATAATCTTGGTCAGATGAAGCAGTTTCATTTCTTGCCTTAATTTCATCTATTTGTGCTTCTATCTCTGTTAGATTTAATATGCTTTTTATCGAATTTCTATAAAAAACAGATAATTTACTCAAGGTAATGTTTAACTTGTTAATGCTATCTAATTTATCAACTAGATCAAAAGCAATTGCCCTTGAAGGAACTTCTGCCATTATGTTGAATTTTCTTGTAGAAGTTGCATTTCTTGTATCTGTTACTTCAACAGTCAGATTATATATACCTGTATTGGGAAATGTGTGTATTATTGAATTCCGGATTGTTGTTTCTGTTCCATCATCAAAAGTCCATTTGTATTTTGTTATATTTATTGTCCTGCTGAATGTCTTGACATCAACACTAAGAAAAGCAGGATAAGCAGCCATTACAATATTTGGAGTTACAGAGTTTATTCTTGGAATTCTTTCGATAGAAATTTTTTCTATAAATATTTTTTGGGTGTTTAATTTAAGAGAAAAGTCATAATTTCCAAATTCTGAAGGAGCAAGAAAATTTGCTTCATCTAAGCTTAGTTTCTTGAATCCAGAAGTTGTAACTTTTGCATCTGATTCTGTTAAGTCATAAATTGTATCTGTTGATGTTGAAATTCCAGCAGAATAAGACAATAAGGCATTTGATAATCCTGCATTCTGTGATATTCCTGATATTTTTATAGGAATAATGCATCCATGGGCACAGTTATTTCCATACTCTGTTAAAATATAATTGTTTATTAGAATTTCAACTTTTTCAGAACTTGGATTATATTTTTTTATTTCTGACCAGTTTAAAACAATGCTTCCAAGCCCAGCGTATTTGTATGGTTGGCTGAATATCTCAAAATCCCAAGTATTATCTTCTCCAACATAACCGCATGGAGTTGTTTTTTCATAATTAATTTTATAATTAGCCTGGTCTGCAGAATTTTTTGCTCTTATGCATACATCATAAGGTTTCTCTTCTGTTATCCTTAACTTTCCTCCATTAGGAGAACAACTTATTGAACCTGTAGCTGTTGCTTTTGCTTCACAGGCTCCATAAACACCCTCTCCATCAGAAATTGTTAATGTAAAGTTTACTGGAGTTACTCCTGTTATTTTAGTGGCTTCTACTCCTATTGTCAAATTTGGAGAAATAGAAATATTAATTTTTTCACAGTATGGCGTCAAAGTTATATCTGCTTGTCCTGCTTTGTTGGCAGTAACATAGCATCCGTAATTTTTGTCTCTTTGATTTGAAGAAGGCAGATAAGATTGCCAGTCAATAATTCCATCGTTTAAAATATCAATGGATAATTGAGGAGCAATTGATTCAACAGCATCGCTTGTAACACCTAAAGAAAAACTAGATGCACTGTTGAAATTTCCTACTGCTTCTAATCCGAAAAATCCCTCGTTTGCTTCTGTTAATACAAGGCTTTTTGTTGCTGTTCCAGAACCTTCTTTGCTAAAGCCAGAAGAACAACCTGCTGGAACACATGAATATTGAAAACTTGGGTCTGTTGAAGCTAAATAAAGCAAACTTATAGAATTTCCACTGCTCGTCTCAAAAAGTGAACTTCCAGGCTCATCAGTTAAACTTATGTTTATCCATCCTTTTATGTTATCTTCAGGAGCATAAGTTTTTGTTATTGAATGATTTGGTTTTCCGAATGAAAAAGTTGCAGAAACAATGCTGATAGTTAATATAAAAACAAATATGTAAAGTAAACTTTTCACCTCTCTTTTCATACAAGAATATAGATAATTTATTTTATAAATGTTATTGATAAGGTTAATCTAAACAGAAACTATTACGAAATCGTCTTCGACAGATTTCTTCATTAAGAAATAATTAATGATATATATTTAACGAGTGGTTCAACTTTATGACATCTACAAAAGGCTTCAATTATTCTATTAACACTTTCCCTAATTTTCTCTTCTTTATCTTCGCTATCAAGAAATAAATTCCTAATATTAAAACAAAACTTATTATGAATTGATAAGTTCCAAAGAATGGCAATTGTGCCTGTGCAATGCATGAAGCGAATTCAGGTTTAGGATTAGTTTTTATAGGACATTCTTCTGCACCAGGACGATCATCTGCTGAAGCTCCTGTCCATTCGCACCACCATTGGTATTCTAATACTCCATCATCACATCCGTCTGTATCTGTGTCTATTACATGAATTATTTTATTGCCTATTGTTCTGCCTGTTATTGCTCGAGGAAAATCAGAATCATCATTAGGGTCTGTTCCTAATCTGACTTCGTCACCATCACTAAATCCATCATTATCAGAATCAGAGTCATTAGAGTCTGTTCCTGTATTTGTCGGACTGACATAAGTTCCTGTATCTGTTTCTACGCTGTTTATCAATCCATCTCCATCAGCATCATCTCCAGGATCAGTGACATCCCCGTCGTTGTTATTATCATCTGGTAATGGATGATCTGCAGGGTCTAAAGGATCTGTTCCAGCAGCAACTTCTTCACTATCACTAAATCCATCATTATCTGTATCAGGATCATTAGGATTTGTTTCACCAGAATCGACAATTCCATCTCCATCAACATCTTCTTCATCATCTGTTAAACCATCTCCATCACTATCTGTTTCTGTTGCACCTATTATTACAGGATTACAAGAAGCAGGAGTAACTGCAGTACTCCATGCACAACTACATGTTTCTCCTGTTTGCATTGAAGGGCATCCTAGGTTTATTCCACAACGATTTTCTGAACATTGTGCTTGAGAATAATCACTGCATCCATCTATTGAATTAGCAGCACACCATTCTTGAATAGTTTGTTTTGAAACAGTTAATATATTGCTTGTGACTTGAGAACCAGCAACAGAAGCAATAAAATAATAACTTCTTGCATCATTTCCTAAATCATCATCTCCAGAATAAGTCCATTTAGATTGCCAATCTTTAGAAGGGTAAGTGCCTTGTAAAATAGGAGTTAAAGCATCATCATTTACCAAATCATCTTCGTATATCTGAAAAGTAACTTGTCCACCGCAGTATGTTCCTTGGACATTCATTGCAACTATTTCATCATCATGAGCATCTGTTCTTCCCCAAGAAGCAGAAGAGAGAGAACAAGATTGTCCAAGTAATAATGCAGAACCACAGCATATTCTAGTTGGATATCCTGTCCCTGTTCCTTCATGAGCATTTGTTGAAGAGGATAATTTCAATAGTTCTAAAGAGTGATCTGTAGGACATGCTAAATTTGTTGTAATGCAATCTAAATCTTCATAACATATATCTCCTGTACTTGGATAGTGATTTTGATCAGGTCCTTCTATATGTCCATTAGTTAAAGTAGATAACCCCAAAATTTTATTTTTTGGTTCTCCTGTAAGTGGATTAGTCAAGGCAGAACAAGCAATATTACTACCTTGATCACAGCATAAAACACGATTAGTATAATCTTTTCCACCATGAGCATTTATATCAGATGAGAAATTCATCAAGACATGTCCTGCTGGAGTTAAAGAGTTACATTGTGCTGGTGTTAATACACTGCAAGTCAATGCAGAACTAAAGCCGATTAAAAATATAAATAATATCAAAGAAACTAATAGTTTCGTCTTCCTCTTTTGCATGCTTATATTAAAGAAATGAGTTTTATAAAGATTTTTGTTTTATAAAAAAATTAGTTTAATCCTAAGTAATTCTCAATATCTTCTCCAGGATATGCATAAAGTATCTTAGCTGCTTTTTTATCAGCAAAACCTGGTTTTTCATAAGGAGAATTAACAGCCTCTGCCATTATTGTTTTCTCATTTGCATAATATTTCCCATCTGCTTCTTTCTTAGCAAGTGTTTTTGCATGCCCAGTAAATGCTAAGCTATGTCCGAATTCATGAGTAGTAATTCCTTTATTCAAAGGATCTTTTAGGAAAATTACTGTTCCGTATACACTTCCACCACTTCCACTTGTTAGAGTTGTTCCTGCTGTATTCATATTCTTATCTCTTACAACAATAGCCCAACCATCTTCAGGAACAATCTCCCCGTTTTGGACAGAATAATGTTTTTTTGTAGTAGTTTCATCGTCTCTTTGAACATATAATGTTTTTCCAGGAGCAAGGCTTGCAATATCATCTTCATCAAGAACCTTTTGTTCAATTGAATCAATTTCATCGTTATTCTCTCCTGGAATTGATGTAAATGAACCTCTTGGTGGGTTTGTTGGATTTGTAGCATCTAAGGGATTATCAACTGTTATTTCTACATTTTGAACATTATATTTTAATACAAGAGGATTTACTTCTTTCATATATTGTTTAAAATCTTCTTTGCTAAAGTCTTCTCCTTTTAATAAATCCGGATATGACACCACTCCAACAGGTTTTGCTAAATCAACATCTGGTTCTGCATCTTTATTCACACTTGCTCTTATCATTCTTGTATAACTTTCATGAGTTAAAGAAGTTCCTCCTGTTGCTTTTAGAGTAATTTCATTCAAATCTTTAGCTTTTTTAGTTGTTGATTGAAATTCAAAATATCCATTAGTATCTGTTTGTGTTGTACCAAGAGAATTATTTGATGGATCTAATACTTCAACTATTGCTTCTATTCCAACTCCTTCTTTTTCAAAATTTTCTACTCTTCCATGAACAGTTAGATAATCTTCATCAACAGGCGGTTCTATAGGTGGAGTAGGAGGATCTACAGGAGGTTCAACTGGAGGAGGCGTTACTGGTGGTGTTACAGGAGGGGCAGAAATTTCCAGTTCATCTGAACTTTTTATGTCTTCAACTCCAGCAGAATCAACAACTTTTCCATATATCTTAAAATTTCCAGGATTACTAAAAGTATAAGGAATGTCAATTGGAGTTGATTGGCTAGGAACTAATCCCTCTCCATCGTCTTCTTTGAAATTTTTGTTATAATCTGCAAAAGCGCTGTATTCTTTAATGTCATTTTGTCCATCAGGGTCTTCACCATTAACTACAATTTGAGCGGAAAACGGAGCAACTCCTCTATTTGGAGTTACATATATCTCTGCTGTTGGCTTTTGATTTGGACCAACAGGGGAATTTTTACAGCTTATCATAACAGGCAATAAACCGAGCAAAGCACTCGCTACTAAAGTTGCTCTTTTTATACCTCGTCTAAACCTTCCTTCTTTTGCCTCTTGTTCTAGACTTTTTACCATCAAATACACAGGTAATACTTATATTTAAATTTATTCATTTCTATAAAGGAGTAACAAAAATCAGAGAAAAAGGTTTACCCCTTCACAACACCCATTGGCTTTAATTTAGCCACTTTTCTGCTTATTCCTAACTCATGAACTGTTTCCACAACCTCATCAACATCCTTGTATGCTTCAGGAGCTTCTTCTGCTAATGATTTCCAGCTTCCTGCTTTAACTTCAATTCCTTTTTTATTAAGTTCTTTCTTTATGTCTTCTCCTCTTAGTTCTCTCATTGCCTTGCTTCTGCTCGAGCTTCTTCCTGCTCCATGAACAGAACTTCCCCATGTTAATTCCTCTGCTTTTTTTGTTCCAACTAAAACATAACTCGATGTTCCCATGCTTCCTGGGATCAAAACAGGTTGTCCAACATCTCTGTAATCTTTAGGAACTTCTTTTCTTCCTTTTCCAAAACTTCTTGTTGCTCCTTTTCTATGAATGCAAACCATTTGTTTTTTTCCATCAACTTCATGTTCCTCAAATTTAGCAATGTTATGGCAAACATCGTAAACAACATCAATTTTTATTTTTGGAAAAATGTGTTTTAGTTCTTCTCTTATCCAGTGAGTTATCAACTGCTTGTTTGCAAAAGCAAAATTAGCAGCACAAGCCATTGCAGAAAAATATTCTTTTCCTAATTTGCTGTTAATAGGTGCGTTGATTAATTCTCTATCAGGAAGATTTGCAAATCCATATTCATCTTCCATTTTCTTGATATAATCACTTGCAACCTGATGCCCTAATCCTCTGCTTCCACAATGAATCATTATTGTTATTTGATTTTTTTCCAATCCAAAAACTTTTGCTGTTTCTTTGTCAAAAATTTCATCAACATATTGTACTTCTAAAAAATGATTTCCTGCTCCTAATGTTCCTAATTGTCCTATTCCTCTTCTAATTGCTGTTTCAGAAACATTTTTTGCATTTGCCCCTTTTATGCATCCTTCTTCTTCCATGTGAATATAGTCATCTTTGATTCCATAACCTTTCTCAACCATGTATTTTGCTCCACCTTCTAGGACTTTATTTAATTCTTGTTTTGTAATATTAAATTTGCTTCCTCTTCCAACTCCAGAAGGAATTTTTCTGTAAATAGCATCAACAATTTTCTCTTTGTTTTTTTCAACATCTTCTTTTTTCAAATTTGTTCTTAATAATCTTACAGAACAGTTTGAAACAACTATCCCATTAGCAATGAAATTATGATTCTCATTATTGATTGTAATATCATATACTAAATCTTCATGTTCTATTTCTTCTTTTTTGTCAATTTTATCCCAAACAAATCCCTGCTCCCCATAACAATTATTTTCAACAAATTCATTAAAAGATACAAAACAATAAGCAATTCTGCTTCCAGTTTTGCCATAATCTGAATAATAAATTGCTTTGTCAATGAAGTACTTATTAGAATATTTATTTTCTAATTCGCTAATAATTTTACTTTTTCTTACGCCACTCATTTTCATCCCTCTTGCTTTGAACATCGTTTCCTCTCTAAAACTTAGAATTTTCTCTTTTTGTTTGAGCCATAAAATAGCAGCATTTGCAAGTTTTCTTTTTTTAATATTATATTCATAATTTATTTTAGAGAAAAAATTAATAAGATTTTTACTATCCGCATAAATCATCAATCTTATTCTTGTAGATTTTTTACCATTTACTTCATCTTCTCTATTTTTAATTAATATATTTTTTATATCGGATTCTTCAAGCAATGTGGAAATTTGATTAACAAAATTAATTCCATGTAAGGGATTGTCTTTGTTTAAAGAATAAATCAAGCCATACATATTAAAATTATGATGGGTTAGAGTTTTCGGAGAACTTAGTTCTGCTCCAAACAAACTAGCTAGAAATAATCTTTTATGCCAATTCACAGATTTCATTATCCACTCTGGAACCGAATATTCTTGTTTTGCTTTATTTCCATAGGGAGTTCCTAACAAGCTCAATAAAATAGCCAAAGCACTTGAATTGGATTTTAAGGAATCTTCTGCTCTCTCAAATTCATATTCTTTATACTGTGTTATAATCTTATGTCTTCTTTGTCTTGAAAAAATACTAGACTTAAACCCTATTTTTTCCACGTCTTTTTTTATTAATTCTAAATCTTCTTTTTTGCCATAAAATCCTACCTGTTCATTTTTACCTAAACTTATGCTTCCATCTCCAAAAATAAATCCAATAATTTTAATGATATATGGTAGTTTAGGGTTATCTGTGAAAAGGGGTAATAATCCTAGTTCGTTTAATTTATTTTTTATTTGTAGTTTAGATGTACAACTCCTGTTTAACTTATCAATGTCCTCTCCACTAATAAGTAATCTTTTTTCAACATCTTCATATTTAATCCCTTCAAAAGGATAAAGCAAAATTTCTTCATCTTTAGACAATTCATTGACTTCTTTCATTCCTTTCTTAGTATATATTGGATGATCTCCTGTCGCTAATATTTCTTGTCCTGATTCAGTTTTTATCTTAACTATCTTATCAGAATGTTTTTTCATAAAAATAGAAATATTAGAATTATCAATACTCCTTTTTTCTTTATCCAGTAATATTAATGATTGATTATTATTTTTTTCAAAATCTTTAATTTTCTTCCAGTATCCAAACTCACTAAGTATTTTAGAATCTCCGCTTAGGCAATTAATATCATAACCAACTCCTCCAGGACTTATTACTCCTTTATCCATATCAAATGCTGCAACTCCACCAATTGGAAAACCATATCCTTGATGGCTATCTGCAAGAGCAATAGATGCTTTCAAAATTCCAGGAAGACAAGCAACATTTCTAACTTGTTCGAGTGTCTTGTCTTGTTTTATTGCTTCAATTAGCTTTTCGCTAGCATAAACAATTCCTTTTACGTTCATGTTTCCTTCTTGAGGAATTTCATAAATATTGTTTGAAATTTTCTTTATATTCATAAATTTGTTAATTTCTAGAAGTTTATAATATTTTTTAATTGATGGAATAGAAAACAATTAATAGAAAAATTGAAGCCTGTTGTCAATTTTGTTCAACTTAACATCGTCGTTTTAGATTATCATAATCATCAATATTCGCGAAGCAGACATCTAAACATCCAACACAACCTGGCTAATCCATTTCTCCCTTTCCTTCTTTACAAACATCTCATTGTAAGTTACAGCTTTTACAGGATTTGAAATATCATAACTTGATGCCTTGTCTCCTGAAACTTCTGCTTCTAACTTAAATTTTTCTTTGTCTATTTTTATTTTTTTAATTTTGTCAAAAATAAAGTTTTCTCCCTCTAAAAGATAAAGGAATTTTTCAAGAAATATGTAAAGAAGAGACTCAAAATCTTTTCCCTGAACTTTTATTTTTTTCATTGCCTTTTTCTTGATTTTCTCATCATAAATTTTTTCTTTCATTGCTAATGCAGAATTAGAAAAAACTTCTTCTATATTTTTTCCAAATGCTCGAAATTTTACATCTGCAGTATGTTCGAGGAATTCAAATTTTTTCATATTTCTCCTTTTGTTTTCATTTCTATTTGTTTCTTAAAAAATTCGGGTTCCGAGTAGAGGAATTTGAATTTTTTCATCTTTATAATTTCTTTTCTAAAACAATCTGATCGTCTTCACCTTTAGTTCTTGATTTTCTATACAAAATTCTCTTAAAACCATTTTTATAATAGAATGCTCGAGTTTGTTTGTAAGGTTCATAATCATCTTCATCAGGCAAGGTTTCAACTTCTATTAAATGTAATCCTAATTTTTTAGCCTCTCTTTCTAACCATTTTAGAAGTTTATCTCCTAATCCTTTTCTCTGGACACTTCTCTTCACTCCCATCCAGATTAGTTGCATTCTTCCAGAATAAGAAGTATAACACAAAAAGCCAAAAACCTTATTTTTATCTATAATTACAATTAAACTATTTAAATCAAAATCAATTTTCATATTTTTAATTGCTGTTCTAGTAAACCATTCTTTTAATTCTTCAGCAATTTTTATGGCTTGTTTTTTATCTTGTTCTGTTGCCTTTCTAATTCTCATTTTATCTCGACCAGCAAAAAATCTTTAGTTGTTTTGGTTCATATCCTGTAGAGCCAGAAGTAACAGTTATTATAACGCTCTGGGCAAATATTTCTTTTTTATCTCCTGTATTGTCCAAGAAGCAGGAATTGCTTGAAGCACAGATTTTTCCTTTGCATTCAAGATAGTTCGGAGTTCTTTCAGCTATTTTACTATTTATCATTACAGGAAAATTTACCATTTCTGATTCTACTCCTGTAGTTGAAGGAGGTATTTGGGTTGTTAATATTAAAGTTCTCATCGTAGTGTTTAACTGGATTTCTCTTAAAATTGAAATTTCTGCTTCATAAACTCTTGCTGAAATATCCTTGTTTGCTGCATTTCTGTTTATTACAATTAATGCAACAGATGCAACTAAAAGTATTGCAATAAATGCTTCTACAATTTTCAGCCATCCTCTGCGATTTTTCTTTTGAAAAATTGTTGGTTTATGACTTTTGCGATTTTTTGGAAAAAAATTGCAGAGTGAATGTACATGAGCTCTTTTTTTCATATTATTTTTTACCAAACCTTGAGAGTCAGGAAGCCTGGTTCAAGATTAGCACTTTCATCTATATATAAAATAGGAGTTTCCCCTACATAAATATTTGCACCAGTTGGAGGAACTTTTGAAGGTTCTATTATTTCACCTTCTGCTGTCCTGAAGGTAAAACTAAACTCAATATTCTCTGGAACTTTTAACTGGGTCTTTATTGTTTCATAAGCTCCTGTTAATTCATAATCCTCTTTGAATCTTCTTGCTTTTTTTAAGAAAGTTTCATTCATTTGTCCAACAGAAGTTATCGTATAAGGTATTGTAGTTGTTCCTGTTTTAAGATAGCATCCAGAAATTCCGCAAGTTGGGCATTTTGAAGTTTCAATATATTTTGAAGAATATACTTTGAAGAAGCCATCAAAGTGAAGTCCTGTTTTAATTGATAAATCATCGGTTTCTATAATGTAAGGAAGAATTGAATTGCTTGAATTCTTTATTATTAACAAATCTCTGTTCAATCCTATAGAGGGTTGTTCAATTCCTGTTAAAATATTTTTAGCATTAAGGCAGGATTTTCCAGAACTGATGTAATCTCCAGTGTAAGCTTCATTTATAGTAATGGATATGCTTAACAATTGTTCTGTAAAATTTTCTCTTAACTTTCCAGTTAGATAATCAACCATGTCCTCTTTGCTACCTTCTATTTTTAATGCTGGTTGAAGTATTGAATAAAGGAAAATAAGAAATGTTATGAAAATAACAAATGACAGCATTGCTCCTACGTGACTCCCTCTCTTGTTCATTATAGAAGAGAGTAATCCAAACTTATAAATTTATTTTATTGAAGAGAAGGGTTAATGTGAAGCCTGTTGTAATCGTTTAAAGCAATATTATCCAGCAGGTATGAACAGATTTGCTCCTGCAGAAACAAGAAAAGAAACAACCATCAATGCAAAGGAATGTTTTAGTCCTGATTTTATGTTTCCTTCTGACATTTTTCCAATTGTCAAGCCGCTGAAAAAACCCTGGACTAACAAGAGCCATAAGAATGAAGACGAAATTTCTTTGGTAGCAGCACTTCCTGAACCAGATGCTCCACTTAATCCGCCAATTCCCAATCCTCCTGATTCTGCAATTCCAGAAAGCAATGGAAGAATCTTGAATTGCATTACTAAGATTATCGCCATGAAAATAAAGAATATGATATAACCCTGAACAACCAATGTGGAAATAGTTGCTTTTCTTTCTTTCTTCAGTTTGTCAGAAGTTCTTACAGATTCTGCAACAGCTTCTAATATTTCTCCAATGTCTCCTCCTGCTCTTTCTGCTTCTCCGATGAGTGTCAATGCTCTTGAAACTGTTCTATTATTAACATCTCTTGCAAAAACCTGAAGTGCAGTATGCAATGGAATTCCTAATGAAATCTGGTTTGCAAGTTTATTGACATTTTCGCTCAAAACTCCGTATGATTTTCCTTTTATGTTTATGATGCTCTTGCTTATCGGAGTTCCAACTCTTACACTTTCAACAAGGTTTCTTGTGAATTCAAGAAACATTTCCTCTTTTTCATTTGAAACTTTTGTCTCATAGATTGTTTGGAATATAAAAGGAGTTACCCCAATAAGGACACCAATTCCAATCAGCAGGAAAAATAAATTTGTATTTAGAAAAATGAATGAAACTCCGATTACCACGACAGATGCTATTATTGCTATCAGTTGAGGTTTTTTTATCTCCAAGTTAGTCTCCTGGTTGTCTTAAATGCAAGAATACAAGAAAGACAACGTTTATTGCTGCAACTCCTAAAACCATGATTAATGCTATCATTCCACTGCTCAATGAGAGTCCCAAGCCGCTAACCTTCATCATCATCAGCAAAAGCATCAATATCATTGGTGCTGCTATTACTGCGCTAATGTAAATGTCCATGAATGTTTCTGAGAATTTTATATATTTCTCTCTTTCTAATCTGTAATCGAAAAGCAGGCTCTGTGCTCTTTTGTTGAAAAAATCAGCCAAATCTCCTCCTGAGTTTATTGTTGTTGCAAGTCCGTTCAGCAAGTCAGCTAATTTTCTGCTTGATGTGTTTGTCGCAACATTTCTCAGTGCAGTTACCAAATCATAACCATAAACATTGACATAATTCAAAAGCTTCTTGAATTCTTTTTCTAAGAAAGGATATTCTTTTGTTGAGATTATTATTTCAAAAATTCTGCTTGGTTCAACTAAAGAGCCTGAAATTGTTGCCATGTGTATTGCTGCAAAAGGAAGTTCTTGGTTTATTTTGTTTTCATTGCTGGATTTTTCCATTGAAGGATAAACATACATTCCTACAAAAGTCAATAGGGGAAGAACTAAGATAATCCAGAAAACTTTCAGGAATCTTGCTCCTAGAGGTTCAGCCATGAAGGAGATAAATGGAAAGTCCGCAATGTTAAATAGCAATAAAAACAAGAATATTACAAAAGCAATTCCTGAAGCAATTATGGCTGTGAAAATCATTGTTGAAACATAACTAACAGGAGCAATGTCAATATTTGCCTGTATAAGGTTTTTTTCAAGCGTTTTGAATACATCCTGCTTCAGAAGGTTTCTTGATGTTTCTGAAAATAATCTGTTTGCTGTTCCTATATATTTGCTTGGCTTTCTTTCTTTTTCCTTAATCTCTTTTATCTTTTTTCCGATACCCAGCCTTTTTACAGTCAGTTTTTCAAGCTCTGTCAAGTTGAATTTTTTTACTCCTTGTGGAAATTCAAATTTCTTTCTTATTTCCTTTTTCTCTTCAATCTTTTCTGTTTGTCTTTGAAATTTCTTCTCTGGAATATCAATTGGTTTGTTTAATGGTTGTATAAGAGAAACTTTCCTTAAGATATCTGGGATTTTTTCATTTGTTTTTTTCAAGAAATCTTGAATTTGTTTTGTTTGTTTTGAAACCAGTTCTTTGTCTTGTTTCATATTTAAGAGATTTCCAAGTTCTTTCATTGCTTTTTTCTCTTTCTGAATAATTTCTTTTAATGCAGTAAAATTTTCGTTATTCATAATGCTTCTCCGATTTTTTTCTGAATTTCCAGCATGAAACTCTTGTATCTAGTTAATCTTTCAGAATCCTTGCTATTATATGCATCTTCAAGCTTTATTTCTGTTTCTTCAAGACTTCTGATTAACTGATTAAGAAAAGATATACCCTCTTTATTCATTATGCAAAAAACCTCTTCACCATTTTTGTATTTGTGGCAAATTTCCTATTTGCTCATAGATAAAAAATGAGAATTATGTTATTAAATATTTTGATTATGAATGTCTCGCTATCGCTCGAATTAATATATAGTTACTCAAACCTCAACTTAATTTATCGCCTCTTTTTTATTATTTTAAACAGCGTTCTTAGATTAATTATTTACCAATATCTTCTTTAGAAAACATCATTGTATCCCAAACCTTTTCAATACTTGCTCTGGTTTTTTGTAATATTCATTTATGATGTTTTGGATTTCTTCAAATCCAAAAACCTTGTTTTGATAAAGCTTGAACAAAAGACTGGTTCTTCTTCTGAATTCCAATTCCAAATCATCCACTCTTAATCCATATCTGGCAGAAATTTTTTCAAAAACTTTGCTTGTTTTTTTTGAGTAAAACTTGTCATCCATAGGATTCCATGTAAAAGGAGTGTTAGTAACAGCTGTTCCGTCATCATTTACATTTACTATTTCAACTATTTCTTTTAATTTTCTTGTTTCCTGTTTCTTTACTATTGCATGAGTCATTACTAGTACAACATCAAGAATGTTAAGCAAAGTTGGAGAAAGTTCTATAGGAGGAGTTTCTAATCTTTTTATCAAGGTATCCACAGAATCTGCGTGCATGGTGCTTATTGAAGAGTGTCCAGAAGCCATGCCTTGAAACAATACGAATGCTTCATTTCCTCTTACTTCTCCAACTATCACATAATCAGGATTTTGCCTGAATGAACTTCTTAGCAGAGTGAACAAGTCAATTCCTTTTTTGTCTCCAACACCTGTTGCTTCTCTTACAACGCTTGGAAGCCAATTTTCTCTTGGAAGATTTAATTCTCTCGTATCCTCAATGCTTACGACTCTTGCTTCAGGAGGAATAAAGAATGCAACAGCGTTCAGCAATGAAGTTTTTCCAGAACCTGTTCCTCCTGTAATCAGCAAGCTCATCCTGTATTGGACTAAAATCCAGAGATATGCAAGCATTTCAGGGCTTAGTGTTCCAAAACTTAATAATTGAGGAGGAGTCCATGGGGTTTTTGTGAACTTTCTAATTGTAAATGTCGGCCCTCTGCTTGTTATGTCTTTCGTGTAAGTTGCATTTACTCTCGAACCATCAGGAAGGCTTCCATCAAGAATTGGTTGTGCATAAGAGACATATTTTCCGCATCTTTGAGCAAGTTTTTCAACAAAACTCTCAAGTTTTGTATTTGTCTTGAAAAGAATATTTGATTTCAAGTTTCTAAAAATTCTGTGTACAACATAAATCGGGCTGTTAACACCATTGCATTCAATATCTTCTATGAAATAATCTCTTAAGATTGGTTCTATCTCATTAAATCCCATGAAATCCCTGCATAAATAATAAAAAACTTTCTTGTAAGATTCATAAGAAATATCCATCCCCATTTCTATTGCTAAAATCTTGAATCTTTTGTCAATATAATCCAGCAATGATTCTTTGTTCTTTCCAACAATAGTCTGAAAATTAATCATGTCTCTCATTGCAACTATTATTTGTTCCCTGTATTTTTCTTCTTCAGGATTTAAGATTGGTTCTTCTATTTCATAAACCAATTCATAAATTTTTGTGTCCCAATAAATATGAACAAAAGCATATGGAGAAATAACGCAATATCTCACATCAATAACTGTCTTGTCGAGTTCTTTTTTTAATGGGGGAATTTTTGGAGAAAAATCTATGTTTATTCTTTCATAATTCTTTATTCTCTCAATTATGTCTTCTTGTGGCATTATACGAGCAACCTCTGTGGTGTGTGAGTATTTGTGAGAGTTTCCAACTTTTCGCACAAACATATGGTTGGATACTCGAATTGTCTGAAATTTCCTATTTCTGTCATTTTTTATATAAGTTTAAAATCAATTGTTGGTCTTTTTGAAGTATATTGGCAAAGAAGAGTTGGTGTTCCTGTACATTCTGGCGTATAAAGAGCAGGGTTCATCCCACTGCATTCAGATACACCAAGGGGACAAGTTTGTGCAGTAACACGAGTAAATGTTCCTTTGTCAGAGATTTTTAATGTATAAGAAACAGGAGATTTGCTTATTGTTCTCGTTTCATCTCTCTCTGTATTGGTTAAATCATAATCACCGAAAAAATCTCTGGTTAATGTTATTGTGTTAAATTTTCCACTCTTTTTTGTTAAGATATCTACATTCCCGCTGCTTATTGTTTTATCTGGCTGGCTGTATTCAAGCATGCTTTCTATTTCAAAAACAATCTTGTCTTGCACTCCATCAATTTTTAAGTCTCCTTTTTTTATCGATATTTCTATTACTCTCTGGTTTCCTGCTCCTCCCATTGTCAAAAGTGTAGAGTCAATATCTTTTAACATTAGAATTGACTGTTCAATAATTGCCTTGTCCTGAAGAGCTTCTATTTTCGGACGTGCATAAGCCAGAACCAAGCCCATTATGGCAAAAGCAATAAGAGTATACATTACTGTTTCAATCCAAACCTGTCCCTTAATACCTCTACAATTTTTCTTCCCCCTTTTCATAATTATTTTAAGAGAAATTAGTTTATAATATTTTTCTTTATAATATAGTTGCTTCGCAAGATTTATCATTTAAATAATCAAACACAACGATGTTTAACTGCTCAACATTTACAAAAGGCTTCAATTTTTTCATTAACATTTCCCCAACAAAATTAAAGGCATCTATCAATCTCAACAAGAGTGTCAGAAACATCACATTGCTGTCCGTTTATTACAGGAGCAATTTTTATTGAATCAGGTTTGCTTATAAAAGAATTTACAACATAAGTTGTTCCTGCATTTCTTCCAGGGAGAATCAAGTCCTCATTATATGTTCCTCCTGCCCCATATTTCCTTACATCAGCATATTTTCCAGGAATAGTATAACTTTTTGTCTGTCCTGCAGAAGAAATTCCTATGATAATTTTTTCAACATCAATATCTCCTATAAAAATTGAAAATTGAAACTCATCAGGAGTCCCTATTGGTTTGTCAATAAAGCAAGTATATTGGGGGTCTATTGAAACTTTTCCGAAATTACCAAAACAAGCCTCTGTGTTTAACATTTTCCCTTTGATTAAATTATTAACAACACTCGCAACAATGCCAACAGCAACAATTGTCAAGCCGATTAAAAGAACAGTAACAATAATTGTTGAAAGTCCCTTATTTTTATAATTGGACTTCATAATATTGGTCCTCACAAGTGTACATTTTTTGTCCTGTTCCGTCTATAAGGACAGGAATAACAAGCATTCTATCTCCAGTAATACTCACTGATTTTGTATATGTTCCTCCTGCTCTTATTCCTGTTTCAGGAGATAATTCGTCTGTGTGAAAACTTCCGTCAGAATAAATTTTTAATTTGATTCTGTATACCGGAACATTTCCAGAATTAACAACGCTTAATATTCCTCCTTGATAACTTGCTTGAAAGTCAACATCTTCACATGTGAGTTTTATGTTTTTCCCTAATTTCATTCCTTCTTCTTTGACAAATCCTCTTGCCCATAGGAAAATAATCATTCCTATTACAACGACTATTGAGATTAATAGAACAGTTGCAATTACAGGAGAAAGCCCTGTCTTTTTCCCTCTTTTCATTTTAATTATAGTATTTCTATGTTTATAAAAGTTTTTTATTTAAGGAGAACATGCAAGTTCTTGTTTTAATTTTGCTTTTGCACAGGTTGCAGCCACACTTCTGATAGTTTCATATCTTGTTGGTACAATTTCAATTGAATAAATCTGGCTGAAATTCGCAATTGGTTCCAAAAAATCAAAATTATGGGTAATTACCTGCTCATTAGATTCTGAACTTGGATTAAAACTATTTGTTTTAACAGATGCTCCGCTTCCAAATTTTATTTCTCCATTTCCCACAAAAGTAGTTCCAGCATAAAATATAGACAAATCTTCTGTTGCTAATTCCTGTGCTGGTTGTGTTGTCCCGTGAATCAAATATCCTGCAATGCTGAATCTTCCATTATTCTTCATTTCTAGTGTTAATTTTTTTGCAGTGCAATCATAAGTATAAGTTTTTATGAAAACAGAAACTCCCTCGCTGCATTCTGCTGATTCTTTAGGAACATATCCTTTGAGCCAAGTGAATACAACAATGCTCATTGCAATTCCAATTGTTATAAGAAGAATATATCCAATCATCTCGCTCACTCCCCTTTTCTTCATTTTCATTTTCTTCTTACCCTGAAACAACATATCTTTCCTCCCCTACTGTTTGTTCAAGAACAAAATAGAAGTTTTCTCCTGTTTTTATCCTAAAAGGATATTCTTCTTCTAAGATTTCAATTAATAAATGAATCTGCCTGTCGCTGAATTCTTCTGGTATTGTATAAGTCCATGTTTGTCCGTTTACCATTTCTGCTTGTCCTCCAAGCGTTGTTTCTGTTATTGTGCTTTGTCCATGTCCTCCGCCAGAAGAAGTGAGTTTTATTTTTATTTCACCTCTTGACAAATCTTGATAAGCAACAGCTGTTATCTCCTGAAAGTTTCCAAAGAAGAAATACAGGTTTTTCCCTTCTCCTGCATAATCTGCATAACTTTCTGCAAAATCAGATAATAATATTTGTGCATCTACTTGCTGGTATGTTCCATATTCAAGAACTTTTGCTGTTTCAATATTCAGTTCTTGCTTCAAGTCATATAACTGAACAACTTCTTTGTTTCTTGAATAATTAGAAACAACAGAAAATCCGATAAGGATTGTTATTATCACGATTGCTGCTAATAAATAAAATTGCCCTCTTTTTTTCCCCATCATCACCATGATTAATAAAATAAAAAAGAGTTTATTAAAGTTTTGAAAATAGTCTCACTTCGTTCGAAATTTATTATTATGATAATCTAAAACGATGTTATTCAACTTAAACATCTATGATAGATTTCAATTATTCTAATCAAAAAAAGTTATTAACTCTTGTTTTGTTAATTTTCTAAATCTATCACTCTTTTGTTTTAAGTGCCATGAAAATTTGTTTTCAAATCCAATATTTTCAACTATCTTACCTCTTTCTTTTACAGTATTTATTGCAGGAATAAAATCCCCATCAGTAGAAACAAGAATTGCCGTGTCATAAGCATCATTATATGCAAGTTTTACCATATCAACAGTTATATGTATGTCATCTTCTTTTACACAATAAACTGTTCTACCCTCAATTTTATCTTTTTGCATTCTACATAAAACTAGTTCAAAATCTGGAAGTTTTTTCAATTTCTCAAAGAATTTTTGTTGTTTTGCGTAAGTTTCTTCATCTTTCTTTCTATCAAGAGGAGCAGAATAATAGTAAGTTCTCACTAATTTTTTTCCACCAGATAAATTTTTAACGAATTTTTCAAAATTAAAATCCATCAAGGTTTTAGAATTATTAAATAAACTCTTAATAATATGATACAAATTACTTCCATCAATAAATATTATCACTCTTTCCATATTATTTACTAGTAAAATTAAACCCAGCGTTGCCGAAGCAATGCTGGGGAGTATATAATAAATCAATGAAATAATTCTTTAAAAACGTTTTGTTTATCCAAAACCCTTAAAAAGTCATTTCTTGTTGTATTTTAGTAGACTAGGTCGGCGGATTAGCCCTACGCCATTTGCAAACGGGCTTTAGGCAGACTGCAAGGAGGTAAGTGATAAGATTGTCAAAAAGTCTTTATTCGGACGTTGACGTTTTGTCTGTTTCGATCTTGCAGATGCGAAATGGGTCAGGCCTTGATCGGAGCAGCCCTAAACATTTGATAAGGTGCTTAACAGGTAGCAGAACTGAGAATGATTAAAGGAAACTTCTTGGTATTCTTTGAGCAAACCTCTGAGTCTACACTGAGTTTCTAATTTCTTGCTCTTGAGCAAACCTACAACTTCCAACTTCACTCAATCGCTTAGGGATTATTCTCGTGAAATTGCGCGGAGTCTACATGATTTTTAATATTTAATAAAGAACTAATTTAAGCACTTACTCTTCTTTTCTTGACTATACTTACCCCAACCAATGTTGCTGTTATTCCAACCAAGAATACAAGGACTACAATTCCACCTGTAGATGTTAAGAAACCAACTACGCCTCCTGTTAAAGGTGCAGGATTAGCAGGTGTTGGGTTTGATGTAGGAGTAATTCCTCCTGTTGGGGTTGTTGTTGATTGTGTTGTTGAAGTTGTTCCCACAGTTCTAGTTCCACCACCTGCGCTTGTTTCGCCTCCTCCATCACCACTAGAAGCAGGAGTTATGTCTTCACCAATCATGAATGTTGAAAAGTGAGGTGTGTGTGCTGAATAAGTATATTCTGTTGCACTATCACTTAAAGAATAATCCATAGTAAGAGGTGTCCAGACACTTCCTTCTAATACATATAAAATTACCTTATTTCTGTTTGAGACAGAAGATTTGTCAACACTAAAATGAATATCTCCACCCTTAGTAGTTGTTGTAGTTTGATCTACTGTGATTGTCATTGCCTTTAGGAAATTAATATTTGTTCCAGCAGAAGGCACTTGTGAAGGAAGAAGAGGGGCTACGCTTACATCCTTACTTCCAAAAGGAAGATTTGATACTTTGCTAATCCAATTACTTGCCTGATTGTCTGTGCTTGGTACATAAGGAGTAGCATGAAGTCCTATTAATGTTAATTCTATATTATCAGTAATCTCATCCCCATATGAAGATGTAAGAATTACAGGTACTGGATAAGTTCCATCTTGTAAATTGTTATCTATTAAAGTCAAATCAGTAGAAACAGTATAATCCAAATTTGCTAAGTCCTGATAAGTAGAAGGTATAAAATGTAATAAAGAAGCAGTATCTACGAAACTTTGTAGATTACCAGTTCCAGAATTAGGAACAGTAGAAACTAATAAGTCTTCAATAAAAGCATCAGTACTTGGATAATTTTGCTGTGCATATGTAAATCCTCTATTGTAAATAATTGTAATATCATTTCCTAATTTAACGAGAGAAGCAGTTCCTACCATTGGAGTTGGAGAAGGATTACTCTGTGCAAGAGTTGTTAAAAAAGCAGGATTATTCAAATCAGCAAGAGTTAAACTATTAGGAGTAACCAAGTTAATTAAAGTTATCAAGTCATTAAGATTATGTATCCCTGGAAGACCAGTTATACTCAAAGGGATTGTACCGCTTACTGAAACGCTTGAGAATGTAGGGAAAGTTGCTCCATCTGCAACATTTGCTGTGAAATTTATTCCATTTATGATGTCTGAAATTTTGAATGAAATAGTCCCAGTTGTTCCATCAGGCATAGGAAAAGTGTAAGAAGATAACATCTCATTTAAGAAAGGAGGCATATTGCTGTCTGTAAGAACAAGTTTTCCTCCAGAAACAGTAAAAGGAATTACAACATTATCAGAACTTTGTCCCACTGGATTTACTAATGAAAATTCAACTTTCGTCTCAGGTTGGCTTATTGTAACATGGGTATTTACATAATCATTAACATGTAAATTTATTGGTGTTCTTGGTACTGTTGTAGGTGCTGTAACAGCATTTGCATCTAAAGTAACAGCTGTTTGTGCTAATGCTCTTCCGTTTAATATTGCGCCTGTATTCATTGAAATCAATGTTTTGGAAAGTATAATTCCTTTAAATTGAACAGTAGTTCCAAGTGTAACTTGTCCTGCAACTTGCCAGAAAATATTTTGAGGCAGTACACCGCCACTCAAAGTAACTATAGCTCCGTTTGCTACAGTTAAATCTTGCGCTATTTGAAAGATGAAAACATCATTTGCACTACCAGAAAGAGTTACACCAGTACTACCTATTAAAAGACCAGAACTCCATTTGTAAACACCAGGAGTAAGAGTCCTTCCACTAATATCACCTGAATATAATTCAGTAGCATCAGGTGCTGGACTTGTAGCAGCAGTGTATGCTGTATGCATATCGCTTATAGCCGTTCCCATATTAATAGGGGTTGGAGGAAATAAATCAGCCGCATATATTTTTCCAGTTACTGAAGCAGATGTCAAAAATACATCATTAGCTGGAACACCTATCAAATCAAACCCAGTTATAGAAGCATAAGTAATTGGACTAACTCCCATATCTCCAATAATATGTGTAGTGCTTCCTTGGACGTTTGTAATTCCTGCTTCTGACAAAATCGCAAAATCGCCAGCTGTTCCTAAATCAACTTTTGCTGGGCTTACAAAAGCCGCAACAGAAAATGCCGATAGAACAATTGCTATAGAAAGCAATGCGAAAATAAAGAATTTAGATTTATTCATTTTATTATAAAATTAGTTAAAAAAAGGAACTATATAAATGTTTTCCTTTTTAGTACTACTCTTTAATTTATACTATTTACATTAAATGGGTCTGATAAATAATTAAAATCATTATCTTTTATGCTTATTGCAATACGATAATTTCCGCTTTTTATAAATTTGTAACAAGGACTAGGTGTGGGATATCCTTCTGGATAAACCAAATGAAAAACAGAAGTGCGATTCACTCCATTCCATATTATATCTGTATCCTGAGGAGAAATTGTTAAAACAAAAGAATCATTTTCAAGAGGTTTATCATAAAGAGTATCTCCTTTTCTTATCTGTTTTATTCCAAAATATCCTGATGACTTTAGAATAATCTTTAAATTGTCTTGAAATTTCTGATTAAGCACTTCTTCTCCAATTCCGGGAATTATCTCTTTTATTAATCTATATTCTAAATTATCTTCTTGTGAAACATCTATTGTTTCATCGCTTGTACCCTTATTCTTAATTTGCCCATCAAAAGTAAACTTGCTTCCTATTGTATAAGTATCTGGAAAAGTCATTGTTGCTTCTAAATCCGGATTAGAAATTGTAGGAGAGATAGTAACTGCAGTCGGTTCAGATAGTCCTATATTTCCTTTATCATCTGTGCTTCGTCCATATATTTGGTATGTTCCTGGTTGTGTAAAAATTATTTTCTTGTCCTTAATTGCAGAAGTGCTTGTTTCTATTATTTCACCATCTCCTAAATTCCCATCATAATTCAAATCTGCTCCAATTTCCTGTTTAACAACAGTCCCATTTGTAACACTTCCCGAATAACTTACTAAATCTTCTAAAGGCACATTTCCGGATTCTACCTGAACAGTAGGCTTTCCTGAGAAGACTGGTATTGGAGATTCTGGAACATTCTTAACAATTAGAGTATAATCTCTTGTAACAACAGGGTTTATTCCATCTGAAATTCCCTCTATAATATCATAAGGAGTATCTGCATCAATTTGGGGAGCTGTTACTGTAAGTAATCCTGTATCTGGATGAATAGAAACCTCAGGCGGCGCTAAAAGAAAGGAATGAGTTAACTTATCTCCCTCAGGATCTGTTGCATTGGAATAGCGACTAACAGAACTTCCTTCAGTAACTTCGGTTAATGGATCTGAAGTAAATTCAGGAGCATAATTCGCAGGTGGTTCAACTACTGCAGGCTTACAACTAACAAAAGCAGTAGATACTACAATTAATGCTCCTAAAAGTAATTTCTTTACAAGGTTTCTCATATTGCGCTAACAAACCCCCTATTTATAAAATTATCACATTTGTCATTCCTGTGAATTAGTGAACTTACCTCCTTTCTTCAAGAGTTATGTTAGAATTTATCCTTTGAGAACAAGAATCTTCAACACATTCAATCATATATTCTAAATAATTTGTGCCAGGAGTAAGAAAAGTGAAGTTTTCCTTGTCTCCAATATTAGATGGGCAGTTAGATAGGATATTCCTATTTGTATTATGAATATGAGTTACTATAACACAGCAATCATCATCATAATTAGGGCAACTTGCATTGGTTAAGTCTGTTTTTCTTGTTTGTATGTCAAAACTCATGTTTATATTTCCAGTTATGCCTTCAATTTCCATAAGACTTGTAACATTTGTAATTCCACTAGAAGTATTCAGTGAAAGAGTATTAGCAAATTCCTGTGAAATATTATACATACTTTTTTCTCCAATAATATTAGTAGTTATCGTGCTTCTATGATAAATAATCCATGCAGCATCCATAAAACCAAGTAAAGCAATGAGAAGACCAATAACAATTATCCCCTTTAACTTCTTCCCCTCCATACCATCTATTAGAACCTATATTTTTTAAATATTACTATTTCATATTTCAATATATATTTCTTAGGATATAGTTTAAATCAATTATACCCGTTATCTATAAAGTCCTCAAGTTGAGATTGCATTTCGCTTTCTGGAATTCTAGCAAGATAAAGATTAGGAATTCCATACAAATCCAAAAGCCCCTTATTATATAATTCTGATTCTAAACTGCTTTGATGACCAGTATAATTAATTACAGCATCTGTTCCATCACTTTTTCTTATAAGAAGATCAACATGAAAAACATCAGATTCCCCTATAGAAATATATACATCTCTCTCAAGATGCCCGTATGTTCCACTTCTTCCACTAAGAATTCCTTCAATAAATTGGTTAGCTTCTTCTTCTGTTGGAGAAACAAAAGAATCTGAAGCAGGAGTTGGGTCAGCTAATCCTTCATTATCATAAGCTCTTGCTTCTACTGAATTGTTTCCTTCAATTATTTGAACTAAAACAGAATCATTATTGTTAAAATTCTGATAATCGCCAGTATTGTTAAATCTTGCAGCAATATGTTCAATAGAGCCATCATCTGTTCCAGAAAAAATATACTTTACTTGTCCATTATTCGTAAATTCTTTAGTTACAGTAGTATCTGGCGAATAAGGGATATTCTTTTCAGTTAGTTTATAATCCCATGGAACAGAAGCTTCTCCGTCTGAGATACCAATACTAATATTTGATTCTGTATCTGCATTAACTTCTGGAATTGTTCCTGAAATTGTCCATTCAGTCGAATTGCCTGTGACTGTTGGTGAACTTATTGAAAGATACTGTGATGGAGTTTGGGAGATTGTTGCGGATAATACCTCATTCTTATTGGCATCAGTTACCACAAGTGTTTTACTATAAAAACTCCCCTCTTCAACCTCTTCTGTTTCAGGACCAGAAGTTACCACAGGAGCATAATTAGGATAGCAAGATACTAAGGATGCTAATGTAATTGCTCCCGCACAGAATATCCTTCTTGCAGATTTTCCTACTTTGTGAAAAAGATTTTCCAATCCCATGTTTTTATGAATTAACTTTAGTTTTATAATATCATTGTGATTTATCAAACATTTATTGAAATGCTTGCTTCATTATTAATTTCGTTTGATTCAACGATTAAGTTATCAAAATCAACAATTACTGCCGGGTTATAGTTTCCTGAATTCAGATAAGTCAGCATCATGTATGCCCTTGTCCAATTTCCAGGACTAAGTGCAGTAGGGGTTGTTCTGCTTGGATCTCCGTCTTCTGAATCAGAATCAACTTTCCAATAAACAGAATTTGCAATTACATTGCCGATATTTTTTACAGTGAAGGCGAGAGTAACATTTTTCCCATTTATTCTTTGAACGACTAAATCAGTTATGGTTAAGTCAGGCGCAGGCAATTCACATTCTCCATTAGAACAACCATAAATGCATACTTCTTTCAAAGATTCATAATAATCAGAAGTGCAACTTGACTGAGGGGTTCCAGGATAATTACATGTATAATATGTAGTTCCAATATATACCTCCTTTCCACGACAGAATGTTGAACTTAAATCTATTCCGCAATCATAATTGTCTCTGCAAATTATGTTTGGATCTGGTTTACATCGTGCATTACGGCCATCAAGAACAGTTTCACAACCAAACTCACAAGTTTTTACATATGTATTATAACAGTCATACTCTTCATAATCACAATAAGTATTACTACTACATCCCTTATTAATGCAAGTCTTCTTTTTCCATAACTGATCTCCAGAGCAATAAGGATACCACGTTGTTCCTTCAGAATCATCTCCACATTCCCATCTTCTTTCTTCCCTGTCATCACATTGATTATACCAGTAAATATCATCCTCAGAACATCCAGTATATATATGACTTGTGCAGGTAGTACAGCCACCAAGTCCATCACATTTCTTATTTGTACCGCAAGATGTTCCTTTATCTACATCCGTGTATGAATTGCAACTTTGATAGGAAGTACATGAACCAACAACACATCCTTTATCAACATCACTATAATCTCTACAAGAGGTATCTAGATAATCACAATCTCTTGTTCCACAAGTTTCGTATCCATTATAAGCCCAACAAGTTGAATCTCCTTCTTGGCAAAACTCACAAGTTCCGCAAGTGTCAGTAGTAAAAGTACTAAAAAGAGAATCTTTACTTGAACCAGTACAATAATAATCTTTATACTTCACAGAACTTCCTCCAAAGGGAGAATTTGAACCAGAGCAGTAATAGTAATCTGTTTTTCCGGTGGGTTGACTTCCGGAAGTTTTAAACCTAAATGGTCTACTTGAACTACAACAATCTCCAGAGACACAGTCACAAGTGTCGCTATAAATGCTCCAAAGCTCATAATTAGAAGAAGTGCGATATTCACTAAAGTAATTTTTATCATTAGAAACAGATGCAAAAATCTCAATTTTACTTCCTTCACCCAAATCATCATAAAATTCGTTTCTTAAATTAATATTATCAAATTTTCTTTTAACAGTAGTCCTATGATAATTTTCTAAATTAAGAGTATTGCAGTTATAAGTAGTAGCAGTTTCATAATTACATACAATTTGGTCCCAACCCCATGTAAAATCATCTTCTATTAAACAATATTTAATGGGAATGTCCCATCTATATGGACTAAATGATATTGCTACCTGACAAGTTGAATAATCCCAACCCAGATTTAAGTTCACTGTTCCTAAGCCAAGAGCAAAATTAACAGGGTCATCATAATTATTGCAGAGAGTAAAAGATGGAAAAGTAGTAAATTTAATTATACTCCCAGATGGATCTGTTATCGCTCTCGCTTGCACACTCTGCGTTTCTGTTCCAGAATCTGATGTTGGAATTGTTGCAGGATCAACAATCAGTCTGCTTTGAGGTTGAGGAATAATAGGACTGTTATTACTCATTATATCAGCATTATTTACGGATAAACTAATTGTTAGATTTTCATTAACAGTTTCATTGCTTGAATTAGAAGTGTTAATTAAATTTTTAGAAGAGAGATTATTGTTTGAATAACTTAACTCACTTAAATCTGGACTACTTGAAGAACTTCTACTTGAACTTCCTCCTCCGCCTCCCCCTCCTGAACCTACTACATTTGATGAAGATAAAGTTATTTCACTTGGTGGTTCGTTTTTACTTGTATCCCCGAGCCCTCCTCCAAATCCAGGCATAGAAGATTTTTTAGTCGGATTTGAATTTGTCTTTTGCTGAATAGATCCTGAATAAATTATAAAAGTTAAGCTAATCAAAACAAAAACTGCTAATAAACTAGTAATTATAATTAGTCTCTTATTTTTAGGATACTTCCTCTTCATCAAAAATGAATAGTTTCTTTTCTTTTTATAATTACTCGTTTTTCTATAACTAATAACTCTCCCAAACAACCAACTTCCCCTCTTCATCCCTCAAGAACAAGCTTCCTCCTGAGTTTGTCAAGTCTAATTTAAATTCAGTTTTTCCTCCAGCTATTAATATAGACTGATTAAAAACAAACTTTTCTCTTCCCTCTCCTTTAATTGTCCAATCCTTTAGAGAACAAGAAAAACTGCAGCTATTATATAATATAAGGTTTTCATCTTTTATTTCAATGCAACCAGCGCATTTGTTTTTAGATTTCTCGCATAAATTAATTTCTTTCTTCAAGCATTCTTCCCATGCATCTTCAAGTTCATCTGAATAAATGTCTTTTCCAGAATAAAAATAATAATTTGCCAATCCATTTTTAACAATTTCAACATTTATGTTTTTTCCATCAAGAAAAACATATCTCAGCAGTCTTTGATATTTGTCCCTGTTGTCTTCTGTCCTTTCAATTTTTATTGTTTTATTTAAAATTTCTTTCTCCAAGAACTCTTTTGCTTCTTTGTAATATTTCTCTCCTCTTTCAGGAGTGTTGATTCCTAAGAAACGAATTGTATCATTATTATTTATCTTTATAGTGTCTCCGTCGACAATTCTTGTAACTTTTGCATATTCAATTCTCTCTCCAATCAAGAATCCTTCAATTTTATTATCAAGAAAATTATAGTTCACTATTATCAATATACAGACAAGAAAAATCAATATTAACACCTGATTTCTCTTTTTCATATTCTGGATTATACAAATGATTTTAAATCCATTTCTACGTTTTTTAATATGGATAAAGTGGTGTTATTAGCAGACCCTAATTCTAAAGCATGGGATTTTGCCTGTAAAATCTGTGATTATGTTCAAAAAACAAAAGACGTCTTTATTCCTTTAAGAAAGTTATCTGTGAATCAATTCAGGAACAATGAGATAGATATGCATGTTTTGGAAAATATCAGAAAAAAAGAAGTTTATTTTATTCACGACTCTTCAAAAAATCCACAGGAATGGTGGGTTGAACTTTTGTTGTTAAAAGATTTGTTGCTGAATGCTTCTGCAGAAAGTGTTACTTTTGTTCTTCCAAATATGCTTTATTCAAGAAAAGATAGAAAGGAAAAATCCCGTGTTCCTATTTCTGCAAGAGCTTTGGCGTGGAGCATTTCTCCAGGATTAAAGAGAATTATAACTATGGATTTGCATGCTTCTCAAATTCAGGGATTTTACCCTGAAAATGTTCCATTAGACAATCTTTATAGTTTTCCTGCTGTTGCAAAATACATAAAAGAAAATAATATAATAAGTTCTTTTGAAAATCTTGTTGTTTTATCTCCTGATGCAGGAGGTGTTGACAGGGCAAAATCATTCGCACAAAGATTAGGATGTAATTCTTTAGCGTTTATCTATAAAAGAAGAACAACAGAAGGAATAGGAGATTCAAGGCAGATAGAAGAAACCATTCTTGTTGGTGATGTTAAAGATAAAGATGTATTAATTGTCGATGATATAATAGACTCTGGAGGAACATTATGCAAGGCAGCAGATTTGTTGAAAAAAAGCGGAGCTAAAAAATTATTCTGTTATGGAACCCATGGATTATTTACAAATGGAACAGAAGAACTGAAAAAAAATTTTGACAAAGTTATGACAAGCAATACCAATCACAGAGAAGGAGATGATGTCACTGTCATTGATGTTTCTCATTTGTTTGCAGAAGCAATTTATAGGGCTCAAACAGGAGAATCTATTTCTGAATTGTTTAGGTAAGATAGTTACTCACTTCGTTCGCAAGATAAATAATAAGGTTAATCTGAAACGACTTTGTTCAACTTAAATATCTACAAAAGGCTTCAATTATTCTATTAATATTATCATCAGTCTCTGCATAGCAGACAATTACTGCGGGTGATAGGGATGTTCGCAACCCCACTAAAAATATTAATAGGAAGTATTAGGAACCTTTGGTTCTTATCGTGAAGTTGCTCGTCGAACCTAAGGTTCTCACAATATTAAAATTATTACTGCGGGTGATAGGGTTCGAACCTACGCAGGCACTAAGCCACAGGATCTTAAGTCCTGCCCATTTGACCAACTCTGGCACACCCGCCTAATGACTTCAATCTAAAAAATTTAATAGAATTCGACTTATAAATTTAATCAATTAATCGATTTTTCTAACTATCTCTTTTGCCTTCTTTGTCACGAATTTCAAAACTTCTTGGTCGTCTGCATTAAAGTTTTCTCCTTTGTATTTTAAAGCCTCGTTTGCTCCCGCGATAACAGCCATAATCATCTTTTCATCCATTATTTTTGTCAAAAACTCTATAAGTTTATAAGTTTAATTATGAAGAAGTATAACATTTAATTAAATCAGCCTCAATAGCTCAGTTGGCAGAGCGTTGCTTTCGTAAAGCAAAGGTCGGGAGTTCAATCCTCTCTTGAGGCTTTTAATTGAACTTTTGTGTAAACTTTCCATAAGATGCAGAAAGAAAGTTGTGTCGGGATATAAAACCGCGAGGTTTTAAGTTCAATCCTCTCTTGAGGCTTTTATTTCAATCATCAGAACTAATCGGAACAAAATCAGGAAATGCTTTGTAAAAATCTTCTTCTCCATTTCTTCTCAAAAATCTTTTTTCTCCTTGCTAATGAAACCATCTTCATTCTTGAATCTGTGAAGAAATTAATTGTTTCGTCAAGAGGCATTCCTGACATTTGTTTGTAAAAAGGATGTTTATCATCTGTACATGAGGTTGTCATTGCTCTTAGTTAATCGAATAACTTTTTAAAAATTATTGCAGTCATCTAATTCTCATTTTCAAGAAATCCATAACACCTTTAACAGCAATAGCACCTTGGCTAGAAGCAACAACAACTTGCTTTGTTTTTGAATTAGTAACATCTCCTGCTGCAAAAATTCCAGGAACAGAAGTTTTCATCTCGTCATCAACAATTATATTGTCTTCTTCATCTAATTTCAAGTTGAGTTTTTTTGCGAACTCCATAAGGGGTATAGAACCAATCTCAACAAATATTCCATCAACATCCAATGTTTTTTCTTTTCCTTTTATGTCAAAAACAATTTTTTCAACTTTTTTGTTTCCCAAAATCTTTGTAGGAATTGCATTGTAAATAGTTTCAATATTCTTTTTCTTCTGGACTTTTTTTACAGTGAGCTTGCCATCTCTCAATCTTTCCCCTCTGTAAATGATATAAACTTTTTCTGCTATATCTGATAAACTCAATGCAGACATCAGAGCACTATCACTTCCTCCTATAACTGCAGTAATTTTATCCTTGAAAAAAAATCCATCACACATCACGCAATAACTAACTCCTTTTCCGGTTAATTTCTTTTCTCCAGGAATGTTTAATTTTCTTCTTCCTTTTCCAGTTGTGATTATTACTGTTTTTCCTTCTACATTTTTTTTCTTGGAATGAATAATAAATCCTTTTCCCTTTTTTTCAATAAGATTAATTTCGTCTAAGATTATATCCACCTTGTACTCTTTGAGATGTTCGTAAATATTCTGAATAAGTTCAGGTCCTGTTCCGTGAAAACCAGGCCAGTTTTCAAGTTTTACAATAGATGTTGCTGTTCCCCCTATATCTTTTGAAATAACTGCAGTCTTTAGCCCTGCTCTTGCCGCATAAATTCCAGCAGTTAATCCACCAGGTCCTGCTCCGAGTATAATTACATCATAAGATTTCATAACATATAAAAATCAAAATATATTATAAATGTTATGAATGAAAAAGAACAGATTGTCAAATCATTGAAAAAGGTTTTTCTTAAAAACAAGATAAATCTCAAAGATGAAAAAATAGAAAACCTTATTGAAATTCCTCCTTCACAAGAAATGGGAGATTTTGCATTTCCCTGCTTTGTTCTTGCAAAGTTCATGAAAAAAAATCCAAAAGACATTGCAATACAGATAAGAGGAGATATTGATAACAAAGGTTTCGAAGACATACAAACTTCAGGAGCATACATTAACTTTTTCGTGAACAGAAAAAAGTTCGCATGGCAATTAGTAAAGCAAATTCTTGATGAGAAAGAAAGTTTTGGAAAACCCGAATTAGAAAGTGAAAAAGTAATGGTTGAATTTTCACAGCCAAACACACATAAAGCATTTCATGTCGGGCATATAAGAGGAACAAGTCTTGGAGAGAGCATTTCAAGAATTTTAGAATTTGCAGGAAATAAGGTAATAAGAGCAAACTACAGCGGAGATACAGGTATGCATATAGCAAAATGGATATGGTGCTACAAGAAATATCATTCAAAACAAAAACTAAAAAAAGATGAATCATGGATTGCTTCAATTTATGTTGATGCTGTAAAACGTCTTGCTAAAAATGAAAAATTGCAAGAGCAAGTTGAGGAAATAAACAGAAAAATAGAGAACAAAAGCGATAAAAAAATAAATGAATTATGGAAAAAGACAAGAAGTCTTTCAATAGAATCCTGGAAAAAAATATACGAGCAATTAAACACTTTCTTTGATGTGCATTATTTTGAGTCAGAAGTAGAACAAAAAGGAAAAGAAATTGCAGAAGAATTACTAAAGAATAATATTGCTAAAAAAAGTGACGGAGCAGTAATCATGGATTTGCAGGAATATAAGTTAGGAGTTTGGGTTCTGTTAAGAAAAGATAACACTGTTTTGTATTCTGCAAAAGACTTAGCTCTCGCAGAGAAAAAGTTCATAGATTTTCCTGATTTGCAAAAATCACTTTATCTTATTGCAAATGAGCAAGATTTGCATTTTAAGCAATTAGTTAAAACTCTTGAATTAGCAAAATTAAATTATGCAGATAAATTACAACACTTTTCTTACGGAATGGTTCGTCTTCCCACAGGAAAAATGTCTTCTCGTACAGGAGAAAATATTCTTTATTCTTATTTTATTGATGAGATGATGAAATATGCTAAAAAAGAAATAAAGAAAAGAGAACCCAAAGTCTCAAAAAAAGAATTGGAAAAAAGAGCATTGAAAATATCAATAGCAGCAATAAAATATTCTATGCTAAAGCAAGGAGCAAGTAGAAATATAATTTTTAATTCAAAAGACGCACTCAACTTCGAAGGCGACACAGGCCCTTACATTCTTTACACTTATGCACGTGCTTCTTCAATTTTGAAAAAAGCAAAAAAGAAATTATCAGAAAACTTGGAAATAAAAAATCTTGAAGAAAAAGAAATTGAACTGACAAAAAAACTTTCTCAATTTCCAGAAGTTGTTCTTGATGCTTACAAGAATTATAATCCTTCAATGATTGCAAATTACTCTTACCAGTTAGCGCAAATCTTCAACGAGTTTTATCATTCTTGCCCTGTAATCAATTCAGACAACGAATCTTTTAGATTATCTTTGCTGGAAGCATTTCGTTATGTTTTGAAGAATTCTTTGAACCTTCTTGGAATAGATACGATAGAAAAAATGTAGAAACTTTTTTAAACTATATATCCTAATATATAGTATTGAAAGGAGGTTGGATAATCTAATAAAAAATGGCTAAAAAAATGATGGTTGGGAAAGTTTTGAACTTTGTTGCATGGCTTACAGGTGTGCTAGTTTCATTGGCTGTGGGTTTTGCTATGACAGGTGGAACATTGACTGTGCCTTGGCTTGATTCTTTAGGAGCAAGTGTAGTAACAATGGTAGCAGGATGGATAGTAGTAATAGCAACATTGGTAAGCGTTGTGCTTGCAATTTTGAAACAATAATTTTATTTTTATTCTAATTCTTTTTTTATATTTTTATAATATTAAACACCTGATG
>JAUSIC010000005.1 GCA_030648285.1 Nanobdellota archaeon | reverse complement strand
AAAGATTTAGAATTATTGAACTGGCTGTTGTGAATAACATTCCAAAGCAACAACATTTATTGTCACATTTCCAAAAGTTAAAGGAACACCTGTTGTAGGGCATTTGACTACCTGTTGAATTATTGCAGAAACAGCATATTGAACCCCTTCATTTTGTGATTTTACAACATAACCATTTAATGCAGGACGAAAAACAAAAGCATAAGCAATAATTCCTAAAAGAACAACAATAACCAATATTAAAATTAAAAGCAATCTCCTTTGATTATTTGCCTCTTTCATATTTTATTAAATAAAAAGTCATATTTAAATATTTCTTTTCTGTAGTAGAATAATGGAAAATAAGATAACGAAAGAAAAATTAGAAAAATACAAAACATTGACAAAGAAAGCATTGGAAAAAGCAAAAAAATCAGTAATAAAAGGAAAAGAAAACCATGCAAAAGAAATAATCGAAATGGTTTCAAATTATCTTTCAGACGCAGAACATTTTGAGAAAAAAGGAGATTTTGTTAACGCTTTTGCTGCTTTGAATTATAGTCATGGCTGGCTTGATTCAGGAGTTAGGCTTGATGTTTTCGATGTTGATGATGATAAGTTGTTTACTGTAAAATAGAATTAACCAAACCTTTGTTCAACTTAAAATATCTACAAAAAACTTCAATTCTTCCATTATCTATCTTCTCTAACAAATTTTATAAAGAAGTTCTCCCTTATATTAAACAACTGAAATGAAATTCAGCAAATATCGTAGTTTTGAAGCTTGTCTTCAAACAGTGCTACGAACACAGGAGATGCGATGAAAAAGGTGATAGTAATTAGCCTTGGCGGGAGCCTTATTATTCCAGATAAAGTAGATACAAAATTCTTGAAAAAATTTAAAAAAGCTATTTTAAAAAATACAAAAAAGCATAAATTTGTAATTGTTTGTGGTGGAGGAAGCATTGCAAGAAAATATATTTCTTCTTTAAGAGAAATTGGCATAAATGAAAAGTTTCAAAGTTTTTCAGGAATTTCTGCAACAAGAATGAATGCGAGATTCATGACTCATTTCTTTAATATGAATCCTGAATATGGAATACCTCATACAATAAAACTTCTAGATAAATATGCTAAAAGACAAGATATTATTTTTTGCGGTGCTCTTGAGTACAAGCCAAATCAAACTTCAGATGCAACAGCAACAGAAATTGCAAAACATTTTAAGACAATTTTTATCAACTTGACAAATGTTCCTGGTGTTTATACTAAAAATCCAATGGAGCATAGGGACGCCAAATTTATCCCAAGAATGACTTGGATGGAACTTTATAGAAAGACAAACAAGAATAAATACAAACCAGGACAGCATTTGATTTTAGACCAGACAGCAACAAAAACAATTTTAAAAAACAAGATAACAACATATGTTCTTGGAAAGAATATGAGAAACTTAAACAATTTTTTGAACGGAAGGAAATTTAAAGGAACAATTATTTCTGGCTAAATGGGATATATTGTAATTGAAGGAAGAAATTTTGAAAAAGCAAGAAAAGAAATAAAACAAAATCAAGATAAAACAATAATTTTTTCAAATGAAGATGAAGAATTAAATAGGAAAATTCTTGAAAAAGAATGTGTGAATATACTTCTTTTAAATCAATCAAACAAGAAAGACAGATTAAAGCAAAGAGATTCTGGATTTAATCATGTTCTTGCAAAAATGGCAAAAGCAAAAAATGTCACAATTGGAATAAATCTTGATGAAATCATTCATTCAGATAAAAAAAACAAAGCAAAAATACTCGGGAGAATAAGACAAAACATAAAGCTCTGCAAGAAAGCAAAATTAAAAATGATGTTCTTTTCAGAAAAAGAGAACAGAAATTCTCTGGATTTGAATGCATTAGGTTTGGTTTTGGGAATGCCTACTTGGATGCTTAAAGAATTTCAATAAACCATTAAAATGCTTCTCACAATAAATTGCTCGAAAATTAATAATTTAGTTAATCAAAAACGACGTTATTAAGTTGCTCAAATCGACAAAAGATTTCAATTCTTCTATTAAAATCTAAATCAATCTCTGCATCAGCAGACAAATTTAGAATAATAAATATATATCTATAAGGATTATCTTCTTCAGAAATATTTAATAATCAAAAACCCCCTCTTTTTTAATATACAATGGAAAACATAGAAAAAATAAAAGAATCCCTAAGCAACCATGAAATTCAGATTCTCCCTTACTTAAATGAAAGTTTTAATGAAATATGCAAGAAATCAGGGTTAGATGAAACTTCTGTTTTAAGAGCATTGAGATATCTTGCTAACAAAAAAATAATTGACTTGTCTTTCTCAAAAAAAGAAGTTGTTGATGTGGGAGTAAATGGAGCATTATACAGGAAAAAGGGCTTGCCTGAAAGAAGGCTTATTCATCTTCTTAGTGAAAAAAGAATATTAAAATTAGAAGATAGCCAAAAAGAAAGTAACTTGTCTGATGATGAGTTCAAGGCTTCATTAGGAGTTCTGAAGAAAAAGGCATTAATTGAATTGAAAAATGGAAAAATTTCATTATCAGGAAGTTTAAGCGAAGTTTCAAAAAAAATGCTTGAAGAAATGTTCCTTGAGTCTCTTCCTCTTGAAGTCGCTTCATTAAAACCAGAACAATTGTTTGCATTAAAATCTCTCAAAAATAGAAAAGATGTGGTTCAAACAAAAGAAGAGAGAAGTGTTGATATAAAAATTACAGAACTTGGGAAAAAATTATCTGCTTCAAAAATAAAAACACAGGAAATGATTGAACAATTAACTCCAGAAATAATAAAAAGAGATTTATGGAGAGGAAAAAAATTCAGGAGATATGATGTTGTTTCCCCTCTCCCAGAAATTTCAGGAGGAAAAAGGCATTTTGTAAATCAAGCAACAGATTATGCAAGGAAAATCTGGACAGATATGGGTTTCAAGGAAATGACAGGAAATTTAGTAGTAAGTTCATTCTGGAATTTTGATGCTTTATTCCAGCCCCAAGATCATCCAGCAAGAGATATGCAAGATACTTTTTTCTTGTTTGAAAAAAGAGAAGACTTTGATAAAAAAATAATGAAATCAGTAAAAGAAGCTCATGAAAAGGGAGTTGAAAGAAGCAAAGGATGGAATTATGCTTGGGATGAAGAAGAAGCAAAAAGATTAATTCTTAGAACTCACACAACAGCAATCTCTTCAAAAACTCTTTCAGAATTAAAAGAAAAAGATATTCCTGCAAAATTCTTTGCAATTGGAAAAGTTTTCAGGAATGAAACAGCAGACTGGAGTCATGGTTTTGAATTCAACCAGACAGAAGGAATTGTTGTTGATAAAAATGTAAATTTTCGCCATTTATTAGGATACTTGAAAGAATTCTTCAATAAAATGGGCTTTGAGAAAATAAGATTCTTCCCATGTTATTATCCATTCACAGAACCAAGTGTTGAGATAAGAGTTTTCCATCCAGAGAAAAAAATATGGTTTGAGTTAGGAGGCGCAGGAATTTTCCGTCCAGAAGTAACAATTCCTTTGTTTGGAGAAAATGTAAATGTGTTGGCATGGGGTCCTGGTTTTGATAGAATATTAATGGATTATTATCAAATAAAAGATTTGCGTGATTTGTACAGGAATGATTTAACTAAACTTAGAGAAATGAAATTTTGGGGGAAATAAAATGGCAAGCGTAATCCTCAACAAAAAAAAGTTTGAAAGAGAAATAGGAAAATTAGATGAAAAAATGCAAGACAGAATTTCCTTATTTGGAACTCCTATTGAGAAAATAACAGACAATGATGTTGAATTGGAAATATTTCCAAATCGTCCTGACATGCTTTCTTATGAAGGATTCAAAAGAGCATTCCTTGCTTTTCTCGATAAAAAAACAGGATTAAGAACTTATAAGTTAAACAAGCCAGAAAAAGATTACAAAGTTATTGTTGAATCTTCTTTGAAGAATATTCGTCCTTACACGGCTTGTACAATTGTTAAAGGATTAAAGTTAGATGATGAGAAAATAAAAGAACTTGTGGAAATACAGGAAAAGTTACATTTGACATTAGGAAGAAAAAGAAAAAAAGTAGCAATAGGAATTTACCCTCTTGAAAAAATAAAGCTTCCGATAACATTCAAGGCATTGGAACCAGATAAGATAAAATTCATTCCTTTGGAATCAGACAGGGAAATGTCTGGTTTGCAGATTTTGCAAAAACATCCCGCAGGAAAAGAATACACTCATTTGTTAGCAGGAAAAGAAAAATTCCCTATTTTCATTGATTCAAATAATAATATCTTGAGCATGCCTCCAATAATAAATTCACAATTAACAGGAAA